>NZ_JACIDV010000007.1 GCF_014196515.1 Rhizobium skierniewicense | reverse complement strand
GAAGGCATCTAAGCGGGAAACCAACCTGAAAACGAGTGTTCCCTATCAGAGCCGTGGAAGACGACCACGTTGATAGGACGGGTGTGGAAGTGCAGCAATGCATGAAGCTTACCGTTACTAATAGCTCGATCGACTTCTTCGTTCCCATTGATTATGTTCATGTTTATCGAAGATAAACATCAACTGTTCTGTCCTGACGCGCAAAGCGCTCCGGACGGGTCACAGAAAGACGTGTAAGTTAAATAGAGCCTTGAGCTCTCCAGCTTCTCGAAACAACAGTTTCCATGTGAAAACATGGGTCTGTGGTCGCTTGGATCAGACGGTGCCTCATATGAGAGGGTACCGTATGGCCAATTGGTGTCCCCTGTGAGCGTCAAGCGAACAGGACAAGGCACACCAATTAAACAAGCAATCATATGATCCATGCAAAGCATGGATCATATGTTGCGTTTTGCCGACCTGGTGGTTATTGCGGGGCGGCTGCACCCGTTCCCATTCCGAACACGGCCGTGAAACGCCCCAGCGCCAATGGTACTCCGTCTTAAGACGCGGGAGAGTAGGTCGCTGCCAGGTCTGCAAAACGCAACGCATCACACAAACAGTCTTCTCAACACACTCCTTCGGCCCAGCCGATACAAAAGGGCCGCTCAAAGCGGCCTTTTGTCGTTCGAGCGGCATAACTCATAAGGCACATGGTCAGCCACTTGAGTGCAAACAACGGTATGTTGCCTTCGGCAAAAACCAGACCAAAACGACATTTTGCTAACGCAAAAGTCGGGTAGAGACGCAAACCCAAAGGTTTGCTTTGTCGGTTTTTGCAAACGCAAAAACCCGGAGAAAACGACATTTTGCCAAGGCAAAAGTCGGGTAGGAACGCAAACCCAAGGGTTTGCTGTGTCGGTTTTTGCAAGTGCAAAAACCTGGTAACGCGGGGTGGAGCAGCCCGGTAGCTCGTCAGGCTCATAACCTGAAGGCCGCAGGTTCAAATCCTGCCCCCGCAACCACTGAAACTTGTAACAGCTTCCATTCAGCCTCCGCCTCGGCGTTGTTGATTGCCACTGAGAACTGACCCGGTAGCATAGGATATTTCCATCGAGAATTGACCCATGTTTGAACGTGTGCGTCCGGCCAACACATTTCACGAACTGAGCCATCCAGGCGATGATCTTGCGTTAGTACCGGCATTAATGCTGGGATTAGATCGGGATCTTAGATGTTGGCATGGCTCGCATGGAGATTATTTCAGGCATTGAACGCAGGCGGCGCTGGCCGTTGGAGGTGAAGCTGGCCATCCTGGCGGAAGCGGCTCAGCCAGACGTGCGTGTCTGCGATGTGGCACGTCGGCATGACGTTCATCCATCGCAAATTAGGGTCTGGCGCAGAACTCTCTACGGTCGAGATGACTCGCCGTCGTTCTTGCCGGTTCGTCTTGTTGACAACGATCCTTCGCGGCACGTGCCATCCACTGTGTCCCCGGAAACGTTTGTACGGATCTCGCTGCGCAACGGTCGCAGCCTGAAGGTACCGGCAAAGATCGAGCGAAAGACTTTGGCATCGTTGATCGCTTGTGTTGAAGCGGCACGATCGGGCCGTCAGGGAACGTACAGGTTTATCTGGCTTGCGGAGTGACTGACATGCGTCGCGGGATCGACGGTTTGTCTGCACTGGTCGAGGGAGTGATCAGACAAGCGCCTGGTTCTGGAGCGATCTTCGGGTTCCGCGGCAGGCGTGCCGACCGGATCAAGCTTTTATGGTGGGACGGCCAGGGGGTTTGCCTGTTTTACAAGGTTTTGGAACGCGGATACTTCCCATGGCCGGCAGTCAAAGATGGCGTTGTGCATCTGACGCAGGCTCAGTTGTCGATGCTCGTCGAGGGGATCGATTGGCGGCGACCGACATGGACGTCAGCGCCTCATCGCACGGGCTGAAAGTGTTATTTTGCAGGGGGTGTCAGGGGTAATACTGGCGCTAGAGGGCCAAATCAGTTACATTTTTGGGTATGGAAACAACGCCGCCACAGGGTCAGGACGAGCTATCTGCACTGCGTGCATTGGTTGCTGAACAGGCGGCGAAACTCGAGCGACAAGACGCGGAAGTTACCAAGCGCGATACCATAATCGACATTTTGCGCGCGCAGTTGGAGTTGCTGCGACATCGACAGCATGGGGCCTCGTCCGAGAAAATAGACCGCAAGATCGAACAATTCGAACTGATGCTCGAGGAGATTGAAGCGTCCCGCGCCGAGGCTGAGGTTCGCTCTGGAAGGACACCTCTGCCGGAGCTGGAAGATGCCTGCGAAAAGCCAAGGCGCAGACCTTTGCCGGATGGGCTGCCGACAGAAGAGCGGATCTATCCGGCGCGGTGCAATTGCCCGACCTGCGGCGGGACATCGTTCCTGAAAGCACCTGATAAGGTGGTCCAGGTCATGGAGCATATGCCGGCATCCGTGAAGATTGTTCGCCATGTCGAAAAGCGCTTCGTTTGCAAGGACTGCGACACATCGGTGTCTGGCAAGATGCCGACCCTACCGATCGAGCGCGGCAAACCCGGTCCCGGATTGCTTGCCCATATCATGGTCGCCAAATTCGACGATCACATCCCACTTTACCGACTGTCGGAGATGTACGATCGGCTTGGGATAGATATCTCCCGTTCCGTGATGGCCGACTGGATGGGGCGTGCATCGGCTTTGCTCGGCCCCCTGATTTTGCTGATCAGAGCGCATATCGCGGCCGTCGATCGGATCCATACCGACGACACTCCGGTCGATGTTCTCGACCCTGGACGAGGAAAGACCAAGACCGGGAGGGTCTGGGTCTACGTCTTCGATGGGCGCGGCTATCAAGACCCCAGGCCCGGAGCGATCGCTTATTATTACAGCCCTGACCGCAAGGGGGGGCACCCGGCCGAACATCTTTCCAACTTCAGTGGCGTGATGCACGCGGACGGCTATGCTGGCTACAACAAGCTGTACGGCAATCAGATCATCGAGGCTGCCTGCATGGCGCATGTACGCCGCAAATTCCATGACGTGATCAAACTCAAGCCATCACCGATCGCGCAGGAAGCGCTGTCGCGCATTGGTGCTCTCTACGATATCGAGGATCGTATCCGTGGCATGTTGCCTGACGAGAGGCGGGATTTGCGCCAGTAGCATGCTAAACCCATCCTGGCCGAGCTGAAAGAGTGGATCGAGGATGTCCAGACAACACTGCCACAGAAACAGAGGCTGGCGGGAGCTATGCGGTATGCGCTGTCACGATGGGCAGCATTGAGCGTCTATCTTGATGACGGCCGGGTTGAAATCGACAAGAACATAGCTGAGCGTGCCATGCGACCACTGGGAATTGGCCGCAAAAACTGGTTGTTTGCGGGCTCCGACAAGGGTGGTGAGCGCATCGCAAATATCCTGAGCATCATCGAAACCGCAAAGCTTCATGGCCACAATCCGGAGGCGTATCTGACCGATGTCCTGGCCCGGATCCAGGATCACCCCACCGATCGCCTCGAAGAGCTTTTGCCTTGGCGGTGGTCATCGCTAAAAGAATTGAACGAGGCGGCGTGATAGTTCGCTCCCGAACCGACAAATCGCTCAAGACAGAATTGAGCGATGCTGACCGAAAGTCCGCTCACCGGACGCTCACGGCGAGTACGGCACGGAAGCGTTCAAGATATGCCAGCTCCTCAGCTCTATCCCTGAACTCTCCCGCCCTGACCCGGCCGGCAAACTCGGTTCTATGCCGCTCATTCAGACCGGCACTGTGTTCCTGAAACGCCTGCATCGAGGTGAGGATGGAAGCCGGGCGTCTCGCATTTATCGCGGTCATATTCATCGGCCTGTCGACAATCCAGGGGGCAAACATTCCATGGGATTGCAGCACGGCGATGAACGTTTGGGATTTCCACGACTCAAAGGGAGCGTTCGTTCGATATCGCTGGCCTCGGGGAATCAGCCTGTTTGCTTCGTCAGCTTTGTGTTCGTAGACGTCTCGTCAATAAAAACCAGTCGTGCCAATGCCTTGTTGAAGAAAGGCTGTCGCCGCCCGGTCCACAGTTCACGCGCCCGCGCGACCCCGGGGCGCTGCTGCTCGCTGGCCATCAGGCTTTTTTTATGGCTCAGGTCCAGCCTTTGAAGAAGCCGTCCGACACTGGGGCGATGGACGATAACGCCAGATCCGCAGAGTTCCACGCAAAGCTCGTCCAGTGTCAGTTCGCCATTCTGTGCCATCCGCCCTTCAATCCACGCGTGATGCACCGAAAGCTTGCCGCCGCCAACATGCCCTGTCGGCGCGGGCTATCGAAAAATTCGTGACGCACCCTAGCAAAATTTAAAGGAAGATTTGTGGGTAAGTTATATTAGTTCGACAGGGTGACGAAATAAGAATTTATGTTATGTAAGCGGATGGGAGTCTCATTATTAACCCAAGGTTACCGTTATGGCCTTTCTCTCACCATCTTCATCTTCCGCAAAAACAGAAACCCTGATTGTCAGCTCCGACGGGCGCGGCGCCAACAAGGGCCGGGCAGCGGTGATGATGCTGGTAGCCGTTACGTTGTTTGCCTGCCTCGACAGCTGCGCCAAGTTCGCCAGCCGAGAACTGCCCGCTATCGAGACGGTCTGGTTCCGGTTCGCCATCCATTTCATGCTCGTGGCGGTGGTACTCAATCCATGGAAGGCGCCGGAGGCATGGCTGACAAAGCAGCCTCGCCTGCAGATGATGCGGGCGCTCATTCAGATCGTTTGCACCGGCCTCAATTTCGTCGCCCTCAGCCAACTCCAGATCGCTGAGACGTTGTCGATCCAGTTCACCGGTCCAGCCTTCGTCACACTACTGTCAATCGTGTGGCTGGGCGAAAAGGTGGGGCGCTACCGGTGGACGGCGATTGGCCTCAGTTTCATCGGTGTGCTCGTCATTACGCGGCCCCAGCCCGGTGCTCTTGACCCCGCTTTTGGCATCGTCCTGCTGTCCGTTATTATAGGCGCTGGCTATTCCATCATGACGAGGAGGCTGGCGGGAACAGAATCGGCAGGCAGCATGCTTCTTATCATGGCGGCTCTCCCGGCGCTTATTTTGACGCCGATATTGCCCTTCGTCTTCATTTGGCCGAGCGATGCGTACACCTGGCTCGCGCTCTTCGGCGCGGGCTTCTTCGGTGCGATCAGTCATTATTTCTATATTCAGGCACACCGTTTCGCGCCAGCAAGCTTTCTCGCTCCGCTACAATATTTCCAGTTTCTCGCCGTCCTCATCCTCGGCTACGTTTTCTTTGGCGACATCCCAACTGTCTGGACGTTTGCCGGCGCGCTGATTCTGATTGGTTCCGGGCTTTATATTTGGCACCGTGAGCGGGTTATCACCCGCCTCAACGAAACATAGGCTTTCCCTCCATAGAGCGCCAACTTGACATGTGTAGGCAACACCGCTTAATAAATTCG
This sequence comes from Rhizobium skierniewicense, assembly GCF_014196515.1. GTDB lineage: Bacteria > Pseudomonadota > Alphaproteobacteria > Rhizobiales > Rhizobiaceae > Agrobacterium > Agrobacterium skierniewicense. Next base: position 319,293 of record NZ_JACIDV010000007.1, on the reverse strand, counting down.
TCAACGTACCGAACAAATAAAAGGAGCGTCGTTCATGCCACTGGATATCGCGTTCGCGAGTACCGTTTTGAACGCTTCCAAGACCGCGCAGACGTTAGGCGTGAAGCAGGCGAGCGCGTTTGATCAAATGCTGAAAAATCGCCTCGTGATCGGAATCGATCTGGGTGGAACAAAACTTCTAGCAGGGCTTGCCGACGCCGAAGGCAACATACTTGCGTCGCGCGAAGAGCCGACGCGCCACGGACCAAATGCACATGTTCTCGACCAAATAACTGAGATGGCGATGGCTTTGGCACGTGAGTCAGGTGTTACCGTCGATGACATCGCACAGGTCATGATCGGTGTTCCAAGCGCAATATCACCGCAAACCGGACTTGGGTCGCTTTCACCGAACCTCGCGCTGCCAGTCGACCGGCCGCTTGCCGCCCTTGTCGGCGAACGCCTGTCGTGCCCGATCGCGGTAGAAAACGATGTCAACTTGGCAGCTTATGGGGAAGCCAAGAGCGTTGCTGGACACGACGTTGCTTCGATCGTCTTCATCTCTTTCGGCACAGGCGTCGGCATGGGTCTGGTCGTCAATGGCGCGTTGGCGCGTGGCGCTTTCGGTCGCGCAGGTGAGATCTCTTATCTGCCTGTGGGTGCTCAACCGCATGCATCAGCGCCCACATCCGCAAGCGGCCTGTTCGAGGATCTGGTCGGCACGACTGGTATCCGCCAGCGCTTTAAACTGGGCAGCGAAAGTGTTGCCGGTCTGTTTACCCGTGCGATTGCCGGCGATGCGTCCGCGTTAGAAGCAATCGATGTCGTAGCGCGCGATGCCTCGCTCGGCCTTGCCGCAGTTCAAGCGCTGATCGATCCTGCCCGCATCGTGGTTGGCGGCGGCATTGGTGCGCAGCCAATCTTTCTCGAACGCCTGCGCCATCATCTTGTCCCGCTTCTTCCGTTCGATTGCCCCGTCGAACCAAGTCGCTTTGGTGTTCAGGCTGGTCTCATCGGCGCCGTGATGCTCGCTTCCCATCTGGCCGCGGCGCGAACCGCCGCCGCTGCCTGAGCTTTCTGAGGAGACCTTGGATGACCGAGACCGATATTGCCTTTGCGAGGCCCGACGGACTGGTTGAGACCCGCCACTCGGTGCAGATGGCGTTCATGGCGCCGCGCCTGCAGGGCGATTTCATGCCGGAGGGTCAATTGAAGCTGTCCCTCTGGGGTTGCGGCCAGATGGCGAACATCTTCTTTGATGCATGGGATGGTCCTTTTATCCATGCGCCAAACCGGATAGTCGCCGGCTCTCGCTCCGTGCATGTGGCGCAGACGGCGCCGACGCTTCTTTTGCGGGGCGCGCGGCTGAAGGCTGTGCGTCCCGCCAGACGCTGTGCCTGGTGGGGCACGCTGACTGCGCCGGAAAAAGTACGCCACGAAGGCGCGCGTCGAATCGCCACCACGCCTTGGGGTTTCACTATCGTTGAAACGCGGACGGGCGGTGACATCGTGATTGCGGTCGGTGCTAGCCGTGCAGAGGCGGAGCGCGGGTTGTTGCTTTCCGCCGATGAGATTATCGCCGAATGCTCCTCGCATGTGGCGCGTTGCGATATCCTGCCTTCTGCGGGACCTCTGATGCGATCCATGGCCATACAGAGTACGCACGCCTCGCTTTCTTCGATCCGCCGCGCAGAAGATGGCCGTTTTCTTGGGCTGGCCGCTGGTCAGGCATATTCGGCACCGACCCGCACCTATTATCGCGACGGCTACTGGACACTGCAGCCGCTGCTCTTCCTAGAACCGCAGGTGGTGCGCGACCAGATCGACCTGCTGGCGACTGGCATCCAGATAGATGGCGAGGCACCGAGTGCCGTCATTCTCACTGGCCCGAAGCAGGGTGAGGAATGGGAGAGATTCCGCGTCAATTCGGCCGAATACAAGATGGAGCATCTTCGTTCAACAGACTGGTGGAGCGATCACTTCGACAGCCCTCTCTTCTTCGTCCTGACCATCGGAGACTATATACGCGTCACGGGCGATACCGCGGCGCTCTCCGACCACTGGAAAACGGTGGCGGCGATCTTCCGCCGTTACCAGGGTTTCGATCATTTCGGAACGGGCCTCGTCGTCAAACCGCGCCACGACCGTGACTGGGCCGACAATGTCTATCGCCACGGCTACGTTGCCTATGACATCGGCTTGTGGATCGGGGCGCTCGACGTAATCGCCGCCCATGGAGGAGCGCTGGATGCGGACTTGTCAGACGAGGCACGTGCACTTGCCCAGAAGGCGCGTGCCAATCTCGATGAGGCAATGTTGACGCCGGATGGCTGGTATCAAGACTACGGTCTGAAAGGCGAGTTCGTGGAGGATCACCTGACGCTCGACAGTCTGACACTGTTGCGCTTTGATGCGGTCTCCGCCGATCGGGCGCAAACGGTGCTGGAGAACGTTGCACGGTTGCTCGAAACCCGCAACAATGATCGCCAACCCTATGGAGATTGGGGCGTGATGTGCGCTTGGCCACCATTCAAGCGTACTGCCGACACCCGTGCAAAGTCCGCCTTCGCCTATCGATACCACAATGGTGCTGACTGGCCCTATCTCTCTGCCCTCTATGCCGAGCAGCGCCTGAAATACGGTGTAGGGGGGGCGGATTATCCGTTGACGCGCTGGTGGAAGACCAGCCTCGAAAAGGGCTGGATAGGCTCCGTCGAATATTTTTCGCCACCCTTCGCGCGAGGATCTCTTCTGCAAGGCTGGACTGGCATGCACGCCGCCGCGATTCTCGAGCATCGCGCCATCATCGAGGCAGCGATTGACGCAGGACGCTTGGCCGACTGAGAGACCCAAGGTACGGCAGTAGGCACACTGCCGTCTCCGATCATTGATCGGCCAAGAGATGACGCTGGATACATTACACCCCAGGGGATATCAGCAGAACTTCCGCGCCATTCAACCCGATGGGAGCGGATCGCGCCTCGTCAGGCATATTCACGTGCAAATAGAAGTGTTGCTCGTTAGCCGATGAGGAGCCACGGATGGAGGACGGGCCGACTGAGCATTGCTCAAGACTGGTTGGAGGCTCACCTTCAAACCACCCTTGCGCTCTGCGCCGCTGCATCGTCGAGGATCCAGGTTACGTCGGTATGGCCGGCCAGCGCAGAGGCGGGACAATCGGAGTGGTAGCCGCCAGCGAGCGCCTGACGGACTGCTGATTGCTTGGCGTTGCCGGTGGCGAGCACGAGGATGGACCGAGCCGTCAGGATCGTGGCGATACCCATGGTGATCGCGCTTCGCGGTACTTCGGCATCTTCAAAGAAATCTTGGTTGGCAGCCAACGTTTCGGAATGCAGGACGACGTGGCGAGTGCGGCTTTGAAGCGTTGATCCAGGCTCGTTGAAACCGATATGTCCGTTGCGTCCAATACCAAGAAGCTGCAAGTCGATGCAGCCTGCTTGACGGATTTGAAGCTCATAGGCTTCGGCTGCCTCTTCCGGATTTGCGGCCATACCGTCTGGAACGTGGGTGCGCGACAATTCAATATCGACGTGATCGAATAACAGCCGGTTCATGGTGGCGCGGTAACTTCCGGGATGATCGGGAGGTATTCCGACATATTCATCCAAGTTGAACGTCGTGGTGCGGGAAAAACTCACCCGACCGCTCAGGTACGCCGCGACCAACGCGGCGTAAACGGGTTCCATCGTGGCACCGGTGGCAAGGCCAAGCACTGCCTCGGGCTTGTCGCGCAAGACCGCGATGATGCGCTCGGCAACGGCATTTGCCGCCTGCGGTGCGTCGGCAAGGATGATCGGTGTCATGTTAGTATTCCGAGATCCGGAGACTATGCCGACGCGAGGCGGTACGGCTCTCCGCTGGATGGAGTTCAAGCAGCGCTGACGATGCGGCTTCCATCGGCGCGACGCTTGGGGAGTGATTGTTCCGTCTTGCCATCGAAGAGGTGGAAGCGGTCTGGCTTGATGCCAAAATTCAGTACGTCGCCTTCTTCAGCAGGCACATGGTCTGGCAGGTGAAGCACCGTGTTAACCTCGGAGCCTTCGACCTTGCCAAACATGTAGGTCTCCGTGCCAACGCTTTCGGTATAGGTGACCCGGACGCGAACGCGGTGATAGGTATCCGAGTGCTCCTTCAGCATATGGAAGTGGTTAGGGCGTACGCCAAGGATAACCTTGTCGCCGACGGCAGCCGCGGAGCCATCCACCGGGACTTGCACAACACCGAACCCTGCGACCTCGACGCCGACATTCTCGGCACCAACGGCTCGCAAAATTCCGTCGTAGAAATTCATTTGCGGTGAGCCGATGAAGCCGGCAACGAACTTGTTGACGGGGAAATCGAAGAGATCGAGTGGCGCGCCAAACTGTTCCAGTACACCGGCATTCAGCACCGCGATGCGATCGGCCATTGTCATGGCCTCGATCTGATCATGCGTCACGTAGATCATGGTGGCATCGAGGCGCTTGTGCAGGCGGCTGATTTCGCCACGTGTCTGCACGCGAAGCGCCGCATCGAGGTTCGACAGGGGTTCGTCGAACAGGAAGACTTTGGGATTCCGCACGATGGCGCGGCCGATAGCGACACGTTGGCGCTGGCCACCGGACAATTGTTTTGGACGACGCTCCAGCAGCGGTTCGATGGCAAGCATCCGCGCCGCCTCGATGATCCGTCGCTCAATTTCCACCTTCGTCATCTTGAGGTTTTCGAGCCCGAAAGAAAGGTTCTGGCGAACTGTCATGTGTGGATAAAGCGCATAGGATTGGAAGACCATGGCAATGCCACGATCCCCAGGTGGAAGGGCAGTCACATCCTCCTCACCGATGAGCACACGACCAGCTGTGGTCTCTTCCAAACCCGCGATGATACGCAGGAGGGTGGACTTGCCACATCCAGAAGGACCAACGAGCACAACGAACTCTCCGTCGTTGACAGTCAGTTCAACGCCGTGGATAACGGGATGCGTGCCATAGCGCTTCACCACGCCGTTTAGTGTGAGACTAGCCATTGCGAACCCCTTCGATCTATTCTTCTCGGCACGCCGCTGCAGATCATCGAAGCGGCTGTAGCGATACCACTTTGCTGTCTTTTATATAGTTCGTCAAGTTGCCGAATATAATTTTCAGATTTGTCGCCGTGGAAGGTCGTCGAATCCTTGCATCATGGTTTATATAGCTAACGCACCCACTCCGATAGTTCGTCACCTCTCCGAACCCTATGCAGATGAGCTCGATTTCTGTAGATGAGGAAAAGTGGAAATATTGAAACCGAGTCACCTAAGAGCGCATTGATGACCCTACGCCAAAGTCCTTCTCCCGTTCTCCGCCAGATTTCCGTGCGTGCCGCCATGGACGTGCTGCTGCAAGAAGGCCCGACCTCCCGTGCAACGCTGGCCAAGAAGACAGGTCTGTCCAAGCAAACCATGTCGGAGGTTATCCGCGCGCTGGAGGAATCCGGATGGGTGCGTGTCAACGGCATTATTAGCGGCAAGGTCGGGCGTAGCGCCGTGACCTACGAGGTGGCGGAAGCGAGTGGCTATGCTGTCGGCGTGGATCTAGGGGCGACGACGATCCGCATCGCCATTGTCTCTGTTTCCGGCACCATCGTTCATGAAAGCGATCATCCGACAGATGGGCGTGCAGGTGAGGCGCTGATCGGCCACGTGCATGATCTGGTTCAAAAAAATCTGCAGTTTGCAGGCATCGGTTTCGAAAAGATACTGCTGGCCGCTGTTGCGACGCCTGGTGTCGTCGATCCCGTTTCTGGATATCTGGCGCTGGCGCCTAACATGGCCGAAACGGGTCGCCTTGACGTGGTGCGCCAGCTCAACGATGCACTGGGCTGCCAAGTTGTCATCGAAAATGATGTGAATGCCGCAGTGCTCGGCGAAGCCTGGAAGGGATGCGCCGCACGGTTGGAGACGGCTGTGTTCATAGCGCTTGGCACCGGTATCGGCCTTGGTATGCTTGTCAACGGCAAGCTGGTAAAGGGCGCGCGCGGGGCGGCTGGCGAGATTTCATACCTGCCCATCGGCGCCGATCCCTATCGTGAGGATAGTCTTGAGCGTGGCGCGCTCGAAAGTGTCATCGGCGCGAAAGGTATCGTTGATCGCTATCGCGCGGCCGGTGGCGTCGAGGCCGACACAAGGCAGATCCTGGAAGCGGCGGAAACAGGTGCTGAACCAGCGCTTGCCGTAATTCGGGAAACGGCGAGGCTGGCAGCACTTCTGATCGTTTCGGTCGATGCGATGATCGATCCAGAAATGATCGTGCTAGGTGGCAATGTTGGACGAAACGCCTTGCTCCTGTCGCTGATACGGTCCGAACTACCTCGTCTGACCCGCCGCCAGATCAGCCTGGAGTCCAGCGCGCTTGGTCCGCGAGCTACTCTGATCGGCGCCGTTGCGATCGCCCTCAACCAGTTGCACAACGCACTGTTTTCGCCGCAGGAACTGCCAAGCGAAATGCGTTTGCCACAGGCGAGGAATTGAGCCGAACCATCTGTATGGTCATCTTCAATGGGCTCTTCACTCCAATTTTACGGTGAAGCGATGAGCTGGAAACGCCCTGAACTCCGACGTCAGGATGTCTCCAGCCATCCAGATGGCCCCGGAATTGATGCTGACTGTCACGCCCGCCAGCAGGCAACGTCGTGCGGCTTCAACTCTGGCGTACCGATCAGCAGCTGTTCGGCTGCAACCGGCAGAGTATAACTTTCCGGTCCGTAGTTGAACGCGAAAGTGAGGGAGCCGCGGCGGCGCATCCGGACATGTTCGGGAAGGTCGACCACCGAGAGCCCCGCCTTTGCCAAAAGATAACGCGCAACCGAGCCAAGCAGGTCGGTTTCCGGCCAGCCAGCCAGATAGTGAAAGCGACCAGCGGCGGTGAGTGCGGTTGCGCCGTCATCGAAGTGGGCAAGCACCTCTAGATCGGTCTCGAGAAAATCCCGCCAACGGGTGACGGTGCCGGAAACCGTGCCGGAGACTGCGGCAGAGAGGCCAGGCCGCATACTTTCGACCTCTGTCACCTTTAGTGGCATAATTCCCTGTAGCGTAGGGCCGGGTGGCAGGCTCTCGGGGATTGCGAAATTCTGGTCCTTCGAGCCGGTGCGTGGTCCGAATAATATCAGGGCGTTGGTTTCCTGAAACGCCTGCAGGGCCGCCTCGGAGACAATCGGCAGCGTTGGCACGAGCACCAAGCTATAGCCAGAAAGGGAGGTGCCGGGCTCCACCACGTCCACGTCGATTCCCAGCCGGCGGAAGGCCTCATACCAACGCAGTTTGAGGATGCGATAATCGAAATCCTTTCCCTGCGGCTGGAACTGCGTGACCCAGGCCGCCTGATAATCGAAGACGAGCGCAACAGGCGCAGGCGTTGTGGCGGGTAGCGGACCGAGATATGCAATCTCCTTAGCCACTCGGCTTGCTTCCGCGCCACCTTGAGACAGAATATGATCTGGACGCAGAAGGCCTGCATGCATCTGCTCCTGCGCCTTGCGATACTGCCGCCACCGGAAGTAGACCACGGCCTCGGCGCCATGCGCCAGCGCCTCCCAGGTCCACAGCCGCACCATTCCGCGTTCGGGCACGGCGTTCCAAGTGGCCCAGTTTACCGGGCCTGGCTGCTGTTCCATGATCCAGAAGCGGCCATTGCCCACAGCGCGATAGAGATCGTGCTGCAGAGCCGAGACATCGGGATGGCCGGTGCGGGCGAAGCGGTTGCGCTCCGCGTCCGTCAGCGGCAGGCTTTCGATCCGCCCAAGCGGATAAGAATCCCAACTCGCCACATCCATCTGCCGGCCCATCTCGAAATGGTCGAAGGTATGAGAGAAACCCATAAAATTATGAGTGACAAAGCGGCCTGGTGCGTGGGCGCGAATGATCTCGGCCTGCAAGCGGAAATAGTCCACAAAGAGATCGGAACGGCAGCGCATGAAATCGATCTGGCTCGATGGATTGGTGTCGCAAACCTGGCGCGTGGGAAGTTCAACCTCCGCAAAGTCGCCAACCGTCATCGACCAGAAGTCATTGCCCCAAGCCGCATTCAGTGCATCGATTGTCGTGTAGCGGGCCTTCAGCCAGTCTTGAAAGTGTGCACGGTCGAGATTGCCCCAGGAGAAGATTGTATCATCGCAACCGAATTCGTTATCCACTTGCCAACCAATAATGGCGTGATGCTCGCCGTAGCGTTCCATCATGGCCGTCACGATTCGGCGCGTTGCCTCGATGAAAGCGGGACTCGCGGGCGTATAGTGCCGGCGCGAACCAAACAGCCGCGGCAGTCCGTTACGATCAACAGGAAGGATATCCGGATGCAGATCGACAAGCCAGCGGGGCGGAGCAGCAGTCGGCGTGCCAAGAACCAGTTTGAGCCCGGCGGCGGCCAGTGTCTCTATCGCGCGATCAAGCCAGGACCAGTCGAAAACACCAGGGGCCAGTTCCATGCGGGCCCAGCCGAATTCTGCAATCCGCACCACGCCTATACCGGTCTCTGCCATGCGCCTGGCATCTTCAGCCCAGATGTCTTCAGGCCAGTGTTCGGGGTAATAGCAGACGCCAAGCATGTCACATATCCATCAGGCAGGAAAATTCGGAAGAAATAAAAAGGGAGGCGCCGGATGGTTGGTATCCGGTACCCTCGCTGACGAAAGGGCCTTAAGGGTTACTCCTTGCTTGCACCCGACAACAGCCCGTTCATGAAATAGCGTTGCAGGCTCACGAACAGCACCAGCGTCGGAATGACTGACAGCACTGACATCGCAAGCAGCCGTGGCCAGTTGATGTCCCATTGGCCGACATTATTGGCGAGCGCCAGTTGTACCGTCCATTTCGACTGGTCGGTGATGATCAGATATGGCCAAAGATAGTCGTTCCACCGCCAGACGAAATTGAAGGCGGCAAGGGCAGCAATTGCCGGGACGGATAGGGGCAGGATAATCCGAAACAGGATGCGCCATTCTGGCGTGCCGTCGATGCGTGCCGCTTCCAGCAAGCTGTCGGGAATGCTGCGGATGTACTGGCGCATGATGAACACACCCGAGGGGGTGGCCGCCGGAGCGAGGATCACGCCCCAAAGCGAGTTCAAGAGGCCCAGATCCTTCAGCACGATGAAAATCGGTATCAGGATGATTTGCAGTGGAATCATCAGAGCCGACATGATCAGCATGAAGAAGAAGGTTTCGCCTCGAAAGCGAAACTTGGCCAGTGCATAGCCTGCCATCAAGCTGATCAAGACCGAGATCGCCGCAGATATGATGGCCACGAACAGAGAGTTTTGGAAGAATAGACCAAAACCTGTCTGATCGAAGGCGGTGGCGAAGTTCACCAACGTCGCTGGAGAGGGCAGGAGCGTTGGCGGCCAGGCAAAGATGTCGTTCGGTGCCTTCAGTGCACTGGCCAGCAGCCAAAGCGGCGGCAGCAGGAAGAGCACAAGTACGATCACTAGCAATGGGCCACGGAAGGCCCAGTCGCGGGCGGCGCGGCTGGAGAGTAGGGCGGTGGTCATGCTTTCTCCTTGCTGACACGAAGCTGGATGGCAGTGAGCACGAGCAGGATCAGGAACAGTACGGCGGATTGCGCCGCGGCCACGCCGGCCTGATTGGCCTTTGTGAAGGCTGTCTCATAGATGGTCTGGATAAGGTAGACCGTCGATCTACCTGGACCGCCTCCAGTCAGAGACACGACCAATTCGTAGACCTTGAAGGCTTCGACCGAGGACAGAATGACGACCAGTGAGATACTAGGCTTTAAAAGCGGCAGCGTGATGCGCGTGAAGATGCGCCAGTTACTGGCAGCATCGACGCGGGCCGCTTCGTAGAGATCCTCGGAAATGGTAGTGAGACCGGCAATCAGGATCATCATATAGAAGCCGGCGCTGGCCCAAACCCAGACGATAACGACCGCGACCTGCGCCATTGTACCGTTGTCGAGCCATGGAACGGGCGCGACATCTACCAGAGACAGAAGATAGTTCATCAGGCCGGAATTGAGGCCGAACATCCATTTCCAGACGACGCCGGTAATCAGAAGGCTGATCATTGAAGGGAAAAAGACAACGGCGCGTGCAGCGCCCACACCGAAGAATCGGTTCTTCAGCAGGATGGCAAGCCCGAGCGAGACAACGGTCACCGCAGGGACCGCGATCAGCACGAAGCCGACAGTCTTGGCCAGTGTGCTGAAGAACTCCGGGTCGTTGAAAAGGCGGACATAGTTGTCGATGCCGACGAATTTGGGCCAGGTGGCCTGTGCCCGCTCAACCACGACGATACCGCGCTTGAAGAAGGACATCCACAGGCCTTGGACCAGCGGATAGAGGGTGAAAACCGCGAGCAGTACAACCGTTGGCGTCAACAGCATGTAGGGAAAAAGCCGTGTCGTCCATGGCGTGCCGCCAGGGGCTTTGCCGGTGGACACCGGGATTGCTCCCGGCGCCGCTTCGATGGTGGATGGGGTGCTGGTCACTGGCCCGCTTCCGTCAAGGATTCCTGAGCCGTTTTGATGATCTGGTCAATTGCCTGACTGCTAGTGATCTGGCCTGTGGTGGCCTGGAACAGCGATTGGCGCATCGGACCCCAGACATACTGCATGGCGGGGTTCGCCTGGTCGGTGGCGGCAAAATTGGGGCTTGCGGACAGCTCCTCCTTGAAGGCTTGTAGGGCGGCGGACGCCTTGGCGTTGCCGTAGTCGATTGGCGGAACCTTAAGATTAGCCGGAATGTACATTATCGGTTTGGTGTAAAGTTCCTGCGCCTTTGGATCGGTGGTCAGCCACTTGATGAAGGCATTGACTTCATCCACATGCTCGCTCGTGTTGAAGCCGATCACGTAGTCGCCGCCAACCATGCTGGACTTGACGGTGCCGTAGGGTGTCGGGCCTGCCTGCCAATCGAAAGAGGCATTTTCGGCCAATCCTCCTACTTGCCAGTTACCGGACATCCACGCGACTGCCTGACCGCTGGTGAAGAGTTGTTTCGGATTGTCAGAACTCGAACCCGACCACAGGCCTGGCGGCATGTGTGTCTTGGTCAGCCCGATGAACTTGTCAAGGACGGCGGTTGCCTTGTCGTGATCGAAGACAACCTTGTAAGGCTCGTCCTCGGAATAAATGTGGTTGCCATACTGGAATTGCATGGTCAGCCAGCGGCTCTGGGAGATATCCCAAACGAGCGGGTAGCGCACGGCGGCCTTGTCCGCCACCTCCTTGGTCTTGGCGAGGAACTCGTCCCAAGTCCAAGAGGTCTTGATGTCTGGAATATCAACGCCTGCCTTTTCAAAGGCGGACTTGTTGATCAGCATGCCTGTCGCCGTTACCTGTAGCGGCGCGGCTATGATCTGGTCGCCCAACTTGGCGCCAGCGGCCCATCCTGGAACGAAATCTTTGAGATAATCCTTGCCGAACACCGGCGCGAAATCCGTCAGGTAGGGGCGGATAAAGGGCCGCATTGACGATGTTTTCGAAAGGTCCGGCAGCGTGCCTGCAGCCGCTAGCTGGGCGAATCGATTGTCGATGTCGTCGTAGGGAACGATCTGCAAATTGAAAGTCGTTTCCGGCTTCAGCTTTGTATAGGTAGCAAGCACATCCTTGATCGCCTGCTCCTCGGCATCCGTGCCAAGATACCACATGATCTTCAGTTCAGACGCATATGCGGGCGCGCCGGCGAGCAGACCGGCTGCGATAAGAGAGCCGTACATAAACCTTTTCATTTCGGTTTTCCTTCTCTGGAGTTGGCATTTCTTGTAGTTCGCGGCCTGGCTCGTATACATCATAGGCTGGCCCCCTCGGGCGCCAGCAGCCCGGAAAGAGGAGTGCCAGAGTGGCAAGGTTCTGCAGGGGAAGGGTTCGCTGTGGAGCCTGGAGTAGAAAGTAGGCAGCGCACGGCTCGGAAGGAGACCTCCTTAACGCACCCGCAATTCGCCTTCCTATGCCTTCTCCCAAACGCTTGTCCTATTCCGACGTAACCTTCGCGTAATTTGTTCGGCAACTTGACGAAGTATGGAATCGGATGCTGAACTTTGTCAAGAGCGCAGTGCGCGGTGAATTAGCGCGACAAATATTGCTGTTGAAACTGGACTGACCTGAGACCCATTTTTCCTCCAGTTTTCGGGAGAGTCTGGGGTTTTCTATCTTGCCTTTGGCATCATCTGGTCGAATGCTGAGGTATCGCACGTCGATCGATCAACGGGCAAAACCTCGCACGCTCGAAGCTGGCTCACCCCATGCTGTTGGCCGACATGAGCCACAGCGTCCCGCTTCACATCGGGCGTTCTCATGCTCTTTCAAGATTCCGATGATCGGCTCATCCGTGAACCGTGATTGCTTCATGCCGTCCGTCTCCTCAGAGTGACGGACTCTACCAAAATATCGAGGACAATCAGGGTCTCAGGTCGTGTTCGCCAAGCTCAAAATCCTCGTCCGAAAAGCCGAAGAGCGGATCGGCGAGACAGGGTTGAGGCGCGTCGGCAATCTTCTCAAGGCCTTCGCTCCCCGCAAAAGCTCAAACTATCTAACGCAGGCAGCATATGGTTCAGTATAGGCCTGACAGACTCTAGTGGGCTTCGTCCCAGTTGCTAGCGGCTCTTGCGTCTACTTTCAGCGGCACCTTCATGTCGATGGCTGGCAGTGTGGCGCTTTCCATGATGGTGACGACGATGGGGAGGACCTTGTCGATTTCGGCTTCTTCGACCTCGAAGATCAGTTCGTCATGGACCTGGAGGAGCATGCGTGCCGATAGGCCGGACTGATCCAGGGCCGGCTCGATTTGGATCATGGCGCGGCGGATGACGTCGGCGGCTGAGCCTTGGATAGGCGCATTGATAGCAGCGCGTTCGTTGAAGGCTCTGACGGAAGGGTTGGACGATCGGATTTCCGGATAATGAATGCGGCGACCGAAGATCGTTTCGACGTATCCTTTATCGCGGGCGAAGGCTTTCGTGCTTTCCATATAGTCGCGAATACCGGGGAAACGCTCGAAATATTTTTTGATATATTCCCCCGCCTCCGCGCGGCCAATGGCAAGCTGATTGGCCAGACCGAAGGCGGAAATACCGTAGATGATGCCGAAATTGATCGCCTTCGCGCGTCGTCGCACATCCGATGGCATGCCTTCGACGGGAACGCCGAACATTTCTGACGCGGTCATCGCGTGGATGTCGATGTCGTTCTCGAATGCATTTCTCAGCTGCGGTATATCCGCCACATGCGCGAGCACGCGCAGTTCGATCTGACTGTAGTCGGCCGATAAAAGCTTGTTGCCGGGGGTCGAGACGAAGGCAGTGCGGATTTTCCGCCCTTCGGCAGTCCTTACCGGGATATTCTGCAGGTTGGGCTCGGACGACGACAGACGTCCAGTGGTCGTGGAGGCGAGCGAGTAGGACGTGTGCACGCGCTTGGTTTGCGGGTGCACGTAAGTCGGAAGCGCGTCCGTATATGTCGATTTCAATTTTGTCAGCTGGCGCCAATCCACGATCTTGCGAGGGAGTTCCGCACCTTCGGCAGCCAGATCCTCCAAGACCTGGGCGGATGTCGACCATTGCCCTGTCTTGGTTTTCGAGCCGCCCGGCAGGCCCATTCGACCAAAGAGAATGTCACCCAGTTGCTTGGGCGAGCCGATATTGAATTTTTCACCGGCGAGTTCGTAAATCTCGTCTTCGAAGGCCGCTGCTTTCTGTGCAAGCTCGCCAGAAAGGCGCGACAGGATTTGCCGGTCGACGGTGATACCGCGTTCTTCCATGCGCGCGAGGACGGGCAGGAGCGGACGTTCCAGCCGCTCGTAAACCGCCGTCATCTTGTCGGCAGCGAGGCGTGGTTTCAGCACCATCCATAGCCGCAACGTCACATCTGCATCTTCGGCGGCATAGGTCGTCGCCTTGTCGATATCGACGAAATCGAAGGTAACGCCGGACTTGCCGGATCCTGCAACCTCCTTGTAGGAGATCGGCGTGTGGCCCAGCCAACGTTCGGAAAGCGCGTCCATGCCATGCAGGCCCTTGCCCGCTTCCAGAACATAGGACATCAGCATGGTGTCATCAAAACTCTGCATGACGATGCCGAGACGCTTAACCAGCAGGTAATCATATTTGAGGTTCTGCGCGACCTTGAGCACCGAGGGGTCTTCCAGCAGTGATTTCAGCCGGACAAGCGCCTCATCGAATGCGATCTGGTCTGGCGCAAGTTTGATACCGTCGCTGAACAGATCGCCGCCCGAGCCTGTCTTGTGGTTGAGCGGCACGTAGGCTGCACGAATATCGAGGCCACCAGCATCCTTGGAATTGTCGGCCACCGCCAGGGAAAACCCGACGAGCTCGGCCTGCATAGGGTCCAGCGAGGTGGTCTCGGTGTCGAAGGCGACGACGCCGGTTTCGCGCGCAAGCGCTATCCACCGATCGAGCTCTTCGACGGTGCAGATCGTTTGGTAAGACGTGATATCGATTTTGGCGGCAGAAAATCCGGCTTCTCGCGATGATGCCAAGGCAGCCGGTCCTGTGCCATCCATCTTGGAACCGACCGGATCGAAATTGTCGACGGCATTTTCGGCCAGTGGAACAGATAGATTCGTTGCTGCATCCATATCCGGGCCATGCGCCTGTGGACCACGCTCGACAGGCACATGCGCTGCATCGATGGATGCTGCATCCGCTCCTGTCGTTTCGGCAACGCGCCGCGTCAGCGTGGTAAATTCCATGGCCTTGAGAAAGGCGATCAGCTTCGGGCCATCCTGTGGCTCAAGCGTCAGGGCGTCGAGTGGCATTTCCAGCGGTACGTCGGTTCGAAGCGCGACGAGCTGGCGCGACAGACGCGCAAGCTCGGCATTGGCAACGATATTTTCGCGGCGTTTCTGCTGCTTGATTTCGCCAGCGCGCTCCAGCAGCGTATCGAGATCGCCGTATTCGCCCAGCAACTGTGCTGCCGTTTTCGGCCCAATTCCGGGAATTCCGGGAATGTTGTCGGTCGAATCGCCGGTCATGGCTTGCAGGTCGATCATCTTTTCAGGAGCAACGCCCCATTTTTCGATGACATCGGGCACGCCGATCTGCTTGTCCTTCATGGCGTCGTACATATGCACATTGGCCGAGACGAGCTGCATCAGATCCTTGTCGGATGAGATGATGGTCACGTCGGCGCCGATCGCCTCGGCCTGGCGGGCATAGGTCGCGATGATGTCATCCGCTTCGAAACCCTCGGTCTCGATGCAGGGGAGGTTGAAGGCTCGGGTGGCCTGGCGGATCAATCCGAACTGCGGCACCAGATCTTCCGGCGGTGCGGAGCGGTTGGCCTTGTAGAGATCGTAGAGTTCGTTGCGAAAGGTTTTCGAGGAATAGTCGAAAATCACCGCAAAATGCGTAGGCGTAACGCCGACATCGGTGTTGCGCGCATCCTTCAGCAGCTTCCACAGCATGTTGCAGAAACCGGAGACGGCATTGACGGGCAATCCATCCGATTTGCGGTTTAGCGCAGGAATGGCATGGAACGCCCGGAAGATGAAACCGGAGCCGTCAACGAGAAAGAGATGATCGCCTTTTTTCATGGGAAGAAGGGATAGCGCGCCAAAGCGCAAAGGTCTATCGTCGCGACGACTGCCCTACAACATTCTTTGACCGTGTTGCGAGTGATGAATGGGAAATCGAATATCTCAGTCCTGCTGGCGACGGTGATGTTGGTGGCAGACGGTCTTCGCGGCCACTTTCCAGCGCATCGCAAAAATAGACAAAGCCTCGCGTCAAGCGCAGTTCGAGCTTTTGAATGCCGCACTGATCGCCACCTTTCTTGTCCTCCTTCAGCCGAAAGACGCAGCGAGCGCATGGCGCGTCGGACTTGATTTCGGTGCTGGTACCTTGATCATCGCCGACGCGAACATTCTGCTATTTGCGTATCGGTGCAAGATGCGTCAACAGGTCGATCAAACTTCACCGGAACGTTACAAATTTGTAATTCTGCCCTCCCTTGAAAAACCGCATTTGAAGGCGCATTTCTTGGAGGACGGCGACTGATCACGCCGTAGTCTGATTGCTGGCTCGTCCCCCGCCGCTTCAGACCGGACAAAGGCCTACCCCCCCTCTCCGGGCCTTTGTCCTTCAACATACCGCCATGGCTGTCCCTCCCGGCCATGGCGGTTTTTTATTGTCGTTTTTTGATCCGTATGCTCCGCGAAAGCCAACCGATCTACATAGCATGATATGCAATAAAAGCCGTGCAGCGTGATCCAAGGGAGGAGATGATATGCGTTTTTCGAGAAACGATTCGGCGACCTATCTTGCAGCGCAATTGGCAAAAAGTTTTTCGAAGGCGCTAAACAGGCGCGCGGTGGTGCTCAGTTTTTCTCCGGGCCAATTTCCGGTGTTGCTGGAGCTCTGGAACGAGGATGGCCTGACCCAGCGACAATTGCTGGATCGCGTTGATGTCGAACAGGCGACGCTTGCCAATACGCTGGGGCGGATGGAGCGCGACGGGTTGATCCATCGCAAACCGCATCCCAGGGATCGCCGGGCACAGATTATCGAATTGACGGAGAAGGGCCGCGAGTTGGAGGTCCAGGCCATTGCCGCCTCCCAGGATACAGACGATGCGATGCTGGCGGGACTTTTGAAGTTCGAGCGACACTTGCTGCTCGAATATATGGGGCGTACGATCGACGCAGCGAGAGCGGCCGACCAGAAAATCTGATGTGAAACTTTCGAGTCCGCGCGACCATGCGCGGTAGGGCAGATGTCATCGCCTTCGGCAAAGAGGTGATTTTCCGGCTCGAAACACTGAAGTCTTTGCTCTATTGTCCTGAAATCTTCGCATGACAGGATCGCGTAATGACAGACATATCCCCCGTTCTCTCGGCGGTTGACGAAAACCTCAACTCCAGCCTCGACAAGCTTTTCGAATTCGTTCGCATAAAATCCATCTCGACGGACCCTGCCTACAAGGCGGAATGCAGCAAGGCGGCTGACTGGCTGGTTCGTGATTTGACGAATATCGGCTTCAAGGCATCCGTGCGTGAAACCGCAGGTCATCCTATGGTCGTTGCCCACCACGATGGCGCGGCACCGGATGCGCCGCACGTCTTGTTTTACGGCCATTACGACGTTCAGCCTGTCGATCCCCTCCATCTGTGGGAAAACGAGCCGTTCGATCCTGCGTTGAAGGATATTGGCGAAGGCAGACAGGCCATCACGGGGCGTGGTACCTCGGATGACAAGGGTCAGTTGATGACCTTTGTGGAAGCGTGCCGGGCCTACAAGCAGGTCCATGGCGCGTTGCCGCTGCGCATCACCATTCTGTTTGAAGGCGAAGAGGAATCTGGTTCTCCCTCGCTCAAACCCTTCCTTGATGCCAATGCCGATGAACTGAAGGCGGATTACGCGCTGGTGTGTGATACCAGCATGTGGGATCGCGAAACACCTGCGATTGCGGCAGCCCTGCGCGGGCTGGTCGGAGAAGAAATCGTGGTGACGGCGGCTGACCGCGATCTCCACTCCGGTCTTTTCGGCGGGGCTGCGGCCAACCCGATCCATATTCTGACGCAAATCCTGGCCGGTCTGCACGATGAGACGGGTCGCATTACCTTGCCGGGCTTCTATGATGGCGTTGAAGAAACACCGGGCAATATCAAGGCGTCGTGGGATAATCTCGGCCGCACCGCCGAAAGCTTTTTGGGACAGGTCGGTCTCTCCATCCCGGCTGGCGAAAAGGGTCGTTCAGTTCTGGAACTGACCTGGGCGCGCCCAACTGCTGAAGTCAACGGGATCATCGGGGGCTATACCGGTGAAGGCTTCAAGACCGTGATTGCGGCGAAAGCGTCGGCGAAAGTGTCGTTCCGCCTGGTTGGGAACCAGGACCCTGCCGCTATCCGCGAAAGCTTCCGTGCCTATGTCCGTTCCAAAATTCCCGCCGATTGCTCGGTGGAATTTCATGAGCACGGCGCTTCGCCAGCCATCCAGCTATCTTATGATTCGCCCGCATTGACGAAAGCGAAGAATGCGCTTTCGGACGAGTGGGCAAAGCCTGCCGTTGTGATTGGGATGGGCGGATCGATCCCCATCGTGGGGGACTTCCAAAAGATGCTGGGTATGGATTCGCTGATGATCGGCTTTGGCCTGACGGATGACCGTATTCATTCGCCGAATGAAAAATACGATCTGCAATCGTTCCACAAGGGCATCCGTTCGTGGGTTCGCATCTTGACGGCCCTGGCTGTGAAATAAAAAAAGCCGCCCGGCAACGGGCGGCGTTATCGAGGCGAATGCCTGAAAAAGCAAAAGGCCGGGGCAAGCCCGACCTTTCCTTACCGTTTCAGCCTCAGTGCCAGTACATCCGTGGTCAAAGCGCATAAAACGGTATGTGTCTCAGCACGGCGCCAGCAAATCCGCTGTCGCTCATGTCTTCCGAAACAGATTGCGCTGCTTTGGTTAACATTTAGTTAACGCTCAACTGCGCCATCATTTCGTTCAGATGACCTCATAAGAGGTTGCTGAAACACTGATGGCCTTTATATTGGTGTCGGGTCGCATGTTTTCAAGGGGAAGACTGATTTTTAACCCAGTTCCGTCTTCAGAGTGCGCTTCAAGGCGGGCGCTTTACCCAAAGAAAAAGGCCGGTTTGACCCGGCCTTCAACGTTTTATCGGATCAACCCCACAGCCGATCCATCGTCAGTCTTAAGCAGCGACGATGCTGTCTGCAGACATCTTGCCAGAACGACGGTCCTGCACGAGTTCATAGGTGATCTTCTGACCATCCTTGAGGCCGTTCAGGCCAGCGCGCTCAACTGCGGAGATGTGAACGAAAACGTCCTGTGCGCCATCATCAGGCTGAATGAAGCCGTAGCCCTTGGTTGCGTTGAACCACTTTACTGTACCAGTCGCCATAACGATGTTCCTTCCGTTGGCATTACTTTTGCGCTGAACGTCAGCGCGGTGTTCTCGAATTTGAAGGGAAGATCGTCGTTTACGTCTATGGGGACGCTGAAGCTCTGGTCGTCAAACAAATATCGATGGCAAAACACCTAAGGTTACGGCACCAATAAGTCAAGTTTCTTCGATAACGAAGCCGCGTCTGCTGCCTCGAAATTTGCGACCTGATCGTGTAAATTCCTGCAGGAATTCGGGGTATCTCAACTGAAACAGGAATCTAGGAAAGCAAAAACCCGGCGCGGGAGGAGGTGCGCCGGGTTCTTGATACTGACTGACAACTGGGAGGAGGAGTGTTGTCAGTCCAATCGGGCGACGCTGGGAGGAGGAGTGCGTCGCTTCGATGATTTGAAAATACCATATTCGATAGCGATGAACAGTCGAGACATTGCAGCGCAGCATTGCGTAAAATGCATACCTCTCTATCGAAACCTTGCTTCTGTGAAGCGCAACGCCTAAAGATTACGCATGAGCCTTGAATCCGTCAGAGAATTCTTCGCACGTCGTGCACCCGAGATCGGCGTGCTGGTGACCGAGGACAGTTCTGCGACTGTGGCTATGGCGGCGCTGGCCCACAATGTCGATCCAGATCAGATCGCAAAGACGATTTGCCTGAGGGCCGGAGACATCGTTCTTCTCGTCGTCACTGCCGGCACAAAAAGATTGGACAATCGCAAATTCCGCGACCGATTCGGTGCCAAACCGCGCATGTTGGGCGGTGACGACGTCGTGGAGGTGACCAGTCATCCCATCGGCGGCGTTTGCCCCTTCGGTCTGCCCTCTGCCATGCCCGTCTATTGCGACATCTCGCTCAAGGCCTATGACGAAGTGGTACCGGCAGCCGGAGCCACCAATGCCGCCGTGCGCATTGCACCCGATCATATGGCAGCACTCACGGCGGCGGAGTGGATCGACGTCTGCCAGTGACGGCAACGTGATGGTTCGACGTCCTTAACCCCACCTTAAATCGCCGCATTTAAGCTTCATCGGGATCGAAAGGCGATCACGGTGCAGCAGATCGAAGCGCCACATCATGGAGCAATTTCCCGCTAATGGCAGGTAACGGCAAGTCACGCCAGCGCGTAGAACCTTCTTTCGGGGATTTCAAGGAATCCGGCGATGATCTGCGTCTGGATGAAAGCGACCGCATTACCGGCAACAAGGGCAAAGCGCGCGGCAAGACGTCCGCGACCTATGACGTTGACGATGCACCGGCACCCAAGCGCCAGCGCGCAAAACCGTCTCGCGCGCAAAAGCGGCAGACGCGTTCCGCTGGCGGCGGCATAACTGGTTTCATCCGCACATTCGCCTATTGGTGCATCGTGCTTGGCATATGGGGCGGTATCGGTGTGGCAGGTCTCGTTGCCTACTATGCCGCGCGTATGCCCAGCGCCAGCACATGGTCGATTCCCGAGCGTCCGCCCAACCTCAAAATCGTCGCGGTCGATGGTTCCGTTCTTGCCAATCGCGGTACGACGGGGGGCGAGGCGCTGGCGCTAGAGGATATGTCGCCCTATTTGCCCCAAGCCGTCATGGCCATCGAAGACCGGCGGTTTTATTCGCACTTCGGTGTCGACCCGCTTGGCCTTGCCCGTGCCATCGTTACCAACATCGTCAGCGGTCGCGCTGTCCAGGGGGGGTCAACACTCACTCAGCAACTGGCGAAAAACCTGTTCCTGTCTCCCGACAGAACGCTGGAGCGCAAGATTCAGGAAGTTCTGCTCGCCTTCTGGCTGGAGCAGAAATACACCAAGGATCAGATCATGGCGATGTATCTGAACCGGGTCTATTTCGGCTCCAACGCTTATGGTGTTGAAGCGGCGTCGCGTCGTTATTTCAACAAGTCCGCCCGGGACGTCAATCTGGGCGAGGCCGCTTTGCTGGCCGGATTGCTTAAAGCGCCGTCGCGCCTGTCACCTGCGCGAGATCCTCAGGCCGCCGAAGAGCGTGCGCAGGTCGTTCTGCAGTCGATGCAGGATGTCGGCTTCATAACAGAAGACGAAATCAAGACAGCCATGTCACAGCCACCCACCAAGGCCAAGCGCTTCTGGTCTGGTGCCGAACACTATGCCGCCGATATGGTGCTCGATGAAGTGCGCATGCTGGTGGGCGATGTTAAGCAGGATCTGGTGGTCGATACGACCATCGATCTCGATCTGGAGAAAGAGGCTGAAAAGTCGTTGTCCGACGTCTTGAAAAACGAGGGCAAGAAGCTCGGCGCATCGCAGGCAGCACTGGCCTCCATCGATGGCACCGGTGCCATCAGGGCCATTGTTGGCGGCGCTGACTATTCCCAAAGTCAGTTCAACCGCGCATCCAAGGCCAAGCGCCAGCCCGGTTCGGCCTTCAAACCCTTCGTCTACATTGCCGCGTTGGAAAATGGCCTGACGCCCAATTCGGTGCGAAACGACGCGCCGGTCAAGATCGGCAAATGGACACCGGAAAATTACGATCAGAAATATCGCGGCGAGGTCACCCTTGCTACCGCACTGGCCAATTCGCTCAACACCATCGCAGCCCAGCTCGTCATGGAAGTCGGCCCTGAAAGGGTCACTCAGGTGGCGCACCGCATGGGCATCGAATCGGATTTACAGGCCAATGCCTCCATTGCGCTGGGAACGTCGGAAGTCTCGCTTCTGGAGCTGACCTCGGCCTACGCGCCGATGATGAATGGCGGCTTCAAGGCCACGCCGCACATCGTCAAGCGAATCACCGATGCCGATGGCAAGGTTCTCTATGAGAACAAATATGACAATCCGCCACGGGTGCTGAGCGAAGCGATTGCCGCCACCATGAACAGCATGTTGACCGGCGTCATCAATGCGGGCACCGGCAAGGCCGCCAAGCTCAAAGGCTGGCAGGCGGCGGGCAAGTCCGGCACCACGCAGTCCTTCCGCGACGCGCTGTTCGTCGGCTATACCAGCACGCTGACAACGGGCGTCTGGTTCGGCAATGACGATGGCACCTCCATGAAAAAGGTGACCGGTGGTGGCCTGCCCGCTAAGGCGTGGAAGGAATTCATGACGGCTGCCCACTCCGGGCTGACGCCATCGCCGCTCTTCGGTCTTGGCAATTTAGGCACCCCTGAGATCGGTCAGCCCATGGCCGATGCACCGACTGCCCTGCCAAAATCGCTCAGTGATCTCATATCCAATGCACTGGGTGGAAACGGTGCGCCTGTCCCGGCTAACTATCCGGCAGCACCAGTCGGTCGCGACCAGACCGCATCAAACCCGCAATATCCGCCGGTCGATGCACCGTCCCAGCAGTTCCCGCAGCATCAGCAGCAGCAGCAATATGATGGCGGTCCTGTACCCCCGGCCGATATCGGCGGCGGTGGTTTACAGCAAAGACAGCCCGCACCGAAACAGACGACCCTGTTCGACATTCTGATGGGCAACTGATCGCACGTCTATGTCGCATCCATCTGGACAGAAAAAAGCCCGGTCGAGCCGGGCTTTTTTCGTTTTAGTTGATCTGTTCAGGCGGCGCATTCGGATCCGGCAAGGGAGCCGGATTGGCCGAAAGCGTGCGCAGATAAGCGATCAGATCGGCGCGTTCCGTTTCTTTCTTGATACCGGCAAAGCCCATGGCTGTACCTGGAACGTGCTTCTTCGGCGCCTCGATGAAATAGCTGAGGTGGTCGTAGTCCCACTTCACGGTGCTACCCTTGGAAAAGTCCTTCATGCCAGCCGAATAGCTGAAACCTGCGTGGCTGGCGATCGGGCGATTGACGACGTCATAAAGATTAGGACCGACTTTGTTGGGGCCGCCGCTCTCCCCGGTGTGACAGCTCGTACACTTTTTGAAGACGGTCTCACCCTTCGCGGCGTCAGCGCTGGCGAGAAGCTTTGCAATTGGCGTGGCAGCGGCGGCGGGTTCACCGCTGGCGCTGTCAGCACTTGTTTCTGCAACAATGGCGTAGCCTTCCTTTTCCGGCGCTGGCGCGTGGAAAATTCCCTCGGATGCGATCGACACCGACATCAGGACGAAGATCGTGCCCAATAGGGCACCAACCGCCATGTTAACACGTGAATCCATTGATTTGCGCTCCCTCACAACCGTTCGCATAAACGGACATCTTGAAATTGCTCGAAAGCTATGGCTTTTGCACAGCCTGCGCAACTTGAATATGTTCCCCGCACCGTGACGTATTGCCACTTTTCAGGCGGGATTTGAAGGGTGTTGGATGAATAATAACGTTTTCGAAAAGGCCATTGTCCTTATTCCGGCACGAATGGCCTCCACACGCCTTCCCGGAAAGCCTCTGGCGGATATTGCGGGCCACCCGATGGTCGTTCAGGTTGCAATGCGCGCGCGCGAAGCAGGTGCTGAGCGCATCGTCGTCGCTGTCGATCATCCCGATGTCTTTGACGTGGTGAAGAATGCCGGTTTCGAGGTGACGATGACGAGCCTCGACCACCAGTCCGGCTCCGACCGGATTTTTGAAGCCCTGCAAAAAGCCGACCCGCACGGCCGCGCCGAATTCATCATCAACGTTCAGGGCGATCTTCCAACGATCGAGCCGGAGACGATCCGTGCCTCACTCCGTCCCATGGAAAATGCCTCGACTGATATAGCCACGCTGACGGTCGAAATCACCGATGAGGAAGAAAAGACCAACCCCAGCGTGGTCAAGATCGTCGGCAGCCCGATATCCCAGACACGTTTGAAGGCACTTTATTTCACGCGCGCGACGGCACCCCACGGCCAGGGTCCGCTTTATCATCACATCGGGCTCTACACCTACCGCCGCGCAGCACTCGAAAGATTCGTGTCCCTCAAGCCATCGGCCCTTGAGATGCGTGAAAGCCTCGAACAGCTACGGGCGCTGGAGGCCGGCATGCGCATCGATGCGGAAATCGTCCATTCGGTGCCGCTGGGCGTCGACACACAAGTGCAGCTCGACAAGGCGCGCGAGATTTTGGGAAACACAGGCAGATAATGGCGATCAAATCATGAGCAGCAATTCGATTGCCTTTCAGGGCGACTATGGCGCCAATTCCGACATGGCCTGCCGCGATGTCTTTCCGCAGCTTGACCCGCTGCCGTGCCCGACGTTCGAGGATGCCTTCAACGCGCTTGAAAACGGTGACGCCGATCTTGCGATGATCCCCATCGAAAACACGCTCGCGGGTCGTGTCGCCGATATTCACCACCTTTTGCCCGAATCACGCCTGCACATCATAGGCGAATATTTCATGCCCATTCGCTTCCAGCTGATGGTGTTGCCGGGTGTGAAGAAGGACGAGATCAAGACCGTCCACAGCCACATTCACGCGCTGGGACAGTGCCGCAAGATCATTCGCTCCAACGGCTGGAAGCCCGTCGTTGCAGGCGATACGGCCGGTGCGGCAAAGCTGGTCTCCGAACTGGGCGATCGCAGTATGGCAGCGCTTGCGCCGCGGCTGGCATCAGATCTCTACGGTTTGGAAATCCTGGCAGAGAATGTCGAGGATTCGGACAACAACGTCACCCGTTTCGTCGTCCTGTCGCGCGAGGAAGACTGGGTCAAGCGGACATCGCCGGAAGAGGTGATCGTCACGACCTTCGTCTTCAATGTCCGCAACATTCCAGCCGCGCTCTACAAGGCCATGGGCGGCTTTGCGACCAATGGTATCAACATGACGAAACTGGAAAGCTACCAGCTGGGCGGCAAGTTCGTGGCCACGCAGTTTTATGCGGATATTGAAGGCCATCCCGAAGACGAGCCGGTGCGCCACGCTTTGGAAGAACTGCGTTTCTTCTCCGAAAAAGTTCGTATTCTCGGCGTCTACAAGGGCCATGCCATGCGGCGCAAGCTCAACATCCTCTAAGCTTGCGATCCGGTTTATTCAGCCGTGTCCCATTCGATCCAGTCGCGCATCAAACGGTGCGCGATGGCACCGCGTGGTGGTGGTGACTGGCCGTTGGCCGCCCCCATCTCCAGAAGGGTAGCCACCTCGTCGCGGCTAAACCAGCGGCAATCTTCAAGCTCTGCCTCGTCGCGGGTGATATCGGTCGACAGCGCTTCGGAAAAACAGCCGATCATCAGCGTATGGGGCATCGGCCAGGGCTGGGAGGCATGGTAACGCACCCGGCCAACAGCGATATTGGCTTCCTCATGCGTCTCGCGGCGAACAGCGTTTTCAATGGTTTCGCCGGGTTCGACGAAGCCCGCAAGGCAGGAATACATGCCGGGTGGAAAATGCGCTCCACGACCCAGCAGGCACAGTTCCCGGTCCAGATCGATGGTCAGCATAATGACGACGGGATCGGTACGCGGGAAAATCGTGTGGCTGCACGCAGCGCAAATCCGCTTGTAACCGCCGATATGCAGTTCCATCGCGCCGCCACACCGTCCACAAAAACGATTGTCTGAGTTCCAGTGAAGAAGGCTCACAGCCTGCGCGACCTCGCCCAGCAATTCCTCACCGATCAACTGATCGCGATAGAGGCTGCGGGCATCGACAGGCTTGAAATGGCTGGCAAGATTGTCTTCGGCGGTTCGCACCGGCACTGCGACGCGTGGCTCGCCATTGTCCTTGTATCCGAGAAGAACAGCATTTTCGAAATCGGGATCGAGCTCGGCCAGCTCGTAGGCCGAAAACAGCGGGTCCAGAACCTGACCGTCATGCTTGAGCACGAGCTTGGTACCTGCAAAGGCCAGAAGATGTGTACCTTCCACCTTCAGCGCATCGGAGACACAGCTTTCGGTTCGCTTTTCGGCCAGACGATCCAGATCATTCTGGGCGAATGCGGTCAGAGTGCTGGGTTCCGGATGGGGGGAGTTGGTATCGAATATGCTTTTTGAATTCATCACAATGCGCCGGCCAGTTTCTTCATGAGATCATGTCTGTCATCGTCCGCGTAGGGAACAGCTGTCCCGTGACCCCAGATCGGACCCGGCCAGCATTCATCGCCTTGCCTGCGGGCAATGATATGGACGTGGAGCTGGCGCACGATATTTCCAAGAGCGCCGACATTTATTTTTGTCGCTCCCGTCAGTTCTTTCAGCGCAGAGGCGACCTGATTGGTTTCGAAAGTCACCAGCGCCTGATCCAGCGGGGTCAACTCGAAGAGCTCGCTCTTGTCGTTGCGTTGCGGCACGAGAACGATCCACGGCCAACGCTGGTCGTTTTGAAGACGCATTTGGCACAAACCCAGCCGGGTTATCAGCACGCTGTCGCGCGCCAGTCTTTCATCCAGCCGGAATGTTTCCACGGCATCCTCCCAATTGTTTTGAATGTGATAGCAGTTTTTTGGCAGCTTGGCTTGCATTTGCTTTTATTATTGCCGATATGTGCCTCCGGGAGGTTGGTGGTGGACGAGCCACTCGCCAACCGGGTCAGGTCCGGAAGGAAGCAGCCCTAACGAGCCAGGCACGGGTCGCCGTGCCAGCCTCCCACCTTTTCTATTTCGAAGACGTGCTCAGGTTTCGCCGGGCCAGTTCGGCCTGAAAGCGGGCGCCACCCAAAGCATGTCTCGCAAAAGTGTATAGCGGTTTTGCGACCAAGACATGCGATAGTTTTAACGACTGGCGAGGCGATGAGCGAAACCGGAACCAATCAGCCCAAGACAAAAGAGCAGGGTGCCGGTTACCGGGTTCTGGCGCGCAAGTACCGCCCCAAAGATTTTTCCGACCTGATGGTTGGCCAGGAGCCGATGGTTCGCACGCTGACCAACGCGTTCGAAACCGGCCGCATCGCGCAAGCCTACATGCTGACCGGCGTTCGCGGCGTGGGTAAAACCACCACGGCCCGTATTCTGGCGCGCGCGCTCAACTACAAGACCGACGAAATCGACAAGCCGACGATCGATCTGCGGATTCCAGGTGAACATTGTCAGGCCATCATGGAAGGCCGCCATGTCGATGTGATCGAGATGGACGCTGCCTCCCATACCGGCATCGACGACATCAGGGAGATCATCGAGCAGGTGCGTTACCGCCCGGTCTCGGCACGTTACAAAGTTTACATCATTGACGAAGTGCACATGCTCTCGACGCAGGCGTTCAACGGTCTCCTGAAGACATTGGAAGAGCCGCCCGAGCATGTGAAGTTCATTTTCGCGACGACCGAAATCCGCAAGGTTCCCATCACCGTTCTGTCACGCTGCCAGCGTTTCGATCTGCGCCGCATCAGTGCGGCCGATCTGGTTGGTCTGTTTACCGCGATTGCTGCCAAGGAAGGCTTCGAGGCCGAGAGCCAAGCACTGGCAATGATCGCCCGCGCCGCCGAAGGGTCTGCCCGTGATGGCTTGTCGCTTCTGGATCAGGCCATCGCCCATGGCGGTGGACGGGTCGAGGCGGAAGCGGTTCGCGGCATGCTCGGTCTGGCCGATCGGGCCCGTATTGTCGATCTGTTCGGTCATGTGGTGAAGGGCGATGTCGCCTCCGCCCTGGAAGAGTTTACGGGTCAGTACGAAGCGGGTGCCAACCCCGTCGTGGTGTTGAACGACCTTGCCGATTTCACCCATCTCGTCACCCGCATGAAATATGTGCCGGACGCAGCCGACGACCCATCTCTGTCCGAGGTCGAGCGTGTCAGTGGCGCTGAGTTCGCCGATACGATTGCAGTCTCTGCACTATCGCGCATCTGGCAGATGCTGCTGAAGGGCATTCCTGAAACCGAAAATGCCTCGCGTCCGGCCGGTGCCGCCGAAATGGTGCTGATACGGCTCTCGCATGCCGCCAATCTGCCCGCCCCGGAAGATGCCGCACGTCGTCTCCTGGAGCTTTCCAACGGCGAAGGTGGTACGTCCGGCAGTGGAGCGCCATCCGGCGGTGGCAATGGCGGCGGTGCGCGGGCTTATTCGTCCACGCAGGCTGTCGCATCCGCTCAGCTTTCACCGCAACGCCAGACATCGCCACAGCCGACAGCCCTGTTGCGCGCGGTGCCGGACGCTCGCCCGCAGGAGATGCAGGTTGCAACGCCAAAGCCAGAGGAACGGCTGGAACCCAAGGTTCCCGTCAATTCCCTGAATGATATCGTTGATCTTTGCACCAAGCACCGTGACCCAATTTTGAAGGCGAGATTGCGCAATTTCGTCCATGTCGTGCGGCTGGAGCCCGGGCGGTTCGACCTGCGGCTCGGCGAAGGTGCGCCCGGCTCGCTTCCCGGAGAGATCGGCACGAAGCTGAAGGAATGGACCGGCATCCACTGGGTCGTGTCCATCAGCAAGGAGACTGGCGAGCCGACGCTCGTGGAGGCCGAAGGCAATGCGCGCGAAGCCCGCTTCGTCGATGCGCGCCAGGACCCGGATGTCGCTGCCATTCTGGCGCAGTTTCCCGGTGCAAAGATTACCGACGTCCGCATCCGCGCACCCCTGGTGGATGACGTCGAAGAGATCGCGCCGCCCTCCGTTGCCGAATCCAGCGAAGGCGATATTTTGCCGGGCGACGACATAGAATTCTAAGCAAAAGACAGGAGTTTCGACATGCGTGACATCATGGGAATGATGGGCAAGGTCAAGGAAATGCAGGCCAAGATGGAAAAGATGCAGGAAGAGATTGCTGCACTTGAGGTCGAGGGAACATCCGGTGGCGGTCTGGTTACCGTCAGGATGAGCGGCAAGGGATCTCTGCTTGGTGTGAAGATCGATCCTTCGCTTTTGAAGGAAGAGGAAGTCGAAATTCTCGAAGACCTGCTGGTTGCAGCCCATAATGACGCCAAGCAGCGCGCCGAAGCCGTCACCGCTGAAAAGACGCGCGACCTCACCGCCGGTCTGCCAATCCCGCCGGGCATGAAGCTTCCCTTTTAATCGACCTCAACCGTCCAGCATGGCCCTGAAACGGCTGGCAAGCGGGGTGGTGAGATAGGCATCCCGCTCCGCTTGCGACAGTCTGCACGGCCTGAACCGTTGAAGAATGACGGGTATCGGCAGCTTGGTCCCCTGATAGGGCGTGAACGTCACCACTTCATCGGTGGCGATCATGCCCCCTTTGAGCACACGACAATAAAAGCCTGGCTGTCCCGCCTGCTTGAAGCGAGGCGCGAAACCATCGTCGCCAATCCGCGTTGACAGTGTGGCACAGGGAATGCGGGCGGCGGTCACTTCCAGCTGCACCTCTGCTGCTATCAACCGGTCGCCCACATGCATCTGAGCGCTGTCGATGCCTTCGATCACAAAGTTCTCCCCGAAAAATCCGGGTTCGATGACAAATCCCAATTCGCGCGACCAGAAATCGAGATCTACGGAGCCCATGACGTAAAGCGCCTGATCCGGCCCGCCATGGTGCTTTTTGTTGCAGACGGCGTCGCTGACGATACCGGCCTGATCGACCAGAACAGGACCTTGCACGGGATGTTTGAAAATCCCGGTTTTCGATGTTTTTCCGGGCAGGATTTTCGCATCGGCCCGGCAGATGGCGCGTATTTTCATGGGATGCTTTCCGCTTGTGATTCCCGTTATGACATTTATGCAGTAGAAAGCGCTCATGGCAAAACGAGTCACCGGCCCAGAAATCGAAAAACTCATCCAGCTTCTGGCCAAGGTGCCGGGACTTGGGCCCCGTTCGGCCCGCCGCGCAGCACTGCATCTGATCAAGAAGAAAGAGCAGCTTCTCGGCCCGCTCGGTCATGCCATGGGTGACGCCTATGACAAGGTGAAGGTGTGCTCGCACTGCGGTAATGTCGACACCATGGACCCCTGCACGGTCTGCACCGATGATCGCCGCGATCAGGCCATCATCATTGTGGTCGAGGATGTTTCCGACCTCTGGGCTCTGGAGCGGGCAGGCGCCATGAACACCGCCTATCATGTTCTGGGCGGTACGCTATCGCCGCTCGATGGTGTGGGACCAGAAGACCTGAACATCAAGGGGCTGATCGAACGCGTCAGCGAAGGTGGCATTCGTGAGCTCATCATCGCGGTCAACGCCACTGTCGAGGGACAGGCGACGGCGCACTACATCACCGACCGGCTAAGCGATCTCGGCGTCAAGATCACTCGTCTTGCCCATGGTGTGCCGGTCGGTGGCGAACTGGATTATCTCGATGAAGGCACGTTGACCGCAGCCCTGCGCGCCCGAACCGTGATCTGACACGCCAAGCATTGGTCTCTGGCCGGTTGACTGAAAAGGAAACGGAATGCGTCTGAAAACGATTGGCCTCATCTTCGCCACTGCCGCCTGTCTTGTGCCAGCCAGTGCAACACTTGCGCAAACGAACCCGACGGGTGCCGCCGCTGCCAGATACGATGCCGCCTTCAACACATGGCTGAAACAGGACATCTGGCCGGAAGCACGCCAGGCCGGTATTTCGCAAAAGACGCTGAACGCAACGCTCACGGACCTGTCCATAAACTGGAAGTTGCCCGATCTCATCATTCCCGGTCAAAAGCCACCAAAGGAACAGGCGCAAAGCCAGGCAGAGTTTTCGTCGCCCGGCGCTTATTTTTCAGAGCAACGTTTGCAGGGCCTGGCGGCAACAGGCCGTTCGCTGGCAGCAACACATGCCGCGACGCTCAAGCGCATCGAGGCGACCTATGGCGTCCCTGGCAACATCATCATTGCGGTCTGGGGCCGGGAATCCGGCTTCGGTCGCGCAAAGCTGCCCAACTCCGTCATCGACGTGCTGGCAACCAAGGCCTACACCTCCACCCGCAAGGACATGTTTCGTGACGAGCTGATCGACGCCCTGAAAATCGTTGAAAGCGGCGATATTTCAGCGTCGAAGATGATGGGCTCATGGGCGGGCGCCCTTGGCCAGCCGCAATTCATGCCCTCCAGCTACCTGAAATATGCCGTTGATTTCGATGGTGACGGTCACCGCGACATCTGGAATTCCGTGCCTGATGCCCTCGCATCCATAGCCAACTATCTTTCCAAGCGTGGCTGGCAGCGAAACCGCGATTGGGGTTTCGAGGTTTCCATACCAGACGATGTATCCTGTGCGCAGGAAGGTCCTGATCTGGCCCGCCCGGTTGCGGACTGGCAGAAGATGGGCATCCGCCGCGTCTCCGGAAAAGCCTTTCCTTCCAATGATTTGACAGCGGATGGCATGATGCTGGTTCCGGCTGGTCGCAACGGACCGGAATTCGTGGTGACGCCGAATTTTTATGTCATCAAGGAATACAACAACTCCGATCTCTACGCGCTTTTCATCGGCAATCTGGCCGATCGTATCGCCTATGGTGCGGGGCCGTTTCAGGGACAGTGGAGCGATGTCGGCTCCATGCTGCGCTCCGATGTGCTGGCCATGCAAAAGGCGCTGGTCGCGAAGGGCTATGATGTCGGAAAAGCCGATGGCCTCGCAGGCTTCAAAACCCGTCGTTCCCTGGGAGACTGGCAGTCGAAAAACGGCATGCGGCCGACATGCTTTCCGCAAGCGTCGTTGAAAGCCAGACTGAAGTAGTGTAGGGCTTAGCGCGATTAAAGTCTGGCGTCACGGTCGCGACGCGAAAGCCTCATCGGCCCCTTATCGAAAAAATATGGGGAAGGGCTGGTCAAAGCCTGATGGGGCATGTATAAGCGCGCCAAAATTCAGATATAGAAACATGAGACATTCGGCCTGGGTCCTGGCTGGTTCCCGTGTTTCGCCGCTTCAGTGGAGTTACACAAATGGCAGTACCTAAGAGAAAAACAAGCCCGTCCAAGCGCGGCATGCGTCGTTCGGCCGATGGCCTGAAGTCCGCAACATATGTTGAAGACAAGAACTCCGGCGAACTTCGTCGCCCACACCACATCGACCTGAAGACAGGCATGTACCGTGGTCGTCAGGTTCTGACACCGAAAGAAAGCGCTTAATCTTTAGCGCAGTCTTTGATTGACGAACAAGCCGGCCCCTGGGTCGGCTTTTTTGTTTTGATCGGAGCCGGTTCGATCCCGCTTGGAAAATCAGGCGCCTCCACTTAGACTTGTATGAGGGAGAGCGGACATCGATCAGTCTGCCATGTGGAGGGGTGAGCCGGTGAGATATCGCTGGATCGGTGTTGTCATTGTTTGCTTGGGCCTTGGCGGTTTCGCCTTGACCAAGGGGAGCGATCTCGTTGCCGAAAGCTATTTCGATGAGGTCGCCGCTCAGGGCGGCACGACGCTGAGGCTGGCGGTCTCGGCTCTCGGTGGGCATCTCAGTCGCTATGAGCCGCTGCCCGCATTGATGGCTGATCACGACGATATCGAGGAGCTTGTCGCGCATCCCCAGGATCAGGCCCTGCGGCTGCGCGCCAACATCTACCTTAAATCCATCAACGATTTGCTGAAATCCTCGGATATCTACATCATGACGCTGGATGGCGAGACGATTGCCGCCAGCAATTACGACGGTCCGGCAAGCTTCGTCGGACAGAATTTCAGCTACCGTCCCTATTTTCAGGATGCGGCCAAAGGCCAGCAATCGAAATTCTTCGCGCTCGGCACCACCTCGCACAAGCGCGGTTATTATTTCGCTTCACCCATCCTCTTCAACACCGAAATCAAGGGCGTCATCGTTTTCAAGGTGGATATAGAAGGCATCGAAGCGTCCTTTGGCAATGGCGAAAACCGGATTTTTGTCAACGATCCCGAAGGCATCATCTTCATGACGGGAACGCCGGAATGGCTTTATGCGGCCGTGCAGCCATTGACGCCCGAGCGCATTGCGAAAACCGAGAGATCACGCCGCTATTCCGACGCCAACCTTACGCAGCTTCGCCTTACCCGCAGCACGTTCGGCAAAAACGACCTGATGACCATTCGCGAGGGCGATCAGGACCGGGAGTATGTCTTCCTGTCCCAGCCGATGCCGGATGCAGGCTGGACGGTCAATGTGCTGATGGACACGGGCTCGGTGCGCACGCAGGTCAAGACGACGATGATTGCCATTGTTCTGTGCCTTTGCCTTGCCGTTGCGCTGGTGGCTGCCATGTTGCAGCGGCGCAAGAGCCTTCAGGACAGGCTTGTCCATCAGGCCGAAGCGCGTGCCGAACTGGAGCGACGGGTGGAAGAACGCACGGCCGACCTTGCCCGCGTCAATGTCGACATCAAGCATGAGATTGCCGAGCGCAGGCAGACGGAAAAGCGGCTGCGCAAAACCCAGAAGGATTTGATCCAGGCTGGAAAGCTGGCGGCACTGGGACAGATGTCGGCTGCTCTGTCGCACGAGTTCAACCAGCCGCTGGCTGCGGCCAAGACCTATGCCGAAAGCGCATCTTTGCTGATAGAGCGCGGGAGAGTGGGCGAGGCCTCGGACAATCTCAAGCGCATCTCCGCGCTGATCGACCGCATGGCGGCCATTGGCAAGCATCTTCGCAATTTTGCCCGCAAACCCAACGAAAAGCTCGGCCCCGTGCCACTGGATACCGTCGTCAGCGACACACTGGAGATCGTCAATGCCCGCCTGAAGGCGGCGGATGCCACGCTGGTCGTGGACCTGGGGCCAGTGCCGCTCAACGTCAAAGCGGGGCCTGTCAGACTTCAGCAGGTTCTGGTCAACATCATCTCCAATGCTGCCGATGCCGTCGAAGGGCTTGAGGATCGCCACATCGATCTCACCGCCCGCCAGGAGGGCGACAAGGTCATTCTGTCGATCCGCGATCGTGGCCCCGGCGTGCCGTCGGCGATCATCGAACGCATATTCGATCCCTTCTTTTCCACGAAGGGTGTCGGCAAGGGGCTGGGCCTCGGGCTGTCCATTTCCTACAATATCGTCAAGGATTTTGGCGGGCGTTTGAGTGTGACCAATCTGCCCGAAGGTGGAGCAAGGTTCGATATGGAGCTGGATGCTGAACTGCCGATGGAGATGGCTGCCGAATGAGTGTGTCGCGTGTTCTGTTGATCGATGACGAGGAGGATTTGCGGCTTTCTACCGCGCAGGCGCTGGAGCTTGCCGGTTTGGAGGTCGTTACAGTCGACAATGCCGATCATGTCTTCGAACTGATCGGGTACAGCTTCGATGGTGTCATCGTCAGCGATATCCGCATGCCGGGCATGGATGGACTGACCCTGCTGCAAAAGGTCCGAGAACTCGATGCGGAAATTCCGGTCATTCTCGTGACAGGCCATGGCGATGTGCAACTGGCGGTCAGCGCCATGCGCAACGGCGCTTACGATTTCATGGAAAAACCCTTCAACGTTCAATATCTTGCGGGCATCATCAAACGCGCCATAGACCGACGTTCGCTCGTTCTGGAAAACCGCAGGCTTCGCGCCGTTGCAGGCAAACGCGACGATCTGGAAACCCGTTTGCCGGGACGCACGCAGGTCATGGTCGATTTGCGCTACCGCATCAGGGCAATCGGTGCCGCCGATGCCGATACGCTGATCATTGGCGATACCGGCGCCGGCAAGGAAGTCGTGGCGCGTGCGCTTCACGATGTCAGTGCCCGCGCCGACAGGCCCTTCGTTGCCATCAATTGCGCGGCCTTGCCGCAGCACCTCATCGAAAGCGAATTGTTCGGCCACGAGGCAGGTGCTTTTCCAGGCGCGCTGCGCCCACGTTACGGCAAGTTCGAACATGCGCGGGGCGGAACGGTGCTGCTCGACGAAATCGGCTCCATGCCTTCAGACATGCAAGGCAAGCTGCTGCGGGTTCTTCAGGAACGCACGATAACCCGTCTCGGCTCCAATGAGAGTGTCGAGCTCGACGTCCGCTTCATTGCCACCAGCAAGGCCGATCTGGCGCAGGAAGCACTGGCGGGCCGCTTTCGGCAGGATTTGCTGTATCGGTTGAATGTCGCCACCGTGCATGTGCCGTCACTTGCCCAGCGCCGCACCGATATTCCGCTTCTCTTTCTCCAACTGGTGCGCGAAGCCGCCGCGCGTTATGGCAGAGACGATCTCGATGTGCCCTCGGAAATCATCTCGACGCTGTCCATGCAGGATTGGCCCGGGAATGTGCGAGAGTTGAGAAATGCCGCAGACCGGCTGGTTTTGGGGCTGGATGGCGGCGCCTCGGAGGGACAGCAGCCTGCCTCGCAGGATCCGGCAAACCTGTCGGCCAAGGTCGCAGAGTTTGAAAAATCGGTTCTGGCAAGAACGATCGCCCTCCACAAAGGCAACCTCAAGGCTGTCTATGAGACGCTCGGAATATCGCGCAAGACGCTTTACGAAAAAATGCAGAAACACGCTCTGACCAAACATGGCCTTATGGATGAAGACCTGAACACACTGTCGTAATCCGTTTGATAAGCTTTGATGGGTGGATTTCTACCCATCGGCGGTGCCCAATGTTTCGATTTCCACCCATCTCGGCGGCTTCGAGGGCTCTTTTCCGTTGGTTTTCATGGACTGCCATTGCGCGCATCTCGACACCGATTGCAAATAGCCTCACCCCGACCGACCGCAATAGGAGTGCGCCGGTCGAAGAGGCCATATTTCATCGGGAGGAAAAGATGAAAATTCTGAAAACCGTCACAGGTGCAGTCGCTGCTGCTGCCGTATCACTGTTTGCCCTGTCCGCGGCTGCGCAAACCTACCCGCAGCGCAACATCACCATGGTCGTTCCCTTCGCCGCAGGCGGCCCGACCGATACGGTCGCGCGCCTTGTTGCCGAATCCATGTCCAAGGATTTGGGACAACAGATCATCGTCGAAAATGTCGGCGGTGCCGGTGGTACCCTTGGTGCAGGCCGCGTCGCATCCGCCGATCCGGATGGTTACACCGTGCTTCTCCACCACATCGGCATGGCGACGAGTGCCACGCTATACCGCAAGCTGGCTTACAACACGCTCGAAGCCTTCGACTATGTCGGTCTCGTCACCGAAGTGCCGATGACCATCCTGTCGCGCAAGACGCTCGAAACGACTGATCTCAAGGGCCTGATCGAATACGCCAAGGCCAACAAGGATACGGTGACCGTCGCCAATGCCGGTATTGGTGCGGCCTCCCATCTGTGCGGCATGCTGTTCATGAGCGCCATCCAGACGCCGCTCGTCACCGTTCCATACAAGGGTACCGGTCCAGCAATGACCGATCTTCTCGGTGGTCAGGTCGATATCATGTGCGACCAGACGACCAATACGACGAAGCAGATTCAGGGCGGCACGGTCAAAGCCTATGCCGTCACCACGCCGAAACGTCTGGATGTTTTAGCAAATGTGCCGACCTCGGCTGAAGCCGGTCTGCCGAACTTCGAAGTCGGCGTATGGCACGGCATCTACACGCCCAAGGGTACACTGTCCGCTATCAACGAGCGGCTGTCCAAGTCGCTTCAGATCGCGCTGAAGGACCCGAATGTCGCTGCCCGTTTTGCCGAGCTTGGCACCACGCCGTCGCCTGAAGCCGATGGCACACCAGCGGCCCTCAAGGCCAAGCTCGAAGCCGAGATACCGCGCTGGAAAACGGTGATAGAGGCCGCCGGTCAGTACGCCGACTGAGCCTGCTTTCAAGCAATCGACCGGTGGCCTTCAAGAGCTGCCGGTCTTCACTCGCCAGCGGGGGACATCACCATGAAATCACTTTCTTTCGACACAACAGAGGCGGTTTGCGGCGCCTTCTTCATGCTTCTCGGCATTTTCTTTGCCTGGCAGTCCTATGGGCTCGAACTGGGAACGGCATTTCGCATGGGCCCCGGCTATTTCCCGCTGGTACTGTCGCTCATTCTTGTCGGGCTCGGCACACTCATTCTCGTGCGGGCCGGGAAGGTTCAGGGCGAGCCGCTGGGGCCAATCGCCTGGCGTGGCATCTTTCTCATTCTGCCGGCACCCATCTTCTTCGGCTTGACCGTGCGGGGCCTTGGCTTCGTGCCAGCGCTTTTCATCAGCGCACTCATCGCATCCTTTGCATCGCATAAGATGAAGCCGGCAATGGCCGTCCTCTTGTCCATTGGCATTACGATCTTTTCCGTCGCAGTCTTCGACTATGGTCTTGGTCTGCCCTTCCAGCGCTTCGGCCCCTGGCTCAATTTCTGAGGTGCATGATGGACCTGTTCAATAATCTGGCGCTGGGTTTTTCCACCGCAACCTCACTCGACAACCTGTTCTTCTGCCTTATCGGCGTGATTCTCGGCACGTTGATCGGCGTGTTGCCGGGCATCGGTGCCACGGCAACCATCGCGATGCTGCTGCCAATTACCTTCCAGCTGGAACCGGTATCGTCGCTCATCATGCTGGCCGGTATCTATTACGGCGCGCAATATGGCGGTTCGACCACGGCCATCCTCATCAATATGCCGGGCGAATCCTCATCCGCCGTCACCGCCATCGATGGCTATCAGATGGCGCGCAAGGGCAAGGCGGGCGTGGCACTGTCGGTTGCAGCGATCGGTTCGTTCTTCGCGGGTACGGTCTCGACATTCCTCGTGGCGATTTTCGCACCACCGCTGACAGCCATCGCGCTGCAATTCGGCGCTGCCGAATATTTCTCTCTGATGGTGGTCGGCCTCGTGTCGTCCATCGCGCTCGCCCACGGCTCCATCATCAAAGCCTTGGCCATGGTGGTTCTGGGTTTGCTTCTGGGTCTCGTCGGCACAGATATCTATAGCGGTACGCCGCGCTTCACGTTGGGCATCCGCGAATATGCGGATGGTTTGAATTTCGTGGCCGTTGCCGTCGGTGTCTTCGGCATTGCCGAAATTCTGCGCAACCTCGAAAACGAAAAGACACGCTCCGTCTTGATGGCCAAGGTCAGTGGCCTCCTGCCCAGCAAGGAAGACTTCAAGCAGATGATCGGCCCCGTTCTGCGCGGTACGGCCATCGGTTCGGCTCTTGGCATTTTGCCAGGCGGCGGTGCCATCCTTGCGGCTTTTGCGTCCTACACAGTCGAAAAGCGTGTTTCGAAACATCCGGAAGAGTTTGGCTATGGCGCCATCGCCGGTGTGGCTGGCCCTGAGTCAGCCAACAACGCCGGTGCGCAGACCTCGTTCATTCCGCTTCTGACGCTTGGTATTCCTGCCAATCCCGTCATGGCATTGATGATCGGCGCCATGATCATTCAGGGCATCGTTCCCGGTCCGAATGTTGCAACCGAGCAGCCCGCGCTGTTCTGGGGCATCATCGCCTCGATGTGGATCGGCAACCTGATGCTGGTCATTCTCAACCTGCCGCTCATCGGGCTGTGGGTGAAGCTTCTGACCATCCCATACTATGTATTGTTCCCGATCATCATGGCCTTCTGCGCCATCGGGGTCTACAGCGTCAACTCCAATGTCTACGACTTATACGCCGTCGCCTTCTTCGGGCTCATCGGCTATGCGCTGGTCAAGCTGCGGTGCGAACCGGCGCCGCTTCTGCTCGGCTTCGTGCTGGGGCCGCTTCTGGAGGAAAACCTGCGGCGGGCGATGATCCTGTCGCGTGGTGACGCAACCACCTTCGTGACGCGTCCCATCAGCGCGACACTGCTGCTGATCGCTCTGGCGGTTTTGGTCGTGGTCTTCCTGCCAAGCGTCAAGAAAAAGCGCGAAGAGGTTTTTCAGGAAGAAGATTGATCGCCTGTTTGATCTTCAAAATTTCAGGGGCCGGGCATCTTGCTCGGCCTTTGTCTTGTTTGTGAGATGCAAAGCTGGCAAAGCAGGCCATGGACAGGAGATCCCGATGGCCGACGACAGCGAAAACCGTATCATTGCGCTCGAAGAAACCGTGGCGCATCAGGCAAAAACCATCGAAGAGCTTTCAGACCAGCTGACCGAGCAATGGAAGGTGGTCGAGCAGACCCGCGCCAAGCTGGACCGGCTGACCGACCGTTTCCTGAACCTCGAGGAACAGTCTCTCGAAGCGCCCGCGATTACCAAGCCGCCGCATTATTGAGGAGAGCATCTTGGGTGTAACTCAAACCGCTATGTCGGCGCCAGAAGTCCTGAATTTCTGGAAAGAGGCCGGGCCGGAAAAATGGTTCGACAAGGACGCCCAATTCGACACGGCGTTTCACGATCGTTTCAGGGAGCTGCATTTTTCTGCGGCAAGACGCGAGTTGGGAACATGGCTTGACGCTGCCGATAGCAGTCTGGCCCTCCTGTTGCTGCTCGACCAGTTTCCGCGCAACTGTTTCAGAGGCACGGCGCATATGTACGCGACCGATCCTCTTGCCCGGTACTATACGCAGGAATGCCTGCGGCGCGGTCATGACATGGCTGTCGATGCGCAGCTTCGCATCTTCGTCTATCTTCCCCTGATGCATTCGGAAGAGCTGCAAGACCAGCACCTGTGCTGCACACTGTGCGAACCGTTGGGCGACCGCTATTTTCCCTTCGCAATCGAACATCGCGATATCATCGAACGCTTCGGTCGCTTCCCACATCGCAACGATGTTCTGTTGCGGCAGAGCACGGCGGAAGAAAACACGTTTCTGGAAGAGGGCGGATTTTCGGGCTGACCGATCCAGCACCTTCATATAAAAAAAGCCGCGCATTCTACCGAAGCGCGGCTTTGTCTTGGAAATCAAGAATGGATCAACCGTCGAAGAATTCCTTCATCCGGGCAAAGAAGCCGGTGGATTCGGGGTTGTTGTCCTTGGAAGACAGTTCATCGAATTCCTGTAGCAGTTCGCGCTGCCGTTTCGTCAGCTTCTGCGGAGTTTCGATCTGGATCTGGATATAGAGGTCGCCTTGCTGCGCAGACCGCAGCACGGGCATGCCCTTACCCTTTAGACGAAACTGCTTGCCGGCCTGTGTACCCTCGGGCACGGTCACGCGCGACTTCGTGCCGTCCAGCGTCGTCACATCGAACGTGCCGCCCAGCGCCGCCGTCGTCATCGAGATGGGAACTGCGCAGTAGAGATCTGCACCATCGCGCTGGAAGAACTCGTGCGGTCGAACCGACAGGAAGATGTAGAGGTCGCCGGATGGACCACCCCTCATACCGGCCTCGCCCTCGCCCTGAAGGCGAATACGAGTGCCGTCTTCGATGCCGGCGGGAATATTGACCGACAGCGAGCGCTCTTCCGTCACACGGCCCTGACCGTTACACTTGGTGCACGGATCCGTGATCGTCTGGCCACGACCGTGACAGGTCGGGCAGGTACGCTCCACCGAGAAGAAACCTTGCGCTGCACGCACGCGGCCCGAACCCTGGCAGGTCGCGCAGGTTTTCGGCTGCGTACCAGGCTTTGCGCCCGAACCGGTGCAGACATCACAGGTGATGGAGGTTGGAACACGGATCTGCGCCGTTTTGCCGGCGAAGGCCTCCTCCAGAGAGATTTCCATGTTGTAGCGAAGATCGGCACCGCGTTCGCGGCCACCGCTGGAGCGCCGCGCACGTCCGCCACCCATCATCTCGCCGAAGATATCTTCGAAGATGTCCGAGAAACCGCCGCTGGCCCCACCGCCAAAGCCGCCGCCTGCATTGCCCATGCCGCCCTGCTCGAAGGCCGCGTGACCGAAGCGGTCATAGGCAGCCCGCTTCTGCGGGTCTTTCAGTGTCTCATAGGCTTCGTTGAGTTCTTTGAATTTTTTCTCAGACTCGGCGTCACCAGGATTCTTGTCCGGATGATACTTCATCGCGAGTTTGCGGAAGGCGCTTTTCAGCTCTTTTTCGTCAGCTGCCCTGCCAACGCCAAGTGTTTCGTAAAAGTCTGCTTTCGCCATGAATCAACACGCCCCGGAAATGGATTTCCGGCTGCCAGACAAAGATGATTTAAGATTGAAACACCTTAAAATCATCAAAGACTTGGGGCAGCCGGATTTCAGTCAAGCATCAATTGGGTTTCAAGAGCCACACTTATGCGGACTTCTTGTCGTCCTTGATTTCCTCATAGTCGGCATCGACGATATCGTCCTTGCCGCCTTCGGCAGAGCCTTCGCCGCCTTCAGCCTGCTGCGCTTCATAGATCGCCTGACCAAGCTTCATGGAGACTTCCATGAGGGTCTGTGTCTTGGCCTGAATGTCGTCTGCATCCGGCTCGGAAGCTTCGACAGACGTCTTCAGCGCGGCAATGGCATCTTCGATGGCCTTGCGGTCCGTCTCGGAAACCTTGTCGCCATACTCCTTAACCGACTTTTCGGTAGAGTGGATCAGGCTTTCGGCCTGGTTCTTGGCTTCAACACCGGCGCGACGCTTCTTGTCGGTCTCGGCGTTGGCCTCGGCATCCTTGACCATCTTTTCGATGTCGGCGTCCGACAGGCCACCAGATGCCTGGATACGGATCTGCTGCTCCTTGCCGGTACCCTTGTCCTTTGCAGAAACCTGCACGATGCCGTTGGCGTCGATATCGAAGGTGACTTCGATCTGCGGAACGCCGCGGGGTGCTGGCGGCAGCCCAACGAGGTCGAACTGACCAAGCGACTTGTTGTCGGCAGCCATTTCGCGCTCGCCCTGGCTGACGCGGATGGTGACGGCAGACTGGCTGTCTTCGGCTGTCGAGAAGGTTTGGCTCTTCTTGGTCGGGATCGTCGTGTTACGGTCGATCAGACGTGTGAACACGCCACCCAGCGTCTCGATGCCCAGCGACAGAGGCGTCACGTCGAGAAGCAGGACGTCCTTGACGTCACCCTGCAGAACGCCAGCCTGAATGGCCGCACCCATCGCAACCACCTCATCCGGGTTCACACCCTTATGCGGCTCCTTGCCAAACAGCTGCTTGACGATTTCCTGCACCTTCGGCATGCGGCTCATGCCGCCGACGAGAACCACTTCTTCGATCTCGGCTGCGGTCAGACCAGCATCCTTCAGCGCTGCCTTGCACGGTGCAACGGTGCGCTGGACCAGATCGTCAACCAGGCTTTCGAACTTGGCGCGGGTCAGTTTCAGTGTCAGGTGCTTGGGACCGGTCGCGTCAGCTGTGATGAACGGCAGGTTGATTTCCGTCTGCTGAGAAGATGACAGTTCGATCTTTGCCTTTTCAGCGGCTTCCTTCAGGCGCTGAAGCGCAAGCTTGTCGCCCTTCAGATCGATGCCCTGATCCTTCTTGAATTCACCAGCCAGATATTCGACCAGACGCATGTCGAAGTCTTCACCGCCAAGGAACGTATCGCCATTGGTGGATTTTACTTCGAAAACGCCGTCACCGATTTCCAGAACGGAGATATCGAAGGTACCGCCGCCCAAGTCGTACACGGCAATCGTCTTGCCTTCCTTCTTGTCGAGGCCATAGGCCAGGGCAGCAGCGGTCGGCTCGTTGATAATGCGCAGAACCTCAAGACCGGCGATGCGGCCTGCGTCCTTGGTTGCCTGACGCTGTGCGTCGTTGAAGTAGGCAGGAACGGTGATGACGGCCTTTTCGACCTTTTCACCGAGATAGGATTCGGCTGTTTCCTTCATTTTCTGAAGAATCATGGCGGAAATCTGGGAAGGAGAATAGCCCTTGCCCTGTGCCTGAACCCAGGCGTCGCCGTTGTCACCCTTGACGATCTCGAACGGGACGAGGCCCTTGTCTTTCTCGACGGTAGGGTCTTCGTAGCGGCGACCGATCAGACGCTTCACGGCAAACAGAGTGTTGGTTGGGTTGGTGACGGCCTGACGCTTTGCAGGCTGGCCGACCAGACGCTCGCCATCGTCGCTGAATGCAACCATGGAAGGGGTCGTGCGTGCACCTTCCGCGTTTTCAATAACTCTAATGTCCTTGCCGTCCATCACTGCAACGCAGGAATTGGTCGTGCCAAGGTCGATACCGATTACTTTTGCCATTTTTCTTCTCTCCTTGAAGCGAGTCGTCGGAACCCCGGGAGGCATTCCATTGACAACTCCTTGACTTGGATGGGTCTTCCGGTTTTGTCAGCATTTCTGCTGGTCTGCGGGGTATATAAGGAGCGATTTTTCAGGCTGCAAGGCGATAGCGCTGCTGAGAGGTGCAAAAAAAAGAAATGAAGCCCTCATATGCGTATGAAGTCCCTCCGCGTGCAGGCGCTCCATCCGAATGCAGGAAACTTTGGACCTTTGGGTATCGAAGCCAAATCCCTGAAAACCGTCACGTGTCTGTCACGCACAGTTCCTACAGGCGAATATATCTTCGACCCAATACCCATCCCGCGAGGTTGCCAAGCGCAAATTTCTCGCGCTGCTTGTCGCAACCGCCATTCTCGCAGGTGCCGCACAGGCTGCGCCCGTCTATCCCCTCGACCGTGCGGCGATCCTCATAGGCTCGCCTTTTGTTTTCAAGGTCGGGTTCAAGGGCGTCGTCAAACCTGAAGACGTCAAGCTCATGTCCAAGGGCATGATCGGCCACAAGACGGCCGTAAATGCACTTGGCGTCTATGGCGACCGCACACCCGCAAGCCTCGACGACCCGCGCGTCGAGACGATGGCAGTGGCTCTGCGCCGCCGGACAAGGAAGTCCATCGGCATCGGGACGACCGCCGAATTGCAGGACGCGACGTCTGCGGCCGTCGTGTCACACGCTCGCAAACGCGCCGACAAGGCCGAGATCACCGGCATGATGTACGACGTCAAGCCATAGGTTGTTCTGGGTGGTGGCTCCGCCGGCTTCCTCGGCGAGAACGACAAGGATGACATCAAGCTATTCAAGGACGCCGGTTAGACACTGGCAACCGACAGGAGCGAACTGGAAAAGCCGAAGGGTCCAACACCGGAAAGCTTCTGGTCTCTCCCATCCCTCCAATATGGATACGGTTCTTGATCGCAACGTCCTCAAAAAGGGTGCCGTCGACAAGTTTCCGAATCAGCCTGGTCTCGTTGACATGTTCAAGGCCGCTCTTCGTTAGCTTTCGAAAAACCAGGCCGGCTTCGTCCTGACGGTCGAAGCGGTAAACATCGACAAGATGTCCCACCCGCTGGACTGGGGCCGCGCCGTGATGGAGACCATCGAATTCGACAAAGCCCTTGGCGTTGCCAGTGAATTCGCGGCCAAGAACCCGGATACGGCTGATCGTCGTTACAGGTGACCAGACCCATGGCGTTTCCATCGTCGGCACGGTCGATGACGACAAGCCGGGCGGTGAAACGCGCGCCACGATCATTCATCTCGCTCATCGTATGGACGGAGTTGTTCGCATTGTTTGCACCAGGCATCGCGCTGGGCTTTGCCCTCGGTTTTGCCGCCGCAAACATCATCACCGGCATGCTCGTCGCCAAAAGTGGCGTGGTCATGCCGGTGGAATTTGCGCGGGCTGATGCGACCCAGGCTGCTCTGTTGCTTGTCGTCGCAGCGGTTCTGGCCATCCTGCCTGCACGGCTGGCCTACCGCCAGTCACCGGCCGAAGCGCTTCGCGGATAAGCGCTACCGGTCGGGCTTCAGTGTGGCTCGATATGCGCCTTGTGGAAGATGTCGTCCTGCGACGGTATCGCCTGACGCTCGATCATACGGTGAACGCGTGGGCGTGTCGAACCGCGGTGAAGCCTTAAAATACTGTCCCAGCTTTCCGCATCGGCCTGGGTCCGGCGGTGATTGTGGCGCACATATTCCACCCATGTCGGAACGTGGTAAATCTCGGTCCAGACGTCGGGGTTCTCCAGATCGCGCATCAGCGTCCAGTTCTGCGCGCCGTCTCGCAGACGAATGCGCCGCCGCTCCACCATGATCGCCATGAACTCCGGCAAATCGCTGTCGTCGATTTCGTAATCGACCAGAATAGCGATAGGGCCGCTGCGGGGCTTGATATCGAGGCGCAGGTTCGGCTCCACGAAGCGGTTGAGCGGATCGAGATTGAGCGATGCGAAGGCGGGCATAGTGAGCTTGAAACCAACGAGAACGCCGAGCAGCA
Source organism: Rhizobium skierniewicense (assembly GCF_014196515.1). Classification (GTDB taxonomy): domain Bacteria; phylum Pseudomonadota; class Alphaproteobacteria; order Rhizobiales; family Rhizobiaceae; genus Agrobacterium; species Agrobacterium skierniewicense. The sequence continues at coordinate 274,920 of NZ_JACIDV010000007.1, read as the reverse complement.
TCAGCACGCACGAACAGAGCAAGGAGTAGGTCAGGCCGTAATCTTCCGCCAGCGAGCCCCACAACCAGCTACCCACTGCGATGCCACCGAACGTCAGCGTCTGGTAGAGCGACAGCGCGCGCCCCACCACCCAGCGCGGCGTCGACAGCTGCACGATGGTGTTGAACAGCGAAAGCGCCAGCACCCAGCTTGCACCCGAGACGGTAAGAACGAGGGCCGTCAGTATGGCATTGGTGCTGATGGCCGTCACACCGGCGCTGAAGGCAAAGCCGAGGAAGGCGACGCGAACGATCCATTCGCTGCTCAGCGTTTCACGCAGACGGGCGCTGATCAGCGCTCCACCGATGGCGCCGACCCCGAACGCGCCGAGCATGATGCCGTAGGTAAGTGGCCCGCCCTGCACGAGATCGCGGGCGACCAGTGGCATGAGGGCTAAAATCGCGCTGGCCGACAGGCCGAACAGAAAGCCACGGACCAGAACCTTGCCGATATTCGGCGACATCGCCACGTAGCGCATCCCCGCCGAAATCGCGGCCAACAGATGCTCGCGTGGCAAGGTCGACGTATTTTTCGGCGGCTGCCATTTGATGAGGGCATAGATCAGCGTGAAATAACTGAAGGTGTTGACGAGAAATGCTGCCGCCGCCCCCGCAATCGCGACGATGACGCCGCCGATGGCGGGCCCGACGCTGCGGGTGATGTTGAAGCCGACGCTGTTGAGGGTCACGGCCGCGGGCAGGTCTTCACGCGGCACCATTTCGCCGACGGACGCCTGCCATGACGGATTGTTGAGAGCCGTGCCGCAACCGATCATGAAGGTGAAAAACAAAAGCAACCAAGGCGACAGCCAGCCAAACCAGGCGAAAACGGTCAGCATGACGGAGGCGGTCAACATCAGGAACTGAGCCGAAATCATGATACGGCGGCGGTCGAGACTGTCCGCAAGTGCGCCTGACACAAGGGAGAACAGCATGATGGGAAGGGAGGTCGATGCCTGCACCAGCGCGATCATGTTTTCCGACGAGGACAGCGCCGTCATCATCCATGCAGCACCCACTGCCTGGATGAGCCCGCCAAAATTGGAGGCGATGCTCGCAAACCAGATCGTTCTGTAGGTTTGATGCTTGAGCGGCGTGAGGGGAGATTTTCTATCGGGCACGGGCAGTCCAATGGATGCAATTGCTGGTGATGAGGCGGACACTATAGACGCCGTTTGAGAGGATGCTACTGTTTCAGGCTCTCCCAAGGTAAAATTGTGACGATAGCCAATTTCGCAGCGCTTGCGCCTTATCCTTGCATTATCGGCGTTAAGGGTTTATACGGACCTTCAAATTCTTGATCGTCTGATGAAGAGTGGGGTCGCAAGGCCCCGCTCTTTTTCGTTAGGCGCCCTGAAAACCGGCATGAACGCCGGTTTTGGACATGAGACCGGAAGGCCACGATGGCAGAAGCCGAACCAAGACTGATAACCGAAACGGGTGTGGACCAGCGCATCGCCGAGATCATCGAGCCGGTGCTGACAGGCATGGGATACCTGCTGGTCAGGGTTCGCCTGTCCAGCCAGAATGGCTCCACCTTGCAGGTGATGGCTGAGCGCGAAGACGGAACCATGACCGTTCAGGACTGCGAAGCGGTGTCTTTGGCGATTTCTCCGGTTCTGGATGTAGAAGATCCCGTTCAAACGGCGTATCATCTGGAAGTGTCGTCGCCTGGCATCGACAGGCCGATGGTGCGTAAGATAGATTTTGCGCGCTGGCAGGGCCATATCGTCAAGGTCGAGACATCGATCCTGGTGGACAACCGCAAGCGCTTTCGTGGCAAGATTGCGGGTGTCGAAGAAGACGGTTTCAAGCTCGAGCGCGATCAGATTGCTTACGGCGAGGAGCCGGTGGTGATGATACCGTTCAACACGCTGTCCGACGCAAAGCTGATCCTGACGGATGAACTCATTCGCGACGCGCTGAAGGCGGACAAGCAGGCCAAGGCCGCTGCTGCCAACCAGAACGAAGAAGCAGACGAAGACTAATTCCAACGTATAAGCCCTCATAACCCGGGCAAAACGACATACGGAGACATGAAAATGGCAGTCAGTGCTAACAGGCTTGAGCTTCTGCAGATCGCCGATGCTGTGGCGCGCGAAAAGGTCATCGACCGCGAAATCGTGCTGGCCGCAATGGCCGATGCCATCCAGAAGGCTGCCCGCTCGCGTTACGGTTCTGAGACCAATATTCGCGCAGACATCAACTCCAAGACCGGCGAGATCCGCTTGCAGCGTCTGCTCGAAGTGGTCGAGAAGGCTGAAGACTACGGCACGCAGATTCCGCTGGAACTGGCCCGTGACCGCAACGTCGATGCCAAGATCGGTGACTACATCGCCGATCCGCTGCCGCCGATGGATTTCGGCCGCATCGCAGCTCAGTCCGCCAAGCAGGTCATCGTCCAGAAGGTTCGTGAAGCCGAGCGTGACCGTCAGTATGACGAATTCAAGGATCGCATCGGTGAGATCATCAACGGCACCGTCAAGCGCGTCGAATACGGCAACGTCATCGTCGATCTGGGCCGTGGTGAAGGCATCATTCGTCGCGACGAGATGATCCCGCGCGAAAACCTGCGTTATGGCGACCGCGTTCGTGCCTTCGTCTACGACGTGCGCCGCGAACAGCGTGGCCCGCAGATTTTCCTGTCACGCACGCACCCGCAATTCATGGTCAAGCTTTTCACCATGGAAGTGCCTGAAATCTACGACGGCATCATCCAGATCAAGTCCGTTGCCCGTGACCCGGGTTCACGTGCCAAGATCGCGGTTATCTCCAACGATTCGTCGATCGATCCGGTCGGCGCCTGCGTCGGTATGCGCGGCTCGCGCGTTCAGGCTGTCGTGGGTGAGCTTCAGGGCGAAAAGATCGACATCATTCCCTGGTCGCAGGACCCGGCATCCTTCATCGTCAACGCCCTTCAGCCCGCTGAAGTGTCCAAGGTTGTTCTCGACGAAGAAGCCGAGCGTATCGAAGTCGTCGTGCCCGATGAGCAGCTGTCGCTCGCTATCGGTCGTCGCGGACAGAACGTACGTCTCGCGTCGCAACTGACCGGCTGGGACATCGACATCATGACGGAAGCCGAAGAGTCGGAGCGTCGTCAGAAGGAATTCAACGAACGCACCGGCATTTTCATGGAAGCGCTGGATGTGGACGAAATGGTTGGCCAGGTTCTGGCGTCCGAAGGCTTCGCGCAGGTCGAAGAACTCGCCTATGTGGACTTGAGCGAAATTTCCTCCATTGACGGTTTCGACGAAGATACGGCTGTCGAAATCCAGACGCGCGCCAAGGAATATCTGGAACGCATCGAGACTGAAATGGACGCAAAGCGCAAGGAACTCGGCGTTACCGACGAGCTTCTCCAGATCGATGGTTTGACATCACAGATGTTGGTTGCGCTGGGTGAGGAAGGTGTCAAGACCATCGAAGACTTTGCAGGTTGCGCCGCCGACGATCTGGTCGGCTGGAGCGAACGCAAGGATGGCGAGACCAAGAAGTTTGAAGGCACCTTCTCAAAGCTCGACGTTTCGCGTGTCGAAGCTGAGAACATGATCGTTCAGGCCCGCCTTCTGGCTGGCTGGATTACGCAAGAGGATCTTGCGGCTCAGCAGGAAGACCTTGGCATCGAGGAGGCGGATACCGCCGATCAGGAATGATTTCGCAATCGCATGAGCCGGACGAATTGGTCGATGACGACCAGTTCGAAGGCACCGCAAGTGAGCGGATGTGCATTGTGACGCGACAAATCGGAACACCGGATGAGTTGATCCGTTTTGTCGCAGGCCCGGACCAGAGTGTTGTTCCGGACCTGAAACGCCAATTGCCGGGGCGCGGTTGCTGGGTCACACCCGAGCGCGCCCTGATCGAAAAGGCCATTGCGAAGAAACTCTTTGCACGGGCCTTGAAGACGGATGTGAAAGCCGGACCGGACCTTCTGGATATGATGGACCGGTTGATGGCGCAGCAGCTGGCCGGGATGATGAACATGGCTCGAAAGGCGGGCCAGTTCATTTCCGGCGCAACGAAGGTCGATGCCTCCGTACGATCGGGAAAGGCGCTTGCCGTCTTTCACGCAACCGATGCAGCGCCTGATGGCGTGAGAAAGATAAATCAGGCCCGCAAGGCCTGGACACTCGGCTCAGGCGCCGAGACGGAAATACCGTCCTTTCAGCTCTTCAGTGAGCAGGAAATGGACGACCTGATGGGCCAGAATGCTTTTATCCATGCCTGCGCGCTTGCAGGACAGGCGGGTGAGGGTGTAGTGAAGCGCGCAAAGATGCTCGAGCGGTATCGCCATGGCGAAAAACCTCGGGAAGAAATTGACGCTGCCCGGATGGAAACACAATGACGCGGTTATCGGACATGACCGTCTACCGCGTTCGGATACAGCAATTGTAGAGACAGGGTCTGGTGACGTCATCCGGCTCTCGTCTGAAGGAACGGGAACGGAATGACCGACAACAACGACGACAAGACACAGAATGCACCAGCCAAGAAGACCCTGACACTCAAGCCGAGTGGGGCGTCTCAAGGTACTGTGCGTCAAGATATGGGTCGAGGTCGCACGAACGCGGTTGTGGTGGAAACACGCAAGCGCCGCCCTTTGCGTCCCGAAGACGAAAAGCATGTGATTGCACCGATTGCCGCACGCCCGGCCGCACCGGCTGCCGCTGCTCCAGCCGCGCCGCGCCCGCAGCAGCCTCAGCAGCGCAGTCACCAGTCCGGTAATCAGCAACGTCCAGCTCCGTCGTCGCAGCCACAGCGCCAGCCGGATCGTCCACGCGGCAACGTGTTGCACGATCTCTCGGCCGGTGAAATGGATGCACGCCGTCGTGCCCTTGCGGAGGCGCAGGCCCGCGACATCGTGGAAGCCAAGCAGCGCGCTGAAGAAGAAGCCCGCCGCAAGGTAGAAGAAGAAGCCCGCCTCATCGCGGAAAAAGAAGAAGCTATCGTTCGCGCCAGGGAAGAGGCTGCCGCCGCCAAGATCGCGGCCTCTCAGCCGGCGCCGGTTGCCCCCGTGGAAACTCCGGCCGATACCTCGGCACAGCCCGCGGGTCAGGATGCGCGTTCGCAACCGACACGGAATGTTGCGCCTGCCGCGGCACCTGCTCCCGGCTTGACGCCGGCACGCGGCACGCCAGGCGCGCGCCGGACCGAAAAAGAGGAAGAGGACGAGCGCAGCAACCAGCGCCGTGGCAATCTGCCTGTTCGCGGCAAGGTCGCGACACCGGTTCCTGCCAAGCCTGCCGCACGCCTCAAGACGGAAGAAGAACGCCGTCGTGGCAAGCTGACGGTGACATCCAATCTGGAAGAAGATGGTCAGGCCCGTGGCCGTTCGCTGTCTGCCATGCGTCGTCGTCAGGAGAAGTTCCGTCGCGGCCAGATGCAGGAAACCCGCGAAAAGGTCATGCGCGAAGTTATCTTGCCTGAGACCATCACCATTCAGGAACTGTCGCAGCGTATGTCCGAACGGGCCGTCGATGTGATCAAGTATCTGATGAAGGAAGGTCAGATGATGAAGCCGGGCGACGTCATCGACGCCGATCTGGCCGAGCTGATCGCAGGCGAATTCGGTCATACGGTCAAGCGCGTCTCGGAATCCGACATCGAAGAAGGCATCTTCAACGTGTCTGACGAAGATGGCGGCGGTGAACTGGTTTCGCGTCCTCCTGTCGTCACCATCATGGGTCACGTCGACCACGGCAAGACATCGCTTCTCGACGCAATCCGTCAGACCAGCGTCGTTTCCGGTGAAGCCGGTGGCATCACCCAGCATATCGGTGCTTACCAGGTCGAGAAGAACGGTCACAAGATCACCTTCATCGATACCCCTGGCCACGCCGCCTTTACGGCCATGCGTGCCCGTGGTGCGCAGGCAACCGATATCGCGATCCTTGTCGTTGCAGCCGACGACAGCGTGATGCCGCAAACGATTGAATCGATCAACCATGCGAAAGCCGCTGGCGTGCCGATCATCGTGGCGATCAACAAGATCGACAAGCACGAGGCAAATCCTGAAAAGGTTCGCCAACAGCTCCTGCAGCACGAAGTCTTCGTGGAATCCATGGGCGGTGAAGTTCTCGACGTCGAGGTTTCGGCCAAAAACAGGCTCAACCTCGACAAGCTTCTCGAAGCTGTTCTGCTTCAGGCCGAAATTCTCGATCTGAAGGCAAACATGAACCGTACTGCCGAAGGTACGGTCATCGAGGCTCAGCTCGATCGTGGTCGTGGCTCCGTGGCAACGGTTCTGGTCCAGAAGGGCGTCCTGCGTCCAGGTCAGATCATCGTTGCTGGCGACCAGTGGGGCCGTGTTCGCGCTCTGGTCAACGACAAGGGTGATCACGTCAAGGAAGCTGGTCCGGCCATGCCGGTCGAAGTTCTCGGTCTGTCGGGTACACCATCTGCCGGTGATCGCTTCGCGGTTGTCGAGAACGAGGGACGTGCCCGCGAAATTTCCGAGTACCGCCAGCGTTTGACGCGCGATAAGGCTGTCGCACGTCAGACCGGTCAGCGTGGTTCCCTGGAACAGATGATGACGCAGCTGCAGTCGACAGGCCGCAAGGACTTCCCACTGCTCATCAAGGGCGACGTGCAGGGCTCGATCGAAGCCATTGCCGGAGCGCTGGACAAGCTTGGAACGGACGAAGTTCGCGCTCGCATCATCCATTCGGGTGCCGGTGGTATCACCGAGTCCGATATCTCGCTGGCAGAAGCATCGAACGCCGCCATCATCGGCTTCAACGTTCGTGCCAATGTTCAGGCGCGTCAGGCTGCCGAACGGGCTGGTATCGAAATTCGCTACTACAACATCATCTACGATCTGGTGGATGACGTGAAGTCTGCGATGTCGGGCCTCCTGTCGCCGGAACGTCGCGAGACCTTCCTCGGCAACGCCGAAATCCTGGAAGTCTTCAACATCACCAAGGTCGGCAAGGTTGCCGGTTGCCGTGTGGTCGAAGGCAAGGTGGAACGTGGTGCAGGCGTTCGTCTGGTGCGCGACAATGTCGTTATCCACGAAGGCAAACTCAAGACGCTTAAGCGCTTCAAGGACGAAGTCGGCGAAGTGCCGGTCGGTCAGGAGTGCGGTATGGCATTCGAAAACTACGAAGACATCCGCGCTGGCGACACCATCGAGTGCTTCCGCGTAGAGCACATCACCAGAACGCTCTAAGCGTTTCGCCACACGAAATAAAACTGTCGGGCGCCGGCTTAACCGGCGCTCGCTCTGTTTGAGGCTTGATAAAATGGCAAAAGTAACATCATCCGCCCCTTCGCAACGCATGCTGCGCGTTGGCGAACAGGTCCGCGCTGCGGTGACCCGGATCCTGCAACGCGGAGAGGTGAACGACGATCTGATCGAAAAGACGGTGATTTCCATTTCGGAAGTGCGCATGTCCACCGATCTCAAGATCGCCACCGCTTACGTGACGCCGATTGGCGTGGACGATCACACCGATACGATCACGGCATTGAACCGTCACGCCAAATTTCTGCGCGGCCGCTTGGGTCCGCATCTGCGACAGCTGAAATATGTGCCGGAGCTGCGGTTCCGCGACGATACCAGCTTCGACAATTACAAGAAGATTGACGCACTGCTGCGCTCGCCGGAGGTTCAGCGCGATCTGGTACCTTCAACTGAAAAAGACGACGAACAGAACTGAAGCATGTCCAAACCACGCAAACAGCAGAACCGTAAGCCCAAGGGCCGGGCTATCTCCGGCTGGCTCATTCTCGACAAACCTTTCGATTTTGGCTCGACCGAAGCCGTCTCGAAGATCAAATGGCTCTTCAATGCCCAAAAGGCTGGCCACGCCGGAACACTCGATCCGCTCGCCTCCGGCATGCTGCCGATTGCGCTGGGTGATGCGACCAAGACCGTCCCTTATGTGATGGATGGCCGCAAGATCTATGAATTCACGGTCTCGTGGGGCGAAGAGCGTACCACCGATGATATGGAAGGCGACGTGCTCAACACCTCGACCGACCGTCCGGACGAGCAGGCGATCCGTGACCTGCTGCCGAATTACACCGGCACCATCATGCAGATACCACCGCAGTTTTCGGCCATCAAGATTGCCGGTGAACGCGCCTACGATATCGCACGCGGCGGTGAAGCCGTCGAAATCCCCGCCCGCGAAGTCATCATCCATCGCATAACGCTGTTGGCCTGCCCGGATGCCAACACGGCGCATTTCGAAGTCGAGTGCGGCAAGGGCACCTATGTGCGCGCGCTCGCCCGTGACCTGGGTCGCGATCTCGGCTGCTACGGCTTCATTTCGCAGCTGCGCCGCTCCATGGTGGCGCCCTTCGCGGAAGACACCATGGTTTCCTTGGAAAAGCTGATCGAATTCGAAGCCATCGAAGACCGCGACGAGAGAGCAGCAGCGCTTGACGCCTATCTTATTGACACATCGGAAGCCCTGTCGTCTCTACCGCATCTCATCATCAACGATGATCAGGCGCATCGTCTGAAGATGGGGAATGCAATCCTGTTGCGCGGCCGCGATGCGCCGACCCAGGAAATGGAAGCCTATGCCACGGCACGCGGCAAACTGATTGCCATTGGCGAGATTGCCGAAGGCGAGTTCCGCCCTAAGCGCGTTTTCGGTTGAACGCTCAGACATCCGGTCATCCCAAAGAGGCGGTTCCAATCGCCTCTTTCCTTTATGGACCAATTGGTTTATAGGCAGCGGCAGCTTGGGCAGCGCCCGCGCTAATGAATGGCCAGTGCTGGACGACATCCCGGTACTTGGCGTCCCGTTTTTCCTTAAATAGAAAGGATCGTCCGATGTCGATTACTGCAGAGCGCAAAGCCGCCCTCATCAAGGAATATGCCATCAAGGAAGGTGATACCGGTTCGCCGGAAGTTCAGGTCGCAATTTTGACCGAACGGATCAACAACCTGACAGGCCACTTCAAGGATCACAAGAAGGACAACCACTCGCGTCGTGGCCTTCTGACCATGGTTTCCAGCCGCCGTTCGCTTCTTGACTACGTCAAGAAGAAGGACGAAAGCCGTTACACCAAGCTGATCGGTGCCCTCGGTATCCGCCGCTAAAAACATGACACCGGCGGGGTTCATTCAGAAGTCCCGCCGGTTTCTTTATCCGCAGTCTTTTCAAGACGCGAAAACGAAGATGGGCCGGATGGGCCGGTGCCGTCTGACATAAACCGATGACCTGTCATGGGGCAGGATTGCCGGATGCTTTTGCAGCGCTTGAAGCGTTGCCGCATGTTTCTCGTACATGCCTTTGAGCCTCCCGCTGTCTTGCCCGTGACCTGTTAAAGCCTCCGTGTTTTCCTTCAATGTGAGAACCGGGGCTACATTTGAGGACAAGATATGTTCAATCAACATTCCGTCGAAATCGAGTGGGCAGGCCGCCCCTTAAGACTTGAGACAGGCAAAGTTGCCCGTCAGGCTGATGGCGCGGTTATCGCAACCTACGGCGAAACAATGGTTCTCGCGACCGTCGTTTCCGCCAAGTCGCCAAAGCCTGGTCAGGACTTCTTTCCGCTGACCGTCAACTACCAGGAAAAGACATATGCAGCCGGCAAGATCCCCGGTGGCTATTTCAAGCGCGAAGGTCGTCCTTCCGAAAAGGAAACGCTGGTTTCCCGCCTGATCGACCGTCCTATCCGCCCGCTGTTTCCTGAAGGCTACAAGAACGACACACAGGTTGTCGTCACCGTCATTCAGCACGATCTCGAAAATGACCCGGACGTCTTGTCCATGGTTGCCGCTTCTGCCGCCCTGACGCTCTCGGGCGTGCCTTTCATGGGCCCCGTCGGCGGCGCGCGCGTCGGCTATATCAACGGCGAATATGTTCTGAACCCGCATCTCGACGAGATGGACGAGTCTGTTCTCGACCTCGTCGTTGCCGGTACGCAGGACGCCGTCCTGATGGTTGAGTCCGAAGCCAAGGAACTTAACGAAGAAGTCATGCTCGGTGCCGTCATGTTCGGTCATCGCGGTTTCCAGCCGGTCATCGACGCCATCATCAAGCTGGCTGAAGTTGCTGCCAAGGAACCCCGCGAATTCGAGCCGGAAGATTTCTCCGCTCTCGAAGCTGAAATGCTCGGCGTTGCCGAAGCTGAACTGCGCGATGCTTACAAGATCACCGAAAAGGCTGCCCGTTACGCAGCCGTTGACGTCGCCAAGTCCAAGGTCAAGGCCCACTTCTTCCCAGAAGGTGCCGAGCCGAAGTACACCAACGAAGTCATCGGCGCTGTCTTCAAGCACCTTCAGGCGAAGATCGTTCGCTGGAACATTCTGGACACCAAGAGCCGCATCGACGGTCGCGACCTGTCCACTGTTCGTCCGATCGTATCTGAAGTCGGCATGCTGCCACGCACCCACGGTTCGGCGCTCTTCACACGCGGCGAAACCCAGGCCATCGTTGTTGCCACACTCGGCACCGGCGAAGACGAGCAGTACGTGGACAGCCTGACCGGCATGTACAAGGAACGCTTCCTTCTGCATTACAACTTCCCTCCCTACTCGGTTGGTGAAACCGGCCGCATGGGCTCCCCGGGCCGCCGCGAAATCGGTCACGGCAAGCTGGCGTGGCGCGCCATTCGTCCAATGCTGCCATCGCCTGAGCAGTTCCCTTACACGCTGCGCGTCGTCTCCGAGATCACCGAGTCGAACGGCTCGTCCTCGATGGCAACCGTTTGCGGCACATCGCTTGCTCTGATGGATGCAGGCGTTCCGCTTGCCAAGCCGGTTGCCGGTATTGCCATGGGCCTTATCCTTGAAGGCGAACGCTTTGCCGTTCTGTCGGACATCCTGGGTGACGAAGATCACCTCGGCGACATGGACTTCAAGGTTGCCGGTACAGCTGACGGCATCACCTCGCTGCAGATGGACATCAAGATCGCCGGTATCACCGAAGAGATCATGAAGGTCGCTCTGGAGCAGGCAAAGGGCGGTCGCACGCACATTCTCGGCGAAATGGCCAACGCCATCACCGAAGGACGTTCGCAGCTCGGCGAATTTGCACCACGCATCGAAGTCATGAACATTCCGGTCGACAAGATCCGTGAAGTCATCGGTTCCGGTGGTAAGGTCATCCGCGAAATCGTCGAAAAGACCGGCGCCAAGATCAACATCGAAGACGACGGTACCGTCAAGATCGCCTCGTCCTCGGGCAAGGAAATCGAAGCGGCCCGCAAGTGGATCCACTCCATCGTGGCAGAGCCTGAAGTTGGCATGATCTACGAAGGTACGGTCGTCAAGACTGCTGACTTCGGCGCATTCGTCAACTTCTTCGGCGCACGCGACGGTCTCGTCCACATCTCGCAGCTGGCATCCGATCGTGTTGCCAAGACCTCCGACGTCGTCAAGGAAGGCGACAAGGTTTGGGTCAAGCTGATGGGCTTTGACGAGCGTGGCAAGGTTCGCCTGTCCATGAAGGTTGTCGATCAGGCAACCGGCAAGGAAGCCGTTGCTGAAAAGAAGAGCGAAGGCGAAGCTGCCGAGTAAGGCTGCACGCGCTGAGCAATATCGAGGCGCGGGATATGTCCCGCGCCTTTTTTCTAGAGCGTTTCCGGTGAACACATGTTCACCGGAAACGCTCTATCTGTTTGTTTTACGCAATTCCGGACGCAAAACCGGTTCCCACTTTTGCTGGAATTGCTCTATTTGAACTTAGGACCGACCCCATGAGCCGCGACGCCGTCAAAACCCTGTTCCACCCTTTTGCTGCGCAGATGCTGGATGTGCCCGGCCAGGGAGAGCGCGTGCTGTTTCTGGGCGCGGAAGCAGGCGCCCCGCGCCTGGAGGGCTTCGATGCCACCATCACCGCTGTTCAGAACCTTCGCCCACTCTACCGTGCACTGCATGCGCAGGGCGTCGAGGTAACGCCGGAGATTTCGGGCGAAGACTACGACGTGGCACTTCTGATCGGCGGCAAACACCGGGGCGAAAACGAAAACCGCCTTGCAGAGGCGCTCATCCGCGTCAAGGCGGGCGGTCTGATCGTCGCTGCCGGTTCCAAGGAAGACGGCATCGTCACGCTGCGCAAGACCCTGTCGAAGCTGGGCATAGAGGCGGAATCGACACCGAAATATCACGGCGTCGCCATCTGGTTCAGACGTCCCGACGATGTTTCGGCAGCTGTTTCGAAGCTCCAGCAGGGTGCTGCCACCATCGATGGCCGCTTTACCGCGATGCCCGGCATGTTCTCGCACGACCGCGTGGACGGCGGCTCCGAACTTCTGGCATCACGCCTGCCGACAGACTTCGATGGCAACGCTGCCGATTTTGGCGCTGGCTGGGGTTATCTCTCCGTCATGCTGGCTGAAAAGTCCGCGCGCACTGCCCGCATCGATCTGTTCGAAGCCGATTGGAACGCGCTGGAATTGGCAAAAACCAATATGCTGGAAAACTGCCCGCGTCTGACCGCCCGCTTCTTCTGGCAGGATCTGGTGGCAGAGCCGCCAAAGGAAAAATACGACCTCATCATCATGAACCCGCCCTTCCATGCCAATGGTCAGGCGTCAGAGCCGGCCCTCGGACAGGCCATGATCAAGACGGCGGCGACGGCACTGCGCAGCGGCGGAAAGCTGCTGATGGTCGCCAATCGCGGCATGCCCTATGAGACGATCCTGTCCACCGAATTCCGCTCCAGCCAGGAAGTCTGCCGCAATTCCCGCTTCAAGGTCTTGAGCGCGCAGAAGTAATCAGCTCAGGAGCCACGCCCAGAACGACACGGTCAGCACACCGAACAGGGTAGAAATGCTGATCGTGGAAGCTGCAATGCTGTGGCCGATGCCGAAGCGGTTGGCCAAAAGCCAGGAATTGATGCCGGTCGGCACACAGGATGTCAGAACCAGTGCGGCGGTCCATGCCGGGCTCAAGCCCAGAGCATGGGCGGTGACCCACACACACGCCGGTAGCAAAATCAGCTTCAATGCGGTCATCGTCACCGCAATACGCAAATTGCCGCGAATGGGATATTTGGTCAGTGCCATGCCCAGCGAAATCAGTGCCGCAGGTCCTGCCATGCTGGCGATTTGATCGATGACGGTCGTCATGACCTCAGGCATGGTGAAGCCCGTCATATTGAAGCCCAAGCCCAGCAAAAGCGCGATCACCAGGGGGTTTTGCGCCAGATTTCGTCCCACCTGCTTTAGAACGGCAAACGCATTGCGCTTTTCTCCGCCCAGAACCTTATGGGTGGCATTTTCCATGAGGATCGTTCCGGCAATCATCATGATCGGCAGGTGTATCACCAGCAGAATGGAAATCGCCACGATGCCGTCGCTCCCGATGGAGCGACCGACAAGCGGCAGGCCGATGAAGATGTTGTTGGCAAAGGCCGATGATATGCCGGCGACGACGCTGATACGCAAATCCTGCTTGAAGACGTGCCGCGTCACCAGCTGTCCCACGGTCCAGGTCACTGCGACACCGGCAAAATAAGTGACCCACAGCTTGAACGGCGAGGCGCCGTGAAAATCGGCAGACGCCAGCGTGCGAAAAATCAGTGTGGGAACGGCGATCTTGAACACGAAGTCGCTGAGAACATCGCTGGCGTCCACCTTGAAAAGCTTGACCTTGACCGTCATCCAGCCAATGAGAATCAGAAGGAAGATCGGCGCGACATTGATGGCGACAGCATACATTGCGGAGGTACTTTCGCAGGCCCTTGGCAGAAGGCTTCCGGTCTAGCGCATCTCTTGCGACCGAACAACGTCAACGGTCCGTACAAAAGAAAAAAGCGAGGTCGCCCCCGCTTTCATCCGCTTGCGTCACCAGTACATCCGTGATGACGCAATGGGCATTCTATAACAACGCTGCATGACAGACACATGACGCGTTTCTTTTTTCGTAGCAGCTGTTCTGGCAGGAGTCGCAACTGTTTTGGCTTTTCTTGTCGCCAAAATTCTTTAAGACCTGATGGCAGGTAACGCATCCACTGATGCATCTCGGATAAGAGGCTCATGACAAAATTCGACGTACTGACAGTTGGCAACGCCATCGTGGATATCATTTCCCGCTGCAATGATCAGTTTCTGGAAGAGACCAAGATCACCAAGGGCGCGATGAACCTCATCGATGCCGAGCGCGCCGAACTGCTCTATTCGTTGATGGGCCCGGCACTGGAGGCGTCTGGCGGCAGCGCTGGCAACACGGCGGCTGGCATCGCCAATTTCGGCGGACGTGCCGCCTATTTCGGCAAGGTGGCGGAAGATCAGCTCGGCGAAATCTTCCAGCACGATATTCGCGCCCAGGGCGTCCACTTCGAAACCAAGCCGCAAGGAACCTTTCCGCCAACGGCCCGCTCGATGATCTTCGTCACCGAAGACGGAGAGCGCTCCATGAACACCTATCTCGGCGCCTGTGTCGATCTCGGTCCTGAAGACGTCGAGCCATCGGTCGTTGCCGAATCGCAGGTCACTTATTTCGAAGGCTATCTCTGGGACCCGCCACGCGCCAAGGATGCGATCCGCGATTGCGCTCGCATTGCCCATGAAAATGGCCGCGAAGTGTCCATGACGCTGTCCGACAGTTTCTGCGTCGGTCGTTACCGCGATGAATTTCTCGATCTCATGCGCTCCGGCACGGTCGATATCGTGTTCGCCAACAAGCAGGAGGCGCTCTCGCTCTATGAGACCGATGACTTCGATCTGGCGCTGACAAAGATTGCCGCCGATTGCAAGATCGCGGCGGTGACCATGAGCGAGGAGGGGGCCACCATCGTTCGTGGCACAGAACGCATCAAGGTCGAGGCCTACCCGGTTTTCGACGTGGTCGATACGACGGGTGCAGGCGACCTTTTCGCCGCCGGTTTCTTGTATGGCTATACACAGGGGCGTTCGCTGGAAGATAGCGGCAAGCTCGGTTGCCTGGCGGCGGCTGCCGTCATCCAGCAGGTCGGCCCACGTCCCATGTCATCGCTGCAGGCGCTGGCGGAAAAGCATGGCCTCATCTGAAAGCCATCGCTTACTTGAAGGCTTCTCCGGGATAGGCACCCCAGATTTCGCCCTGAGACACCCAGCCGGTCACCTGACCGGCTTCGGCCTTGCACCAGTCGCCGTTGCATTCGCCGATCCTGATTTGTACACCGGGCTCCAGCTTGGCCATAATAGCCGCGCCGGATTGTGGTTCGCGGCGCAGGTTGACATAGACGTCTTTTCCCTTGCCGCGCATCCATGGCGCTGCGACAGCGGTTCGCTCGCCTGAGAGCAGCGCCTGATTGACCCAGCCCTCGGTGCCATCGGCGTCGCGTATTCGCCGCCAGTTTTCATATTCCTGAATGATTTCCACCGGCATGCCGGACTTCATGTACATCCACGATACGGCATAATCGGTGCTCGGGCCGATGCGCATGTTGACGCGTTTTGATTTCAGGCTGACGAAGCGTGGCAAGGGAAGACCACTTGCGCCCTTGGCAGCACCTTGTGCCATCACAGGCGCGCTTGCAGCGTCGAGAAAACCCAGCGACAATGCCATGCAGACAATAAGGACAATGCTACGCATGCCGGTTTCCGTTTCCTTGCGTTTCAGCAATCGAGATGACGATCGGGCCTACCATTTCAACAGTCGATGACGGCAACATGCGAGATTTGTTTGTCTTCGCCGATGGGTCTGGTAGAAACGCCCGTGGTGAAAGAAATTATCGCTCTTTTTGGTTAACGACCTCTGAACAAGGTGCCATCGGACAATGACGAATAAGAAGAGACCGACCGTCTATTTGACACGCAAATTGCCGGATCTGGTCGAAACCCGCATGCGAGAGCTGTTCGACGCGGAGCTGAACATCGAAGATGCCCCACGCACGAAGGCTGAGCTGATTGCCGCCATGCAGACCGTGGACGTTCTGGTGCCGACCGTCACTGACCGCATCACAGCCGATATGATCGAGCAGGCAGGCCCTCAACTGAAATTGATCGCCGGGTTTTCAAACGGCATCGATCATATCGATGTGGATGCCGCCGCCCGCAAGGGCATCACCGTCACCAATACACCGAATGTCTTGACCGAAGACAGCGCTGATATGACCATGGCCCTGGTCCTGGCCGTCCCGCGCCGTCTGGTGGAAGGAACCCGTGTTCTTGCCAATGGCTCGGATGAATGGCTGGGCTGGTCGCCCACATGGATGCTGGGACGCCGTCTGTCGGGCAAGCGCATCGGCATCGTCGGCATGGGGCGCATCGGCACGGCGGTTGCCCGTCGCGCCAAAGCCTTCGGCCTCTCGATCCATTATCATAACCGCAAGCGCGTCAATCCGGCCACCGAAGCCGAGCTCGAAGCGACCTATTGGGACAGCCTCGACCAGATGCTGGCTCGCGTGGACATCGTCTCGGTCAACTGCCCGTCGACGCCTGCCACCTATCACCTGATATCGGCCCGTCATCTGGCGCTGATGCAGCCTACGAGCTACATCGTCAATACCGCACGTGGCGATATCATCGACGAGGCGGCGCTGATCCGATGCCTGATGGACGGCAAGATCGCGGGCGCCGGCCTCGACGTTTTCGAAAATGAACCGGTTGTGAACCCCAAGCTCATCAAGCTTGCCAAAGAGGGCAAGGTCGTTCTGTTGCCGCATATGAGCTCGGCCACCATCGAAGGCCGAATCGACATGGGTGATAAGGTCATCATCAACATCCGCGCCTTTTACGATGGTCACCGTCCCCCAAACCGGGTTCTGCCGGGGCGGGCCTAGACGATATCAGGCAAGACGCTTCGTCATCTCAATAAAGGTCACCCGTGTGTAGCCGGGATGGGAATTTTCCGCCGTCCTCACAAAACCCCATGCCGCAAAGCGACGATGGTTGCCAGCAAGCTCGATGCGTGTTTCCAGCCGCAGCGCCGTAAGTCCCAAACCAACGGCTACCTCTTGCGCTTTACCCAGAAGAGCAAAGCCTACGCCTTTGCCCTGCGCCACCGGGGGAACCGCGAGTTTTCCGATATAAAGGCTGGTTGCTTCCGGCCTCAAGAATATGCACCCCAGCAGGGTCTCGTCCTGGAGCGCAACGAAAGCCATCTCGTCGCGTGCTTTCTGCGCCAGTGTCTCGGGCGTCAGTCGGTGCGCTGAGGACGGTGGATCGATGACGCCGTCCATATAGGCAAAGGACGAGAGGATCAGCGCCAGCAACTCGGAAAACCGTGAGAAGTCGCCGTCGATCTTGACGATATCGATCATGCTTTGGATGCGCGCCGCTTGTACCGCACGGTGTCGAAACGCGCGGCCAGCGCGTCGTAGAGGAGCAGCCGTCCGATCAACGGCTCTCCGGTCCGGGTTATCAGCTTGATGGCTTCCATCGCCATGATCGTGCCGATGACCCCGGTTAAGGCACCGACGATGCCGGTTTCCGCGCAGGATGGCACCACGCCCTCCGGTGGGGGGGCAGGGAAGAGATCGCGGTAACCGGGCCATAACATGCCGTTGGGTCCGGTCTCATAGGGTTTCAGGACGGTCACGGACCCATCGAAGCGACCGACGGCGCCAGTCACCAGCGGCACGCGAGCGGTCTCTGCTGCGTCGGCTGCGGCGTAGCGCGTGTCGAAATTGTCGGAACCATCGATCACCAGATCGAAGGATTTCAGATGGTCATGCGCCCAGACAAGCGAGAATCGTTCTTCGAAATTCTGCGTCCGCACATGCGGGTTTAACTGCGCGATGGCGCGGCGGGCGCTCTGCGTCTTCCGCTCGCCGATGGTGCCCGTATCGTGGATGATCTGGCGCTGAAGATTGGACAGGGATACCACGTCGTCATCGATAAGACCGAGCGTACCCACGCCGGCCGCTGCCAGATAATACAGCACCGGCGCGCCGAGGCCCCCGGCGCCGATCACCAGCACTTTGGCAGCCTTCAGACGCTGCTGGCCCGTACCGCCGATCTCCGGCAGCAGGATATGACGCTTGTAGCGTTCGATTTCCTCGGGCGTCAGCGGATCCAAGGTCTACTCTCCAGACAATATGAAGCGGATTTAAGAACTATCACCCGATGCTTCCATGGGAAACATCGAAAAACTGGGCGCGCTCACCGAGCCCCGCAAACATCGACACGTCCGTGCCGGTCATGAAGCTCTGCCCACCCAGCGCATGGATGAGATCGAACAGTGCAGCCCGTCGCCCTTCATCCAGATGAGCGGCAATCTCATCCAGAAGCAGCACCGGCGCGTGGCCGGTCATGTTGGCCGTGAGTTGCGCATGCGCCAGAACCAGCCCGACGAGGAGTGCCTTCTGCTCGCCTGTCGAACAGCGGCCCGCATCCATGTCCTTCTCTGCGTGGCGCACGAAGAGGTCAGCCCGGTGCGGACCTTCCAGCGTTCGCCCGGCGCTAGCATCGCGGTAGCGGTTGTCCTTGAGCGTCGCCAGATAGGCGTCTTCCAGATCGACCGCAGGACGATGAAACTCGCCGTCCATGAAGCCAGACAGCGTCAGCGATGCGGTCGGAAAATTTGCGTCGTTGCTGCGACTGTCGATCAGCGCTTTCAGCAGGCCCAGCATTTCGTGGCGTGCGACCGCCATGGAAATCCCAAGCTCCGCCATCTGCTTCTCGATGCCTTCGAGCCAGACCGGATCGAAACGACCGTCCGACAAAAGACGGTTGCGGCCGCGCATGGCTTTTTCGAAATCGCTCGCCCTGCGTCCATGGCTTGGGTCGAGCGACAAAACCAATCGGTCGAGAAAGCGGCGGCGGTCGGAAGACGAGCCTGTAAACAGGCCGTCCATCGCAGGCGTGAGCCACAAGACGCGAAGATGATCGGTCAACTCATCGACGGATTTAACCGGCGTGCCGTTCAACCGCAGCCGGCGCGACAGGGTCTCGCCTTCTCCCTCGACCCCTGTGCCGATGGCAACCTCGCCATCCATGCCATCAACCTCGGCAAAGATGGAAAAGCCCGCATGTTCGGCCCCCACCCGCGTGACGTCGGAAAGGATGGCACGTCGCAATCCGCGCCCGGGCGATAGAAAGGAGACGGCCTCCAGCAGATTTGTCTTGCCCGATCCATTGTCGCCCGTCAGCACCACATGGCGCGCGTCGAGGCGCAGCGACACCTCCGCATAATTGCGAAACTCGCTCAGTTTCAGTCGTGAGAGAAAAACCTTGGCAGTCATGCCGCATCCAGAATCGTCATGGGATCATGACCTACAACATGCGCTCGAAAATCGGAATGGATTTTCAGACAAAGCGCATATTGATTGCTGGTCTGGGCGCTACTCCCAGATATCGATGCTGATATCGGCGCCCACAGAGTTCTCGACCACGCGTTTGCCGTTGGGCAGGTCGTTTTCATAAAGCTTGGCGATAATGCCCGCTTCGTCCAGCCCATAGCCGATCCAGCGATCGCGCAGTCGCTGTTCCAGAACCTTAACGGACGGACCCACGAAAATCGAAAAATCGTAGCTGCTTTTCAGATGCACCCAGGGCTCTTCGTTGAGAAGAAGATAATTGCCCTCGGCCACAATGAACCGTGTATCCGGCGCAATGGCCCGGGCGGAGGCGATGGCGATTTCTCTGGAACGGTCGAACACCGGCACGAGCACCTCCTGATCCGCCTTGCGTACGGCGGCGACGATATCGGCAAAGCCCCTGACATCGAAGGTTTCGGGTGCACCCTTGCGCGCAAACAGTCCGCACGCTTGCAAAATGCCATTGTCCAAATGAAAGCCGTCCATGGGCAGGACTTCGGCTTTTTCTCCGCGTCTGGTCAGCTCGCCGTGAAGCGCGTCCGCCAACGTGGACTTGCCGGCCCCGGGGGGGCCGGCAATGGCGACGATGAAGCGGGTATGGTCTGACGCGCGTTTGACGATGTCGTCAGCCATCGCATCCAGTGTCATCGTCATGCCGCGAGCGTCTCTTTCGGAGGTTCCTTGGCACCCGTCATGAAGGCCACGGCGTCAGACATGGTGTATTCCTTCGGGTTGATGACGCAAAGGCGCTTGCCCAGCCGGTGAATGTGAATGCGGTCTGCGACCTCAAACACATGCGGCATGTTGTGGGAGATGAGCACGATCGGCATGCCACGGGCGCGCACATCGAGGATGAGTTCCAGCACGCGACGGCTTTCCTTCACACCCAGCGCAGCCGTCGGTTCGTCCAGAATGACGACCTTGGAACCGAAGGCGGCTGCTCTGGCCACGGCCACGCCCTGACGCTGACCACCCGACAGGGTTTCCACCGACTGGTTGATGTTCTGAATGGTCATCAGGCCCAGCTCGGAGAGCTTGTTGCGGGCAAACTTGTCCATGGCGGAATGATCGAGCTTGCGCAGGACTGTGCCCATGAACCCAGGCTTTCTCAGTTCTCGCCCGAGGAACATATTGTCGGTGATCGACAGGGCAGGCGAGAGCGCAAGGTTCTGATAGACGGTCTCGATCCCGGCATCGCGGGCTTCGAGCGGCGTTTTGAACTGCACGGCCTTGCCATCCAGCCTGATCTCGCCTTCGTCGGGACGGACGGCCCCTGACAGAGCTTTGATCAGAGAGGACTTGCCCGCGCCGTTGTCACCGATGACAGCCAGGATTTCACCTGGATAGAGATCGAAGTCTGCATTGTCGAGAGCGGTCACGCGCCCGTAACGCTTGACCAGACCATGGGCGGAAAGAATGGGTTGCTTTGTGGTGTCTGTGGTCATCACGCGCCTGCCTTTCGGATCCATTGGTCAATTGCGACGGCGGCGATGATGAGCCAGCCGGTCAACATGACTTTCCATTGCGGGTCTGCACCGAGCATGTTGAGGCCCATCGACACCACACCCACCAGCATCGCACCAAACAGAGTGCCGAGAATGGAGCCGCGTCCGCCAAACAGCGAAATGCCGCCAATCACGGTCGCCGTAATGGCTTGCAGGTTATAGTCTGTCACTGCAGCAGAGGGTGAAATCGAGCCGTTACGGCCAATCGCCACCCAGGCTGCAAAGGCTGCGATGATGCCGGCAACAGTGTAGACGCTGAGAAGGACTTTGCGCGTCTGGATACCGGAGAGCTTTGCGGCTTCTGGATCGTCCCCCACGGCATAGACGTGACGGCCCCAGGCCGTGTGGTTGAGAATGTACCAGAGAAGGCCAACCAGAAGCACCATGGCGATGACGCCAAGTGTGAAAATGGCGCTGCCAATGCGGAAATTGGTGGCAAAGACCTGAAGAAGGGGTGCGTTCTGGGACACATCCGTATCGCGAATCGTCTGGTTGGCGGAATAGATGAAATTTGTCGCCATGACGATATTCCATGAGCCGAGAGTCACGATGAACGGCGGTAGTTTGACCACGGCGACCAGAAAGCCGTTGAAGAGCCCACACAATCCGCCGACCACGAAACCGGCCAGAACGGCAACACCGCTTGGCAATCCATAGGTCACAGCCACGTTGCCCATCACGACGGATGAGATCACCATGACGACACCGATCGACAGATCGATACCGGCCGTCAGGATGATGAGCGTCTGCGCCGAGCCAAGAATGCCGACGACGGCAATCTGCTGAAGGATCAGGGTCAATGTATAGGATGAAAAGAAACGACCGCCGATGGTCAGACCGAAAATCGCGATCGACATCACCAGAACGATCAGCGGCACGGCCGCCGGTGTCGAGTGCAGAAAATTCTGCGCACGTTTCAAAAGTGAGATATTTTGCTGTTCGAACGAGGCGACATTCTTGTCGCTGCCATCGAGCACCTGCTCGAATTCCTGAATTCCGCTCATGTTTCCTCCTCCCGCTCGCCAGCGTAAGCCCGCTGCGGGGCTTGATCCTTAGCCGGATAATCTGACTGCGAAAACTTCCGGGCAATGCCAGCCGGAACGGGGGTTCCGGCTGGCCTGATGCTTGTCATAAGCTGGAGATCAGCCCCAGCACTTGGCAAGACCTTCCTTGACGCTGATCGAAGGTACGCCTTCAACCGGCTTGTCAGTTACCAGCGAAACGCCTGTGTCGAAGAAGGATTTTCCTTCGGTTGGCTTTGGCTTTTCGCCTGTGTCCGCGAACTTCTTGATCGCTTCCACGCCAAGAGCTGCCATCATCAGCGGGTACTGCTGCGATGTTGCGCCGATGACGCCATCCTGAACAGACTTCACGCCCGGGCAACCGCCATCAACCGATACGATCAGCACGTTCTGTTCCATGCCGACAGCCTTGAGTGCCTGGTAGGCACCAACAGCGGCAGGTTCGTTGATCGTGTGGATGACGTTGATGTCGGGGTCCTTCTGAAGAAGGTTTTCCATGGCCTTGCGGCCACCTTCTTCGTTGCCGTTCGTCACGTCGTGGCCAACGATGCGCGGATCGACTTCATCGCCGATCTTGTTCGGGTCTTTCGGGTCGATGCCGAAGCCGATCATGAAGCCCTGGTCGCGCAGAACGTCGACGCTTGGCTGGTCAGGCGTGAGGTCGAGAAAGCCGACCTTGGCATCCTTGGCCTTTTCGCCCATCGTGCCCTTGGCCCATTCGCCGATCAGCTTGCCAGCAAGCAGGTTGTCGGTGGCGAAGGTCGCATCAGCCGAATCAACAGGATCGAGAGGCGTGTCAAGCGCGATGACCAGAACGCCAGCGTCGCGTGCCTTCTTGACAGAGGGAACGATGCCCTTTGTGTCGGAAGCGGTGATGAGAATGCCCTTGGCACCGTCGGCGATGCAGGATTCGATGGCGGCAACCTGGCTTTCGGAATCGCCATCGATCTTACCGGCATAGGACTTCAGCGTCACGCCGACTTCCTTGGCCTTGGCGGTCGCGCCTTCCTTCATCTTGACGAAGAAGGGGTTGGTGTCGGTCTTGGTGATGAGGCAAACCGACGTGTCGGCAGCCGATGCGACGGATGCAAAAGAAACGCCAAGCGCAAGCGCGCCGAGAATGGCGGAAACAGTGCTTTTCATGTAGTCCTCCCTGATGAGACAAGTGCTTCTGTTGAAGCGACTGTTGCGGCCCTTCTCCTCCAAGAGCGGAGCCACTGCGACAGATGGAAGCACCAAAACAGACGGCTGTCAATAAATAAATCCAATTGAATTATTAATTCCATATGGCATGTTAAGCCTTCCTCAGCTGAGGGAAACGGGGTGAGAGGACGCCACTTTTTCCAAGCAAATCAAGGCTGGGGAGAGCATATGCAGGCGGCTGAAAACGCCGCTGGCAGGGAGGAAATGCCATATGAGACGCTCAAGCGAGCTTCAACAGCACGCGCCAGCAACCGCACCGGATGTGAGCGGGGGCGCCAATCAGGTGCGCGTTCGCGCCTATAATGAACGTCTCGTCCTGTCGCTGGTGAGACGGCACAGCGGCCTGTCGAAAGCCGAGATTGCCCGCCGAAGCGGCCTGTCGGCCCAGACCGTGTCCGTCATCATGCGCTCGCTTGAAAGCGACGGACTGCTGATCCGTGGAGAACCTCTGCGCGGCAAGGTTGGGCAGCCCTCCACGCCCATGCGACTGAACCCGGACGCCGTGTTCTCCTTCGGTGTGAAAATCGGTCGTCGAAGCGTGGATCTGGTGCTGATGGATTTCGTCGGGCACATCCGCTTGAAGCTGCGCAACACCTACCCCTATCCCATGCCGGAATGGATCATTCCTTTCGTGGTCGATGGCATTGCCGAACTGGAAGCGCAACTCACAGCCACCCAGCGCCAGCGTATTGCGGGCATCGGCATCGCAGCCCCGTTCGAATTGTGGAGCTGGGCGCAGGAAGTGGGTGCTCCGCAGGTGGAAATGGACCGCTGGCGCAGTGTCGATCTGCGGGCGGGAGTAGCCGAAAAGGTTGATTATCCGGTATTCCTCCAGAACGATGCGACAAGCGCCTGTGGCGCAGAACTTGTTTTCGGTGCCGGTCAGAATTACCCGGATTTTCTCTATGTCTTCATCGGCTCCTTCATCGGCGGCGGTGTCGTGCTGAATTCCGCCCTGTTTTCCGGACGTACGGGCGCTGCGGGCGCCATCGGTCCGCTTCCGGTGCAGGGACGAGATGGCTCCACCGTACCGCTTCTCAAGATCGCTTCGATCTTTGTGCTGGAAGACATGCTGCGCGAAAACGACATAGACCCGAAACCGCTCTGGTTCTCGCCGGATGAATGGGTCGATTTCGGCGAACCTCTGGAACGCTGGATCCAGAACACCGCTGCAGCACTTGCCCAGGCTGTTCTCGCCGCAGCCTCGATCATCGATTTCGCCTCCGTCATCATCGACGGCGGTTTTCCAGAATGGGTCCGCGCGCGCATCACCGCCGCCACCCGCAAGGCGCTCGATCTCCACGACCTCCAGGGCGTCGTCGTCCCCGAAATCCGAGAAGGGGCTGTCGGCAGCCAGGCCCGCGCCATCGGCGGCGCAAGCCTGCCGCTGTTCTCGCGTTATTTGCTCGACCAGAACGTGCTGTTCAAGGAAACGACAGGTTGATCGTGCTGACGTGTCTGAAGGTTTTGATGAAGAGGATGGCGGACAGGGTGGGATTCGAACCCACGGTACGCTTTCACGCACACACGCGTTCCAGGCGTGCGCCTTAAACCACTCGGCCACCTGTCCGTCTAAACGTCTGCATGTTTGGAAAACTGCAAATCACTGGAACGGCGCGATATATACCGATGAATTCGCTGGGATCAACCTGAATCTGACAGTTTTTTCATTTGCCGGCCAATTCCTTTCCGTCGCCGCGATTGCAAAGGGGTGTTGGCACCTTTATCCAGTGGGGAAACAGGCCCATAAAAATGCGCCGGTCCATCAAGGGCGGCGCGGTCCTGAACAGCCATCGGCAGAGGTTTTTTCGTGAAAGCGATTTTCCGGTTCATTAGTTTTGTGTGTCTGGCAGCGGCCGTGGGCGTTGGCGTGTTTGATTCGATCCGCTCCGTTTCCACCTCATCGGTAGACCTGATGAGTGCGCGGGATGTCTGGTTTGAGTTTTTTCCCGCCTCGCTCGCCATGGCACAAACGGGTGTCGCGCACTATATTCATCCTGAAGCGTGGCGATGGTTCGAAAATGGCCTTTCGATGGTCCCTGCCTTTGCGGTTCTTCTTGCCCTGTCCCTCCTGTTCTGGATGGCGGGATACAGGAAGCGCAGGGCACTGGGCCGCTTTTCCGCCTAGAGGCGGGTTCGCCACGACCATGACTGCACAAACCAAATGGCGGCATGTGTGCGCGCTAAGGAGAATGCAATGTTCGGGTTTGATACCAAGTCCAAGAAAACCACGATGCCGACGCCAGAGACGGCCTATCCCGGTCGCGATGAAGAAGTCACCGTGCCGGAGCACCACTTCGTCAACGGAAACCCCCTCAAAGGTCCCTATCCCGATCACCTCGAAACGGTCTACCTCGGCATGGGGTGTTTCTGGGGTGCAGAACGTCTGTTCTGGAAAACGCCGGGCGTTTGGGTCACCGCGGTCGGCTATTCCGGCGGCTTGACCCGCAATCCGCATTATCAGGAAACCACAACCGGGCTGACCGGTCATGCCGAAGTCGTCAAGGTGGTCTATGATCCGGCAAAAGTCTCGCTCGGTGCCCTGCTGAAGATTTTCTTCGAGGAACACGACCCGACGCAGGGCATGCGTCAGGGCAACGACATCGGCACGACCTATCGCTCCGTCATTTACACGACGAGCGACGAGCAGCTGACGCAGGCCAAGGCTGCGCGCGATACGTTCCAGCAGGCGTTGAAGGCCGCCGGGCACGATCAGTCGATCACGACGGAAATCGAGCCGCTGGATATCTTCTATTACGCCGAGGATTATCATCAGCAATATCTCGCCAAGAACCCCGGCGGATATTGTGGCCTGCGCGGAACCGGTGTGAGCTGCAACATCGGTTGATCCGAAATTGAGTTGATCGAGAGCGCCTTCTGACGTCATCAAACGTCGAGAGGCGCTTTTCTTTTTGGCAAATGCCTGTTGTAAGGGATGAAAATATCGGCAGTTAACGGTTTTTCCATCGGGTCAAAAAAAGCGGATGAATTTTTCTTGAAGGCGTGCAAGTATCGCCGCGCACAGTCTAGAAAAGGCTGGCGGTTCCGCAGACATGCCCGCTTCAACGGGTTTGCGGGAGGACCCTTTAAAAAACCAAACTGTAACAACAGGGCTGCACAATGAAAAAATCCCTTCTGACGCTTTTCGCGCTGGCCGCGATGTCGGCTTCCGCTTTGGCTGCGGACATCAAGCCTGCGCTGGTCTATGGCACGGGCGGCAAATTCGACAAGTCGTTCAACGAAGCCGCTGCCGCAGGCGCTGAAAAGTTCAAGGCCGAAACCGGTACCGAATACCGCGATTTCGAGCCGACCAGCGACACGCAGGGCGAGCAGGCCATTCGCAACTTCGCCAGCCGCGGGTTCAACCCCGTTGTTGCGGTGTCGTTTGCATGGACATCAGCCATGGAAAAGGTTGCAGCCGAGTTCCCGGACACGAAATTCGCCATCATCGACTCCGTCGTTGAGCTGCCGAATGTGCGCTCTGTCGTCTACAAGGAAGAGGAAGGGTCCTACCTCGTCGGTCTCCTGGCTGGCATGGCTTCCAAGAGCGGCAAGGTCGGCTTTATCGGCGGCATGGACATTCCATTGATCCGCAAATTCGCCTGCGGCTACGCCCAGGGCGCAAAGGCCGCCAACGACAAGATCGAAGTCTTCCAGAACATGACCGGAACCACCGGTGCCGCCTGGAACGATCCGGTTCGTGGTGGCGAGCTGACCAAGAACCAGCTCGATCAGGGCGCGGACGTGATTTACGCGGCAGCTGGCGCAACAGGTCTCGGCGTTCTCCAGACCGCAGCCGATAACAAGAAATACTCCATCGGCGTGGATTCAAACCAGAACCACCTGCATCCCGGTTCCGTTTTGACCTCCATGGTCAAGCGCGTCGATCTGGCCGTCTATAACGCCTTCAAAGACACCAAGGACGACAAGTTCACCGCTGGTGTAACGTCGCTTGGCGTCAAGGAAGATGGCGTGGCCTACGCTCTGGACGACAACAACAAGGCTCTGATCACGCCGGAAATGACGGCAGCTGTGGACAAGGCGAAGGCCGACATCATTGCTGGCACCGTCAAGGTTCACGACTATATGTCTGACAATTCCTGCCCGAAGTGATGTGATCATTTTAACAGGGGCGCATCGCGGCATTCGCGTTGCGCCCTTTTCATATCCAGCCTCCGGAGACATTTGGGTTGACGATGGAACCTGCGATCGAGCTTGTCGGTATCGATAAAAAATTCGGCACCGTGCACGCCAACAAGAATATCAATCTTACCGTTGCCAAGGGCACCATCCACGGCATCATCGGGGAAAACGGCGCGGGAAAATCGACATTGATGTCGATCCTTTACGGCTTCTATTCCGCAGATTCCGGGGAAATCCGTATCGATGGCAAGCCCGTCAACATTCGGGATAGCCAGGCGGCCATCGATGTCGGTATCGGCATGGTGCATCAGCACTTCATGCTGGTCGAGAATTTCTCGGTGCTGGAAAACATCATGCTGGGCGCTGAAGGCGGCATGCTCTTGGCCCAGGGCACGGCGGCAACCCGCAAGGAGTTGAAGCGGCTGGAAAGCGAATACGGTCTCGAGGTCAATCCCGATGCGATCATCGAGGACTTGCCGGTGGGCCTGCAACAGCGCGTCGAAATCTTGAAGGCCATGTATCGCGGCGCCGAAATCCTCATCCTCGATGAGCCGACCGGCGTGCTGACACCGGCAGAAGCCGATCACCTGTTCAAAATCCTCGGCGTTCTCAGGGATCAGGGCAAGACCGTTATCCTCATCACCCACAAGCTGCGCGAAATCATGGCGATCACCGATGAGGTCTCGGTCATGCGCCGTGGCGAGATGGTGGCGACACGCAAGACCTCGGAAACCACGGTCGAGGAACTGGCCGAACTCATGGTTGGCCGTCGCGTGCTTCTGCGGGTTGAGAAGGGCGAAGCCAATCCGGGCGAGGTCCTGTTTTCGGTTCGCAATCTCACCGTCAAGGACAGCCGTGGCGTGACCATGGTGGACGATGTCTCGTTTGATGTGCGCGCGGGGGAAATCGTCGGCATTGCCGGTGTGGCCGGCAACGGCCAGTCGGAATTGCTGGAAGCCATCGCCGGCATTCGCAAGCCCCATTCCGGTGAAATCCTGATGGGCGGCAAGACCGTGGATAGGGTCGACCCGGCTGTCTTGCGCAAGCTGGGTCTGGCGCACATTCCAGAAGACCGCCACCATATGGGGCTCGTCCTGAAGTTCGAGGAGTATGAGAACTCCATTCTCGGCTATCACCGCGATGAGAAATACGGCAAGGGCATGTTCCTGAACCCGGAAGCCATCCGTAAGGATGCCATCGAAAAGATCGAGAAATACGACATCCGCCCACCGAACGCGAATTTGAAGACCGCCAATTTCTCGGGCGGCAATCAGCAGAAGATCGTCGTTGCGCGCGAGATCGAGCGCGATCCGAAAATGCTGATCATCGGCCAGCCGACGCGAGGCGTGGATATCGGCGCCATCGAATTCATCCACCGGCGCATTATCGAAATGCGCGATGCAGGCAAGGCTATTCTTCTGGTGTCGGTGGAGCTGGATGAAATCCGCTCTCTGTCGGACCGCATTCTGGTGATGTTTGCGGGCCGGGTTGTCGGAGAAAAAACGGCGCAAGCTGAAGAACAGACACTGGGCCTGATGATGGCCGGCATCGCCGCATAAGGCAAAGGCTTTAAAGCTCATGAGTACAGCTTCCGTTCCCCTTCCCAGCTGGATGTCCTACGGCCTCCTGCCGTTCCTCAACCTCGCCACCGCCTTTTTCATCTCCGGGCTCGTCGTCTGGGGCATTGGCGAAGACCCGTTCGCGGCGCTGCGGCTTTTGATCGAAGGCGCGCTGGGTCGTGGTGACGCCATTGGTTTCACCCTGTTTTACACCACCAGCTTCATCTTCACCGGCCTGTCCGTTGCCGTCGCCTTCCATGCGGGTCTCTTCAACATCGGTTCGGAAGGACAGGCTTATATTGGTGGGCTGGGTGCTGCCTTGGTCGCGCTCGCGCTGGATCGCTACGTGCCCTGGTATGTCACCATGCCGTTTGCCATCATCGGTGCCGCCGTGTTCGGTGCTGCCTGGGCCTTCATTCCCGGCTGGCTTCAGGCAAAGCGTGGCAGCCACGTCGTCATCACCACCATCATGTTCAACTTCATCGCCGCCGCGCTGATGGTCTACCTGCTGGTCAACGTTTTCATCGTGCCGGGCAAGATGGCGCCGGAAACCCGCACGTTCCTGCCAGGTGGCCAATTGCCGAAGCTGGACTGGCTGATGGCGATGTTCGGCCTGAAACTTGGGCCTGCGCCCTTCAACGTGTCCTTTCTCATCGCGCTGGTTGCCGCTTTCCTGGTCTGGGTGCTGATCTGGCGTACCAAGCTGGGCTATGAAATGCGCACGCTTGGCATCAGCCCCTCGGCGGCCGTTTATGCAGGCATTCCCTATTCGCGCACCGTCATTATCGCCATGCTGATTTCGGGCGGTCTGGCGGGAATGATGGCGCTCAACCCTGTCATGGGCGCATCCGCCCGGTTGCAGGTTGAGTTTGTTGGCGGCGCCGGTTTCGTCGGCATCGCCGTATCGTTGATGGGGCGAAGTCATCCACTCGGCATCGTCTTCGCCGCGCTGTTGTTTGGCATCCTCTACCAGGGCGGGGCTGATCTGTCGTTTGAAATGCCCAATATCACCCGAGAGATGATCATCGTCATTCAGGGTCTCGTCATCCTGTTTGCAGGCGCGCTAGAATATATGTATCGCCCCGCGCTTGTGCGCATCTACCAACAATTCGTGAAGAGGTAAGGCCCATGGAAACCTTCGATATGCTGGTCAGCATTCTCGGTTCGACCGTTCGCCTGACCATTCCGCTGTTGTTTACGGCGCTGGCAGGCCTGTTTTCAGAGCGCGCCGGTGTTTTCGATATCGGGCTTGAGGGCAAGATGCTGGCCGCTGCCTTCGCATCCGCCTGCGTCGCCTATATCACGTCCGACCCCTGGGCGGGTCTCGCCGCCGGTATCGGCGTCTCGATCTTCTTTTCGCTGGTGCACGGCTTTGCGGTCATCACCAACCGCGGAAACCAGATCGTGTCGGGCGTCGCGCTCAACTTTGTGGCTGCCGGTCTGACGGTGGTCTTGGGGCAGGCCTGGTTCGGGCAGGGGGGGCGCACGCCGCAAATTCCCGGTGAAGGTCGTTTCACCCCCATCATCCTGCCAGGCGTGGATATGGTGCGCGACATACCCTTCATCGGCCCGCTCTATGCCAATGTCATCTCCGGCAACAATATTCTCACCTATCTCGCCTTCATCGCCGTGCCGATTTCCTGGTGGGTTCTTTACCGCACCCGCTTCGGTTTGCGCCTGCGTGCGGTCGGTGAAAACCCCGGTGCTGTCGATACGGCTGGCATCTCCGTGACATGGATGCGTTTCCGCGCCGTCATCGTCGCCGGTTTCCTCTGCGGCTTTGCCGGCACCTATCTCGCCGTCGCGCAGTCGGCAGCCTTCATCGCCAACATGTCGGCGGGCAAGGGTTATATCGCACTGGCAGCCCTGATTTTCGCCAAATGGAAGCCGGTACCGGTCATGTTCGCCTGCCTGCTGTTCGGCTTCCTGGATGCGGTCGCAAACTTCATGCAGGGCAAGGCCATTCCGGGCATTGGCGAAGTGCCGGTCCAGATTTTCCAGGCGCTGCCCTATATTCTCACCTGCATTCTGCTAGCCGGTTTCATCGGCATCGCCAAGCCGCCGAAGGCCGGTGGCGTGGCCTATTCCAAGGAGCGTTAAACCATGTCGCACGCATTGTTCGAGGCAGCCCGCGAGGCCATGGCCTTCGCCCACGCTCCCTATTCGAAGTTTCCCGTCGGTGCCGCCATCCGCGCGGAAGATGGCAAGATCTACAAGGGCGCCAATATCGAGAACCTGTCCTTTCCACAGGGCTGGTGCGCGGAGCCTTCCGCCATCAGTGCCATGATCATGGGTGGGGCAAAGAAGATCACCGAAATCGCCGTCATCGCTGAAAAGCTGGCGCTCTGCCCGCCCTGCGGCGGTTGTCGCCAGAAGATCGCAGAATTCGCCTCTGCCGATACGAAGATTTATCTCTGCGATGAGGCCGGTGTTCAAAAGGTCATGACCATGGAAGAGCTTTTGCCCTTCAGCTTCAAGACAGAGTTGGATTGATGGATCACGCGATCATCGACGTCCTCGTGGACAGGCTGAGTGGGCTGATGCCACGCACCGCCGTGGTTCTCGGCTCGGGCCTGGGCTCTCTGGTGGACGAGGTGACCGACGCTGTTCGCATTCCTTACGCCGACATCCCCGGCTTTCCTGAAAGTGCCGTTTCGGGCCATGCAGGTGAACTGGTGGCCGGCTATCTTGGCGGGCAACCCATCATCATGCTGGCGGGCCGTGTGCATTATTACGAGCGGGGTAATGCGAGCGCCATGCGTCCGGCCATCGAGGCTCTCTCAGGCATCGGCGTGCAAGCGCTCATCCTCACCAATGCGGCAGGCTCCGTGCGTCAGGACATGCCACCCGGATCGGTCATGCAGATCACCGATCACATCAATTATTCCGGCATGAACCCGTTGATTGGTGAAGACAGTGATGGCCGCTTCGTTGGCATGACCAGCGCCTATGACGCCGATCTGTCGATTGCCATGCGCAATGCCGCCATTCGCGCCACCGTGCCCTTGTTTTCGGGGGTCTATATGTGGTTTTCAGGCCCGAGTTTCGAAACGCCAGCGGAAATTCGCATGGCGCGCACGCTCGGGGCCGATGCCGTTGGCATGTCCACGGTGCCGGAAGTCATCCTTGCGCGCTTTTTCGGGATGCGCGTTGCCGCCGCTTCCGTTATTACAAATTACGGTGCCGGAATGACCGGCGCGGAATTGAGCCATGAAGAGACCAAAGACATGGCACCCATAGGCGGCGCACGACTGGCCGCGATTTTAACGGAAATGATTTCAGGAGGAAATTGAGCATGGAACTTCAGCGCCCGCGCGAAGCCGCCGCTCTCGCCCTGTCCTTGCTGGACCTCACCAATCTCAAGGAAGACTGCACGCCGGAGCAGATCGCTGCGCTGTGCCAGAAGGCCCGTACGCCATATGGCACGACGGCCGCCATCTGCATCTGGCCACGTTTCGTCGCACAGGCCCGCGCCGCCTTCGGCAAGGATACGTCTATCCGTATCGCAACCGTCGTCAACTTTCCCTCCGGCGATCTGGATGTCGCAACGGTCGTGAGCGAAACAGACCGCGCCATTCGCGATGGTGCCGATGAAATCGATCTGGTCATTCCCTACAAAAAATTCATTGCAGGCGATGAACATGCCGTAACCGAGATGGTCGCCGCTGTGCGCGCGGCATGCGTTTCGCCGGTTCTGCTCAAGGTTATCATCGAGACCGGTGAATTGAAGGACAAGACGTTGATCCGCCGCGCCTCCGAAATCGCCATTGCCGAGGGTGCGGACTTCATCAAGACCTCTACAGGCAAGGTCACCGTCAACGCCACGCTGGAAGCCGCCGACATCATGTTGCAGTCGATCAGAGACAGCAAGAAGAAGGTCGGCTTCAAGCCCGCCGGTGGCATCGGCACGGTGGAAGATGCAACGCTTTATCTGCGTCTGGCAGAAACGATCATGCAGCCCAACTGGGCCATGCCCTCCACCTTCCGCTTCGGCGCATCCGGCATTCTGGACGATATCCTGAATGTTCTGGGTGGTGGCGAACCGGCGAAATCTGCCAGCGGATACTGATATCAGATGATCCCGCAGGAAATCATCCGCCGCAAACGCGATGGTCAGGTGCTGACGGCGGATGATATCTCCGCCTTCATCTCCGGCCTGTCCACGGGCAAGATTTCCGAAGGCCAAGCGGCAGCCTTCGCCATGGCCGTGTTCTTTCGCGGCATGAGCCGGGATGAAACCGTGGCGCTGACGCTGGCGATGCGCGACAGCGGCGATGTCCTCTCCTGGGCCGATATCGGCAAGCCGATCGCCGACAAGCACTCCACCGGCGGCGTGGGCGATAACGTATCGCTGATGCTCGCCCCCATCGTTGCGGCCTGCGGTCTCGCCGTGCCGATGATTTCGGGAAGGGGTCTTGGCCACACCGGTGGCACGCTGGACAAGCTCGAATCGATTCCCGGCTACGATGTCATGCCGGACGAGGCCCAGTTTCGCCGCACGGTCAGCAGTGTCGGCTGCGCCATCATCGGCCAGACCGGCGATCTCGCCCCTGCCGACAAACGGCTCTATGCCATCAGAGACGTGACGGCGACGGTGGATTCCGTACCGTTGATCACCGCTTCCATCCTGTCGAAGAAACTCGCCGCCGGGCTTGAAACGCTGGTACTCGACGTGAAATTCGGCAGTGGCGCCTTCATGCAAAGCTCTGATGAAGCCGAGCAATTGGCGCGCTCCCTGGTAGACGTTGCCAATGGCGCAGGCGTCAAAACCTCAGCCCATATCACGGATATGAACGAGCCTCTGGCCGACACCGCAGGCAACGCGCTGGAAATTATTCACTGTCTGGATTTTCTCGCTGGCAAGAAAGCCGGGACCCGCATCGACACACTGGTTTTTGCCTTTGCCGCTGAAATGCTGGTGCAGTCAGCTGTCGTTTCCAGCCTCGCCGAAGGCGAACAGCAGGCGCGTCAGGCATTGAACTCCGGTCAGGCCCTGGAGCGTTTCGGGCAGATGATTTTCGCACTGGGTGGCCCCGCTGATTTCGTGGAGAGACCGAACACCTATCTCATTCAGGCACCCTATATTGTGCCGGTGCTGGCCAATGAGGCGGGCTGGCTATCGTCCTGCCAGACGCGCGATCTTGGCATGGTCGTCGTCGAACTGGGTGGCGGTCGTCGCCATCCCGGCGATGCGATCGATCATCGTGTCGGCGTATCGGCGATCCTTCCTTTGGGAACACGCGTGGAAAAAGACCAGCCGATTGCCATGGTGCATGCCTCAACGCAAGAGGATGCGCGACGTGCCGGAGCAACTGTGCTCGGGGCTTATGCGATCTCGCAAGAACCGGTATCGGCCATGCCAATCATTTCGGGGCGTGTTGGCTGATCGCACTGCAAAAACGCAGATATCAGCGTTTAAAAAAACTCTCCGAAAACCAAAAAAAGTCAAAAAACTTTTCTCCACGGCTTCCGAACCCATGCCTACAATCCTCCCACTTTCGCCGCGGAGATGTTTCGCGAGCCATCAAGGCGGTGAGGGCTGGTGGGTGAACGCAGACGTGCGGCCAGGCATCAGGAATACCATGTCAGGGCAAGCCCGGTGGACCCGATTTCCGCGACGCGAAAGACCATTCACGGCTTTCGGACAGGGCGAGGCGAAACGGTCTGTCGGACACTGCCTGTCACGCTCAGGCCGGTATCTTTCCGGCCCGGTCTGGGCAAGACATGGCTGCAAGAACGAAAAGACCGATGGCCACGCACATGCGCACGCCAACGACGACACCATACCAGAGACATCCGCGCATGTGCGTGGGCTCTCCGGGTTGAAACGAAACAGAGCACGGGCGCTTGCGCCGCGTGAACGCATCACTTTGTCCGGCGCGATTGCACTTTGAAAGCCAAGGGCTTAGTTTCCCACCCAAACGGGAATTCGGTCGGCATCATGGCACTTTCAGGCAAGCATATTCTTCTCATCATCTCCGGCGGCATCGCGGCCTATAAAAGCCTCGATCTCATTCGTCGATTGAAGGAACGCGGCGCCAGGGTGACACCTGTCATGACCAGGGGCGCTCAGGAATTCATCACCCCGCTCGTCGTCGGAGCGTTGTCGGCCACCCATGTCTTTACGGACCTGTTTTCGCGCAAGGACGAGCAGGATGTCGGCCACATCCGGCTGGCGCGCGATTGCGATCTCGTTCTGGTCGCACCCGCCACGGCCGATCTCATGGCAAAGATGGCAAACGGTCTGGCCGATGATCTGGCATCCACGGTGCTGCTGGCAACCGACCGCAGGGTGCTCATCGCACCCGCCATGAACCCCAAAATGTGGATGGCCAAAGCCACGCAACGCAACATTGAAACGCTGAAAGGCGATGGCATCGGCTTCATCGGGCCGATGGCAGGCGAAATGGCCGAGAAAGGCGAGGTGGGTCTAGGCCGAATGGCTGAGCCCCTGCAGATTGTCGAGGCCGTCGAAGCGCTATTGGAGCATGGACCAAAACCACTGGCGGGAAAAAAAGCCATCGTCACCTCAGGCCCGACCCATGAGCCGATCGATCCGGTGCGCTATATTGCCAACCGCTCCTCCGGCAAGCAAGGCCATGCCATTGCAAAGGCCTTGGCCGCGCTGGGTGCGGAGGTTACGCTGGTCTCCGGTCCGGTCACGATTGCAGATCCCGCTGGTGTCACCACGGTGCATGTCGAGCGCGCCGAGCAGATGCTGGCTGCGGTCGTCTCCCACCTTCCGACCGATATCGCCGTGATGGTTGCGGCAGTGGCCGACTGGCGTGTGGCGACATCGCTCGATCAGAAGATCAAGAAACAACAGGGAGACCAGCCCCCGGCACTGCAACTGGTGGAAAATCCCGATATTCTCAAGACCATCGGCCATCACGCGAGCAGGCCGAAAATCGTCGTCGGTTTTGCAGCCGAAACCGAGAACGTCGAAGCCAATGGACGCGCCAAGCTCACGCGCAAGGGTGCCGATCTCATCGTTGCCAACGATGTTTCTGCCGAAACCGGCATCATGGGCGGAGATCGCAACAGCGTGAAGATCATCTCGGCAGATGGCATCGACGCATGGCCCGATCTCGACAAGGCCGAAGTGGCAAGACGTCTGGCGGCGCTGATTGCGGACAGGCTCGCATGAGCTTTTTCGAACGCCACTCTTTCGATACGACCCTTGAAGCATGGCCGGGCGTCAGCTTCGTTGACCAGTGGGAATCGCATGTCGCCAAGGTCGGCCCCAAGGTTTTTGCCGTTCTGGGCCAACGCGAGGACTGGCGCTTGGTCATCAAATGTGCGGAAGAAAGCTTTGAAATCCTCACCGCGCTGGATGGCATTTCGCAGGCACCCTATTTCGCCAGGCGAAAATGGATTTCCATTTCAGACGATTCGCCCCTGGATGCACAGGACCTAGAGCACTATGTGCGCCGGTCCTACGAACTGGTGGCAAAGGGACTGACGCGCAAGCTGCGGGCCGAGCTGGGCATCGCGCTAGGGTGAGGTCGGTATGCCGCCTTACCCTAGCCTTACCGCAATATAGACCATCACCAGCGCAATCACCCAAAGCGCAATCCTGCCCCAGCGCGTGTGTTTCGCTTCCGCCTTGCCGATGGCTTCGGCCGTGCTGGCATCGAAGCGCAGGCCGTGTTCGCTCATATAGACCAGATCAGCATGAAGCTTTTCGGTCTTGGCCGCGATTTCCGGTGCCGCTTCGGCAAGCTTGATGGCGGCTTTCAGGCCATCCTTCATGTCGGTCACAATGCGTTTGGGACCAAGATTGTCCCGGATCCAGCCGCTGACGACGGGGTCTGCCGCCTTCCACATATTGAAGCGCGGATTGAGAATGCGCGAGACGCCTTCCACCACCACCATGGTCTTTTGCAGCATCACCAGTTCGGGCCGCGTTTCCATGTCGAACAGTTCCGTCACTTCAAACAGAAGCGTCAGCAGCTTGCCCATGGAGATGGTTTCGGCTGGCTGACCATGGATCGGCTCGCCTATGGCGCGGATCGCCTGGGCGAAGCTTGCAATGTCATGGTGGCCGGGAACGTAACCCGCTTCGAAATGCACCTCCGCCACGCGCATGTAGTCGCGGGTGATGAAGCCGTAGAGAATTTCGGCCAGGAAACGGCGTTCCTTCTTGCCCAGCCGACCGGCAATGCCCATGTCCACGGCAACGATCATGCCCTGTGGATCGACGAAGAGGTTACCCGGATGCATGTCGGCGTGGAAGAAGCCGTCCCGCAATGTGTGGCGCAGGAAGGACTGGATGAGCGTATCGGCCAGCGCATCGAGATCGTGCCCGGCAGCCCGCAGGCCCGCCACATCCGACATCTTGACGCCGTCGATCCATTCCATGGTGACGACATCGCGGCCCGTGCGCTCCCAGTCCACCTCCGGCACGCGAAAGCCGGGATCGCCCTTGGTGTTTTCAGCGATTTCAGAGAGCGCCGCCGCTTCCAGCCGCAAATCCATCTCGATCTTGGTCGTCTGTTCCAGCGCGCGCGTCACCTCCACCGGGCGAAGGCGCCGGGCGGAACGGACGAAACGCTGCTGAAGATCGGCAATCAGATACATCGCCTCCAGATCGTTCTGGAAGCGCTGACGCACGCCGGGGCGGATGACCTTCACGGCCACCCTCTTCTGCCCCGTGGAGGTGCGCACGATGGCCGGGTGCACTTGAGCAATCGAGGCGGCGGCAATCGGGTCACGGAACTCCAGATAAAGATCGGACACCGGACGTCCGAGCGATCCCTCGATATTGGCCTTCGCCGCAGCGTTGGGGAAAAAGGCCATCCTGTCCTGCAAGCGTGACAGGTCTTCGGCAAAATCGGCACCGACCACATCCGGGCGTGTCGCCAGAAACTGGCCCATCTTCACATAGGAAGGACCGAGCCTTTCCACGGCGGTCGCCAGCCGGTCGCGGCGGTCGGCATGTTTTGCACGGTTGCGGGCAAAGGGCTTGAGCAGCGCCTTGGCGAGTTTGGCGGATGCGGGAAGATCCTCTGATGGCAGGGCCAGCACCACGCCTTCGCGCACCAGAACCCAGCCGACCTTTGCAAGGCGAAAATATGCGCCGGGAGTGCTCATGCGAATGCCTTCTTCTTGCTGCAAGCCATCATGTCGATCAAAGCTTCCAGCCCGAATGCAGTGCGGCGATGCCACCGGTATAATTGGTATAGCTGACGCGCGAGAAACCGGCGGTGCGGATCATCGCGGCGAAATCGTCCTGATTGGGGAATTTGCGGATCGATTCCACCAGATACTGATAGGGCTCGGCATCGCCGGTAATCATCTTGCCGAACCGGGGAATGGCATTGAACGACCAGGCATCGTACACCTTGTCGAGAAGCGGCATATCGACTTCCGAAAACTCCAGCACCAGCAGACGCCCGCCCCGCTTCAGAACCCGGTGGGCTTCCTTCAGAGCCACATCGATGCGCGGCACATTGCGAATGCCGAACGCCACGGTGTAGGCGTCGAAGCTGTTGGCCTCGAACGGCAATTCTTCCGCATTGGCCTCCACAAAGGTCAGATTGTCGGAGAGTTTCTTCTTGGCAGCCCGTTCTTCGCCCACCGCCAGCATCGAGCCGTTGATATCCAGAACGGTGGAATGCGCCAGGTGGTTGGAGGCTTCAATGATGCGAAACGCGATATCACCCGTGCCGCCAGCTACATCCAGCGTCTTGTAGGACGGGTCCTTGCGTGGATTGAGCGCTGAGATCATGGCATCTTTCCACACCCGATGCATGCCCGCTGACATCACGTCGTTCATGATGTCGTAGCGCTTGGCGACCTTGTGGAAGACCTCGTTGACCATGCCCTGCTTCTGGCCTTCGTCGACCCTGTGAAAGCCGTAGGAGGTTTCCATGCCGCCATCTGCGGTGGTGCGGGCTTCGGTCATGAGCGGTCTCCATCTTTAATTGCGGTGCCGACCATAGCGGAAACGGGAATGCGGCGCTATCTGTTGCGGCATGAGATGCCTGCGACATGTATGTCCGCAGGTTTGAGATCACAAGACCGTTGCGGTAAACATGTGAGATAGTCATGCCAGAACTGCCCGAAGTGGAAACCGTCAGACGCGGCCTTGCGCCGACCATGGAAGGTGCGCGCGTCGAAAAGCTGACGCTGGCGAGACCAGACCTGCGATTTCCCTTCCCGCCAGACTTTTCGGCGCTGGTGGAAGGCAAGCGCATCGTGTCGCTCGGACGCCGGGCGAAGTATCTGCTGATCGAGCTGGAAGACGGCCTGACCATCATCTCGCATCTGGGCATGTCCGGCTCCTTCCGGATCGAAGAGCAGGATACAGAAGCGGACACACCCGGCGAGTTCCACTATGCGCGCTCCAAGGATGGCAAGCACGACCATGTGATCTTCCATCTGCACGGCGATGACGGCTCGTCCAAGCAGGTCATCTATAATGACCCGCGCCGTTTCGGCTTCATGCATCTGGTGGAGCGCGCCCATATCGATCTCTACCCCGCCTTTGCCGAGCTGGGCCCGGAACCCACGGGGAATGCGCTGAGCGCGGACGATCTGGCAAGCCGTTTCGCTGGCAAGAGCCAGCCGCTGAAAAGCACGTTGCTGGACCAGAAGGTCATTGCCGGACTTGGCAATATCTATGTCTGCGAGGCGCTGTGGCGGTCGCATCTGTCGCCTTTGAGAGCCGCTGGCACGCTGGTGACGAAAACCGGCAAACCCAGGGCGCAACTCGTCGAGCTGACCCAGAAAATCCGCGAGGTGATTGCCGACGCCATCGCAGCCGGCGGCTCGTCCTTGAGAGATCATATTCAGACGGACGGCACACTTGGTTATTTCCAGCATTCCTTTTCGGTCTATGACCGGCAGGGTCATGCTTGCCCCACACCCGGTTGCGGGGGTACGATCGAACGGATCGTCCAGGCGGGACGCTCCACCTTCTATTGCGCCGCCTGCCAGAAATGACGCGAGAGGACCTCATCATGG
This sequence comes from Rhizobium skierniewicense, assembly GCF_014196515.1. Lineage (GTDB taxonomy): Bacteria > Pseudomonadota > Alphaproteobacteria > Rhizobiales > Rhizobiaceae > Agrobacterium > Agrobacterium skierniewicense. The sequence continues at coordinate 235,334 of NZ_JACIDV010000007.1, read as the reverse complement.
ATTATGAAACGCTCATCGTTGAAAAGCGCGACAATGTCGGCGTCATCACACTCAACCGCCCGCAGGCATTGAACGCGCTGAACGCCGCCTTGCTGAAAGAGCTGCGGCATATATTGGCGTCGTTTTCGAGCGATGATTCCATTGGCGCCATCGTTATTACCGGTTCGCAAAAGGCCTTTGCGGCAGGCGCCGATATAAAGGAGATGCAGTCGCTCGATTTCGTCGACGTCTATTTGGGCGATTTCCTGGGCGGTTGGGACGAGGTGGCGGCCTGCCGCAAACCCGTCATTGCGGCTGTTTCGGGCTTTGCTCTGGGCGGTGGGTGCGAACTGGCCATGATGTGCGATTTCATCATTGCGTCCGACAGTGCCAAATTCGGCCAGCCCGAGATTACGCTCGGCATCATTCCCGGAATGGGCGGCTCGCAACGCCTGACGCAGGCGGTGGGCAAGGCCAAGGCCATGGATATGGTGCTGACAGGCCGAAAGATGGATGCAGCGGAAGCCGAGCGGGCAGGCCTTGTCTCGCGCATCGTGCCGCAGGAGCGCCTGCTGGATGAGGCAGTGGATGCCGCCAGCACCATCGCATCGTTGTCGCGCGCCTCGGTGCTGATGGCCAAGGAAAGCGTCAACCGGTCCTTCGAAGTCTCTCTGAGCGAAGGGCTGCGGTTCGAGCGCCGCCTGTTCCAGTCGCTGTTTGCCACAAATGACCAGAAAGAGGGCATGGCGGCTTTCGCGGAGAAGAGAAAACCTGTCTTCGACAATCGCTAGAGCGTTTCCATTTAACAAGGAAACGCTCTAGGTTCTCCGCAGCTTCGCTCAGCGACCCAAAGCGCTTCATGCGTTTTGGGCTCAAAGGGTGCCAAGGATTCGGAATATCAGCGTTTTTGCTGTAAATGCGCGTTGACGGGCAGCTGCTTTAAGGTTATATGCCCGCCCACGGTTAGGAAAAGCCATCCGGCTTGTTCCAATTACTCCCGCACTCTTTGGAACGCGAGGTCTTTGAAGGACCTGATCCTGTGGTTGCGGATTTTGGTTTGAATTCGAAGAGAGGCATACATGGCCAATACAACTTCGGCGAAAAAGGCGACTCGCAAGATCGCTCGCCGTACGGAAGTCAACAAGGCTCGTCGTTCGCGCGTTCGCGGCTTCATTCGCAAGGTCGAAGAAGCCATTGCATCGGGTGATCTGGCAGTTGCAACAGAAGCGCTCAAAGTAGCACAGCCTGAGATCCAGCGCGCCGCCACCCGCGGTGTGATGCCAGGCAACACGGCAGACCGTAAGGTGTCCCGTTTGGCACAGCGCGTGAAGGCACTTTCCGCCTAATCTGCTATTTCGAAAATGTGATAAGAGCCTGGTCCTACGACCGGGCTTTTTTCGTTTCTAACGGTTCGTTAACCTGTTGGCGCATGGCATGACATTTATGCGTCAAAGCAATGACGGAAAATATCGTTATAAAACAGATACTTATAAAAGGTCCATAAAAGTGTAGCTGCCTGACCTTACGGAAGGTCGCCTCAATCATCGGTCAAGCGAAATTTAATTTTTCGGTTCTTGCGGCCTAAAAAAAAGCCATGAAATTGAATCTCATTGATTCATAAGAGATTCTCCAGATAGAGCCTCGGGCCATGCAAAACGGCCTGTATGAGTCAATGGCAGATCGCTCCCTTTGCAGAAAAAACGCGATTGATCTCCCCCCCTGATCCTGCCTAAATGCATCTCGACAAGGGGCAAGGAAGTCTATCCACAAGCTATCTCGATCCTGAGTTCGCAGATACAAGCTCCTTGCGGACGGGTCCTGTTCGGGTTCGTTTTTTCAAGTATTGGGGTCGGTTTGGCCGCAGCCTTTCAGGTTGCGGAAACGTGAAACCGTGTCTGGATCGACTGATATTGTGAAGGTGTTGTGGAAGCAACGTTGAGTCATCGCAGGCCTCTCCATGATGGAGAGGAAAATGGGATAACCGGCTCGCGTCTATAGACGGGGACTTGAGGACAACTTTCGAGGGGGCGTCCGAGAGGCAAGAATAAACGAGGGGTATCCCTGATGGACTTTTGTTCGTCAGGCTATGATTGGCAATTTGAAAGGCGGCAATATGCAATTGAATTTGGTGATGGGTGCGGTAGCAAATGGGGACCGCACGCCAAAGGCATGTGATGCAGCTGATACGGATATCTCAGGGGAAAAGCAGGATATGAAGCATGACGCGCTGTTTGAACGTTTTAGCGCGCGGTTGAAGGCACAGGTCGGACCGGAAGTTTATGCAAGCTGGTTCGCGCGTCTCAAGCTTCATTCTGTCTCCAAGAGCGTCGTGCGGTTTACCGTACCGACAACCTTTCTGAAATCCTGGATCAACAACCGTTATATCGATCTCATCACGACGCTCGTTCAGAGCGAGGATGCGGATGTGTTGAAGGTTGAAATCCTGGTGCGTTCGGCGAGCCGCCCGGCACGGGCTGCTCCAGTCGAAGAGCGGGTACAGCCCGTCTCCGAGGCTGCAACGACTGCGCAGCGTGCAAAGCCGTTCATTCCACCGCAGCCCTCGTCGAATGGCCAGATATCGGGCGCTTCGCAATCGGCCCACGCGACCCGTCATTCGGGTGCGGGTCCCCTGTTCGGATCGCCGCTCGACAGCCGCTTCACCTTCGACACCTTTGTCGAAGGATCATCAAACCGTGTGGCTCTGGCCGCCGCAAAGACCATTGCCGAGGCCGGTGCGGGTGCGGTGCGCTTCAATCCGCTGTTCATTCACGCGGGTGTGGGCCTTGGAAAGACGCATCTTCTCCAGGCCATCGCCAATGCCGCCATCGACAGCCCGCGGACCCCGCGTGTCGTCTATCTGACGGCCGAATATTTCATGTGGCGTTTCGCAACTGCGATCCGTGACAATGACGCACTGACCCTCAAGGACACGTTGCGCAACATCGATCTTCTTGTGATCGACGACATGCAGTTCCTGCAGGGCAAGATGATCCAGCACGAATTCTGCCACCTGCTCAACATGCTGCTCGACAGCGCCAAGCAGGTCGTTGTGGCTGCAGACCGCGCGCCCTGGGAGCTGGAATCGCTTGATCCACGGGTTCGCTCGCGCCTTCAGGGTGGCATGGCCATCGAAATCGAAGGTCCGGATTATGAGATGCGCCACGAAATGCTCACACAGCGGATCGCGACCGCCCGTCAGGACGATCCGAGCTTCGATATTCCAGAAGAGATCGTCTCTCACGTGGCCCGCAGCGTGACCGCGAGCGGCCGTGAACTGGAAGGCGCCTTCAACCAGCTGATCTTCCGTCGCTCCTTCGAGCCCAACCTGTCGATCGAGCGTGTCGATGAATTGCTGGCCCATCTGGTGGGCACGGGCGAAGCAAAGCGTGTGCGCATCGAGGACATCCAGCGCATCGTCGCACGGCACTACAACGTCTCGCGTCAGGAACTGGTCTCCAACCGTCGCACCCGTGTCATCGTCAAGCCGCGCCAGATCGCCATGTATCTTGCAAAAATGCTGACGCCGCGTTCCTTCCCGGAAATCGGCCGTCGCTTCGGCGGGCGCGATCATACAACCGTTCTGCATGCGGTACGCAAGATTGAGGAACTGATCGGCGGCGATACGAAACTCGGCCATGAGGTTGAGTTGCTGAAGCGCTTGATCAACGAAAACAACGCTTAAATGAGATGGTCGGGGAAACCCGGCGATCTCTGTCCCTTCTCATTGCTCCCGTCAGAGACCGGTACCGCCTTCAAACGGCGTGACCGGTCTTTCTACGTGTCGTTGTCGCTAGCGCGTCATGACGTCCGAGATCTTTAAATAGAGCGACCAGAAGGTGCGACGCGGGACGTTTGCGCTTTGGCGCAGCGGTCGGCATCAGCTCCTGTCGGATTTTGTCTCTGTCGGGCTGGTTGTTGTCATCAAACGTGACTGTACGGCGGGCCGGGACGAAACCGGATCTAGGCAAGGAGCGGCGTTTCGGTGCCTGCGCCGAGCTTTTCGCGAGCGTTGGGCATCGCCAGCCACAGATGGGCGACCGGGATGAGCAAGGTACCGCCGCCGATGATGGCAAAGGGCAGACTTGTCCAGCCGCCGTCGCTGACGGCAATCGCTGCCATGACCGTGGTGGTGAAAATGAGCGGCGCGAGACCGCAGAAGAGACCGATGCGGAGATCGCGGTGATGTTTCGACAGCGCTTCGGCACCCTTGAACATATAGATGTGGGAGAGCTTTGCCAGTTTCCACAGGGCGACCACACCAGTTAGGGACAATGCAGCGATGGCGATGACGATTGTTCCCACGAGAATGACCGGAGCGAACTCTCCATTTGCGTCCATCAGATAGGCCATCAACCAGGCTGGGCTGAACAGGATCAGCAGTCCCGCATAGGGGGCGCTGATGACGGCTAGAATTCCGTAGGTCAGGTAGAATGGTGCCGCGAAGACGAGAATTTCGACGAAATACACGATCCGGGCTATGGTTTGCGGTGTCTGACGATCCTTCATGGCGTGACCTCCCGTTGCTCTGCGGTTTGCGCCTCGCTGCTCAATCTGCGCCAGTTTTTCGAGGCGTAGCGATGGGCCTGTTTCAAGGCGATCCACAGCGCCAGTTGCCTGAGCGGGGCCAGCAATCCACGCGCGGTAAAATCGCTGCGGCGTTCGACGCGTGTCGTGTTGGGTCCAATCGGAACAAGAGTGAATTCATCCTCCAGAGTGCCGATCCAGTCCTTGCACCACACGGTGCTGTCGATCATGCGATAACGCAGTTTCCGGTTGGGGACGTAATCGAGAATGCGCTGGTCGATGGTGCCGCGATCCGTGGTGCACTGGCGGGTGTTGCCCAGTGCGCCATGGCCTTCCAGAACCTTGCAGCTGACAGGCTTGGGAATGCCAAGGCGGAACAGGAACGGCTTCGAGCTGTCCATCTTGGCATGCAAAAAATGCGGCCAGATGTGCTGAGGGGCGCAGTCGAAAATCCATTGCGAGTGTATCTGCATGATCAAGTCTCCATCATTTCTACAATTAGGTAATCGACGAAATGTAATTCTGTCAACAGTTAGTTGATTGGCTAATTGATTAATGGTAGAAAGCGCTATGTCCATACAGTTGATTTTCGAGGCGCTGGCCTCTCCCGTCCGACGCAAAATCCTCGCCTATGTCGCGCATCACGAGATGAACGCAGGCGATATCGCCGCGCGTTTCGATATGTCGAAACCGTCTATTTCCCAGCATTTACAATTGCTTGAGCATGCGGGGCTCGTCGCGTCGGAAAAACGGGGCAAGTATGTCTATTACCGGCAAGTATCGGACACGCTTGCCAACAGCCTGACGGGCTTCGTGCAGGATATCTGCCCGATCGGCGCACCGCTTCGCCGCGAAAGCGCGGAGAATGCGCGTAAGGCGCAGGAAAAAGATGGGGGTGCCGCGTCGGACCAAGGGAGCGACATCAACACGCCAGATCAGCCACCACCGAATCGAGGATGAGCATGCCCGACGGCGTGCAGCGCAGGCGTGAATTGCCCAGACGCTCGATGAAGCCGTGTTGGAGAAGAAAGTCTTCCTTGTCGGGGTCAAGATCGCGACCGGAGAGGTCGCTCCAGCGGGCAAGATCCACGCCTTCACGCAGGCGCAGGCCCATCAGCAGCAACTCGTCGGACTGTTCCTCGACACCCAGCATCTCCTGATCCAGAATGCCGTGACCATCGCGCTCGACGCTTTCGAGCCATGTTTCCGGGTGGCGCTGCGTGGCGGTCGCAAGTTTTGCGCCGCCCGTGGTCAGGCGTCCATGCGCGCCGGGGCCGATGCCGGCGTAATCGCCGTAACGCCAATAGGTCAGGTTATGGCGGCTTTCAGCACCCGGTATGGCGTGATTGGATACCTCATAGGCCGGCATGCCGTGACGGGCGGTGATGTCCTGCGTCGCCTCATAGAGAAGGGCCGACTGGTCGCCATCCGGTACGATCAGCTTGCCTGCCTTGTGCAGACCGTAAAAGGCCGTGCCTTCCTCGATGGTCAACTGGTAGAGCGACAGGTGATCGACCGCATAGGAGATGGCCTCGACAAGCTCTTTTTCCCATTCCTCCACCGTCTGGTTGGGCCGGGCATAGATGAGGTCGAAGGACATGCGTGGGAAGATTTCGCGGGCAAGCCGGATGGCTTTCAACGCATCTGCGACATCATGCAAACGGCCCAGAAACTTGAGGTCGCGGTCGTTGAGAGCCTGCACACCCATGGAGACACGGTTGATACCAGCGGCGCGGTAGCCGCGAAACCGCTCTGCCTCCACGCTGGACGGGTTGGCTTCCATGGTGATTTCGATGCCATCGGGCATATGCCAGAAACGGGCGATGCCATCCATGATGGCGCCGACCGTCTGCGGGTCCATGAGCGAGGGCGTGCCGCCGCCCAGGAAAACGCTGGTGACGACCTTTGCGCCGCTCAATTGGCGCATCGTTTCCATTTCCCGCAAGAAAGCAGCAACGAAACGCTCCTGATCCACGGGCTTGTGGCGGACATGGCTGTTGAAATCGCAATAGGGGCACTTGGCGGCGCAAAATGGCCAATGCACGTAGATGCCGAAACCCGGCTCACCGGTGTCAGGCAGCAGTGTCGCATCGGGGGCAGGGGAGAACCTGCTCCCAAGATCGATCATCATGCGTCCAGACAGGTTTCGACGAATGTCTTGAACGCGCGGGCGCGGTGCGAGAGCGCCTGGGGATCGCCCGGCTTCCAGCCGTGTTTCTCGTCGGATGTCATCTCGCCAAATGTCGTGTCATGGCCTTGCGGCTGGAAGATCGGATCATAGCCGAAGCCGCTGGTGCCGCGTGGAGGCCATGCGACGGTGCCCTCGATCTCGCCGCGGAAGAATTCGGTGTGGCCATCGGGCCAGGCCAGGCACAGGACGCTGACGAAGCGGCAGGTGCGGGCGGAAGGCTCGGTCGCGCCGCGTTCCTGCAAGGCGTCCTCCACCTTCTGCATCGCCATGTCGAAATCACGCGTGCCGTCAGCCGTTTCCGCCCAGTTGGCGGTGTAGACACCGGGATTGCCATCAAGCGCATCGATCACCAGACCGCTATCGTCGGACAGCGATGGCAATCCGGACGCCCGCGCAGAGGCCAGCGCCTTGATGGCGGCGTTTTCCTCGAATGTTGTGCCGGTTTCATCGGGCTCGGCGAAATTCAGCTCCGCCGCAGACTTGGCGGAAAAGCCTAAAGGGCCGATCAGATCGGCGATTTCGGCGATCTTGCCCTTGTTGTGGCTGGCAACGACGATGGTTCTGGTGTCGAGTTTGCGCATGGGTTTCGCGTTCCTGGCTCAGGCAATCGTCTGTTTTTGCAGCTCGACGAGGTCCGCACAGCCTGTCTTGGCAAGGCCCAGCAGCGTCAGGAACTCCTCCTCGCTGAACGGTGCGCCTTCGGCCGTGCCCTGAATTTCAACGATGCCACCCGAACCGGTGATGACGAAATTGGCGTCTGTTTCGGCCGAGGAATCTTCGAGATAATCGAGATCGATCACCGGCTGGCTGGCAAAGATGCCGCAGGATATCGCGGCGATATGGTCTTTCAAAACCTTCTCGACCTTGATCATGTTGCGGGTTTCCATCCACTTCAGGCAATCGTGAAGGGCAATCCATGCGCCGGTGATGGACGCCGTACGGGTTCCACCATCGGCCTGGATGACGTCGCAGTCGATGCTGATCTGGCGTTCGCCCAGCGCCTGAAGATCGACCACCGCTCTTAACGACCGTCCGATGAGGCGCTGGATTTCCTGCGTGCGGCCACCCTGCTTGCCGGACGCGGCCTCACGGCGCATGCGCTCGTTGGTGGAGCGGGGCAGCATGCCGTATTCGGCAGTGACCCAGCCCTTGCCGCTGTTGCGCAGCCATGGTGGCGTCTTTTCTTCAAGGCTGGCGGTCACGAGGACATGCGTGTCGCCGAATTTGACCAGACAGGAGCCCTCTGCATGCTTCGAGAAATTGCGCTCGAAAGACACTTTGCGCATCTGATCGGTTTTTCTGCCTGAAGGCCGCATCTGGTTCGTCTCCGTTTTGATCTCCGCCTTCTAAGGCCGCACCGGCCGTTTTGCAAAGGAAAAGCGGGTCGGTGCAGGGCATATGCGGAATTTCCGTTTTTACTTAAGCGCGCAAGCGACTATATTCCTGCCATGAACTGACGGGATGAAGAACGGACGTAATGAGCATTTCTCCTCCGATCGGAAAAGAACCGGGTGCGTTGCTGGATGATCGCTCGCGCGAAATCTTCCGGCGCATCGTGGAAGGCTATCTCGAAAATGGCGAGCCGCTGGGTTCGCGCAGTCTGTCGCGCGTTCTGCCCATGTCGCTGTCGCCCGCATCCGTTCGCAATGTGATGAGCGATCTGGAAGAACTCGGCCTGATCTATTCACCGCATATCAGCGCGGGCCGCCTGCCAACGCAGATCGGGTTGCGCTTTTTCGTGGACGCCTTCATGCAGGTGGGCGATCTGCCTGCCGAGCAGCGTGCCAGCATCGACCGCCAGATCGGCCCTGTCTCAGGCCGCGAGCAGCCGATCGAGGGCTTGCTGACGGAGGCCAGCCGCATGCTGTCCGGCATGTCGCGTGGCGCGGGTCTGGTGTTGACGACCAAGAGCGACGCGGTGCTGAAGCATGTGGAGTTCATTCGCCTCGAACCAACCAAGGGCTTGGCCATTCTGGTGGGCGACAACAACCAGGTCGAAAACCGCATCATCGAACTACCCGCCGGAATCACGTCGTCGCAATTGACGGAGGCCGCCAATTTCATCAACGCCCATCTGGCCGGACAAACGCTGCCGGAACTGCGCACCCAGCTGCTGGAACAGAAATCCGAGCTTCAGGCGGCGCTGAGCACGCTGGCGCAGGATCTCGTGACGCGCGGTCTTGCGGTTTGGTCCGGCGACAATGAGGAGGGTAAGCTGGGGCGGCTGATTGTTCGGGGACGCTCCAACCTTCTGGAAGGGCTCGCCGGCGAAGAAGATATCGACCGTGTGAGGCTGCTGTTCGATGATCTCGAGCGCAAGGACAATCTGATCGAGGTCCTCAACCTGGCTGAAACCGGTTCGGGCGTCAGAATTTTCATCGGCTCGGAGAACAAGCTGTTTTCGCTGTCAGGTTCCTCGCTGATCGTTGCGCCCTACCGGGACGATGAAAACCGTGTCGTCGGTGCCGTCGGCGTGATCGGGCCGACGCGGCTCAATTACTCGCGCATCGTGCCGATGGTCGATTATACGGCCCAGATCATGGCCCGGCTGGCCGGCAAACGGCGCTGATCTCGAAAACCTGCTACCGAATAGGAGATGGTTTGCCCGCAAGCCTTGATTTTTGCATGGTAAACCTCGATATCGGGCTCAACCCATAACAGATGTAGAGCTGGAGAACGTCATGACCGACGATACCAAGAAAAACGGACCTGACGCAGACGTCGTAGACGAGGCACTCGAGGCAATGGCTGTCGAAGATGATGCGCCTGAAACGTCCGAGCCCGATCCGATCGACGTGCTGAAGGCTGAAAATGCTGATCTGCGCGACAAATTCCTGCGTCTTGCTGCCGAGATGGACAACCTGCGTCGCCGCACCGAGCGAGAGGTGAAGGATGCCAAGGCCTATTCCGTCGCAGGCTTTGCCCGCGACATGCTGGCCGTATCCGACAATCTTCGCCGCGCGCTCGACACGATCCCCGAAGAGCTGAAGACAAATTCGGAAGCAGGCATCGCGGGTCTCATCGAAGGTGTCGATATGACCGAACGTTCGATGCTGTCGGCGCTGGAGCGCCACGGCGTGCGCAAGATGGATGCGGAAGGCGAGAAGTTCGACCCGAACTTCCATCAGGCGATGTTTGAAATTCCCAACACGGCTGTTCCCAACAATACTGTCGTGCAGGTGGTTCAGGCCGGTTTCACGATCGGTGACCGTGTGCTGCGGCCCGCAATGGTGGGTGTTGCCAAGGGTGGACCGAAGGGTGATGCACCGGCCACAGCCGAGCCAGGCACGAGCAGCGTCAACGAAAAAGACGCATGATGGAGGCACTTCGGGTCACCTGAACGGCGGGTGACCCCAACACCTCCAGAGCGCTTCATCGTCTGACGGGTACGCCTCGCGCATAAGACGGGGCTTTGCTCTAAGACACGAAAAATAGCTATTTCCCCTCAGTACAACTTTCGCTATGGTTGCAGCGAGACCGGGCGTAACGGACCGGTCTTGGGGCATAGAAACCCCTCAAGTGACGGCCGGTGTCGGCCGTAATGACACCCCTCAGCCATAGTTTTGTGGCTGAGGCGGTCTATTGTTGCTATACGCAATTCCTCTGCCTTTCCTATGGCTGGGGAGGTCCTGACGTATGTCCAAGGCGCGAGCCTAAAGGTCAGGGCGGTCGTTCACTTGCGGCTTTCTAACTCCCCGGCCACCAGAGGTCCGTTTCCTCCGGTGGTCGATCTCCCGTTTCGACAGAATGGCCGGTTGCTGCGCGTTTTTCCGCGTGAGCACCATGTACGATGGGGAAATGTGATGGAATCCTACAGCTTCTTTGCCGATCTCTTACACACCTTCCGCATGATGTCCGATCAGGTGAAGGTGCTCGCGATCTATATGCCCTGCGTCTTCGCGCTGGGCTTTGCAGCGCTCTACCTCTATCATCTGCGCAAGACCAATCCGCCCGTGTGGAAGGAGCCGCAGCCTTACACACTTATGCCGCCCGACAACACGCCGCGCCACGAACTGGGTCTTCCAAGCCTTGAGCGGTTGCGCAGGCTGGATGACCGGATGGCCGAGATGAAAATCGAGCGGGACGTCGGGCAATAGACCGATTGTAGAGAAAGTCGGAACCGGTTTCGCATCCGCAATTGCGGAAAAACAAACAGATGGAGCGTTGCAGGTGATCCATGGATCGCCGGAAATGCTCTAGCCGAACGGCAAGACCAACGGACATGTCAGGCGGCGTTGGCCTGTTCCTGGTTGAGGAAGGTAAAGATCGCGGTGTCGGATTCGGTCGCGCGCAGTTTGGCGACCAGCTCGGGATCGCGCAGCACCCGCGCAATGCGCGACAGCGCCTTCAGGTGATCGGCACCGGCGCCTTCCGGTGCGAGCAGCAGAAACACCAGGTCGACGGGCTGATCGTCCAGGGCTTCGAAATCGACGGCATTTTCGAGACGTGCGAAAACGCCGACGATGTGGTCGATGCTGGCAAGCTTTCCGTGGGGAATGGCGATACCGTGACCGACGCCGGTCGAACCCAGCCGCTCACGTTGCAAGATGACGTCAAACACTTCCCGCTCGGCCACGCCTGTGATTCGTGAGGCTCGGGCCGCCAATTCCTGAAGAAGCTGCTTTTTGGAATTCACTCTGAGGGCGGGAATAATCGCATCCTGTTGCAGCAAATCTGCCAACGCCATTCTCTATATCCTTCATGCGATCGAAACGGGCCGGAGGTGCCGCCATGCGGCCGCACCCCCGGTGCCTTGTCAGACTGTTCAGTTCTTTATCGTCGCTGCATCGATCCAGCCGATGTTTCCATCGGTCCGACGGTAGACGATATTCAGTTCCTTGGCTGGGCTGCGAAACAGCAGCACCGGCTCATCTGTCATGTCGAGCGCCATGACGGCGCTTGCAACGGTCATGGTTTTGACCTGCTTGGAGGTTTCAGCAACGATGGTCGGAGCGAAATCTTCCGGCAGTTCGTCATCCTCATCCGGGACGGCATCCATGACGGTATAGGGAAACTCTTCCAGAATGCCGTTGGCCGACGCACCGTTGTGATGGTGGTCCTTCAATTTTCTCTTGTATCTGCGAAGCCGCTTTTCTATCCGCTGGGCTGCCGCATCGAAACTCGCCTGTGGATCATTGGCTTGTCCCGCTGCGTGCAAGACGACACCCGTATCGAGATGTATCTTGCAATCGGCTGCGAAACCCGCGCCGGATTTCTCCACGGTTACTTGACCAGAATACCCCCCATCAAAGTACTTGGTAATCGCCAGGCTAATGTTGTCCTCGATCCGCTGACGGAACGATTCGCCGATATCCATATGTTTACCAGATACACGCACACTCATGGAATTTTTCCTTTTTCAGTGATTTGCGTGTAACAGCTTACGTTAAGCCAGACGCTCATCCAAGCGTTTCGAGAGACTTTCAGTCTCATTCCTGTTTGGCGCCTCAGCGTGGCGTACACTTTTGCGTTGATCGGCATCCTGCCGTCTGTGCGGCGAGCTTCTAACGCTGGAGGGGTCAAGAGTCAAACGGGATTATTAACAAATTGAAATATATAAAGAATTCGTTACGCCGTCGCAACTTTTGCGATGGCTTTCTTTTCCCGGCGTCGTTGTACGGACGACGGAATATTCATCGCCTCACGATATTTTGCGACCGTTCGACGCGCCAGTTCGACACCGCTTTTCTTCAGATTATTGACGATATCGTCATCCGATAGAACGTCGTCGGGCGCTTCCTGCGCGATCATGATCTTGATGCGATGACGCACCGCTTCGGCCGAGTGGCTATCGCCGCCTTCGACAGCGCCAATCGAAACGCTGAAGAAATATTTCAGCTCGAAAAGTCCGCGTGGCGTCAGCATGTATTTTCGCGATGTGACCCGACTGACGGTCGATTCATGCATCTTGATCGCATCCGCCACCTGCTTGAGATTGAGCGGGCGCAAATGATCGACGCCATGGAGAAGAAACGCGTCCTGCTGGCGCACGATCTCGTTTGCGACCTTCATGATCGTTCTGGCGCGCTGGTCCAGGCTGCGGGTCAGCCAGCTGGCGGTCTGCATGCACTCGGACAGGAACTCTCCATCCTCGCCGTTGCGCGTCTTGACTTTGGACACTTCTGAAAAATAGGTCTGATTGACCAGAACACGTGGCAACGTCTCCGGGTTGAGCTCGATCAACCAGCCACCATCGATGGAGGGCCGCACGACGATGTCAGGGACAATGGTTTCCGAAATACCCGTCTCGAAACCAGCGCCCGGGCGTGGATTGAGAGCGCGGATCTCGGCCAGCATATCCAGAAGATCGTCCTCGCCAACACCGCAGAGCCGCTTGAGAGAGGCGAAATCACGCTTTGCCAGAAGCTCCAGATGACCGACAAACGCCTTCATCGCCGGATCGAGACGATCTTTCTGTGCAAGCTGAATGGAAAGGCACTCACTCAAGCTGCGCGCAAAAATGCCCGGGGGGTCAAGGGTCTGCAGCGCGTGAAGCACGCGTTCGATGTCGGCTTTCGAGGCGCTCAGACGGTCAGAAATATCGTCTATCGCATCGACAGGGAGATAGCCCGTCTCATCAAGGTGATCGAGCAAGGCATCCGCAATCATCCTGTCCTGCGGCACGGGCACGGTAAAGGGAAGTTGCTGGCCGATATGGTCTCGAAGGCTGGGTTTGCTCGCAACGAAATCGTCGAGATCGTAGGACTCGCCCGCCTCCGCTCCCGGCATGGACTTCCATTGCCCGACAAGCTCCGGCGCGTCGGCCTTTGCCGGCGCGGTATCATCCTGAAAGACGTTTTCGAAATTGGTGTCCAGCTGTTCGTTCAGCGTGCTTGCGCGGTCACCGTACCACTCGTCCGCCTCCTGTGACGGGTCCGAATTCGGCTCTGGCGGTTCGCTGTGCCGATCAAAGCCATCGTCCAGCGGGGCGGTGCCCAAATCGATATCGTTTGCCACTATTTCAAGCAGCGGGTTCTTCTCGACTTCCTGGGCGATGAATTGCGTCAGCTCAATATGCGTCATCTGAAGCAGCTGAATGGACTGCATCAGTTGTGGGGTCATGACCAGAGACTGGTTTTGACGCAACAAAAGACTGGCGGACAAGGCCATGGCGGACGCTAAACTCCCATAAACCCCTTTAGCGCCGCTTTTTTCACGATGTTTCGGCGCCAAAGTCTGACTTGGCCCAAAAATTGCTTTTTATTGAGGTTTGGTCAAGCTCACTTGCGGGCGGGGAGGCAGAATCTTTTCGGGGAAAGAGGCGCCCACGTCACTTTTATCGTGCATTCGTCACAGGCTGAAATTATTGCCCAGATAAAGGCGACGAACTTCGGCGTTGTTGACGATCTCCGATGCCCTGCCATGGGTCAGAACTTCACCCGCGTGGATAATATAGGCGCGGTCGATCAGGCCCAACGTTTCACGCACATTGTGGTCGGTGATCAACACACCGATGCCGCGGGCCGTCAGGTGACGCACGAGATTCTGGATGTCGCTGACCGAGATCGGGTCGACGCCGGCAAAAGGCTCGTCCAGCAGCATGAAGGTCGGATCTGTTGCCAGCGCTCTCGCGATTTCGAGACGACGACGCTCACCGCCCGAAAGGGCAACGGCAGGCGACTTGCGCAGGGCCGAAATGTGGAATTCTTCCAGCAGCTCATCGAGCTTGCGATTGCGCTTCTTTTCGTCGCGTTCATGAACTTCCAGAACAGCTCGAATATTGTCTTCCACGGTCAGTCCGCGAAAGATCGATGCTTCCTGGGGAAGGTAGCCCACGCCCAGCCGCGACCGGCGATACATCGGCATGTTGGTCACATCATTGCCGTTTATGGCGATCTTGCCGGCATCGACGGGTACGAGACCGGTAATCATGTAAAAACAGGTGGTCTTGCCAGCACCGTTCGGTCCCAGAAGTCCGACCGCTTCACCACGGCGCACGACAAGCGACACGCCATTGACAACGCGACGCGTATTGTAGGTCTTGGTCAGGCCCTGAGCGATCAGGGTACCCTCATAGCGCGCCTTGTCTTCGGACAGATTGTCCGTTTCCGATGCGCGCGACGAGCCTGCGCCAAACAGTTTTGAAATGGATTGGATTTTCACGGGCTAAAGACTACTGCTTTTTCTGCGATTTCGGGTCGAGCATGATGCGAACCGGTCCGCCACAGCTTTCCAGCTTTGCCTGACCCGTCGTCATGAAAACCGTCAGTTTGCAACCGGTGAAAACATTCGTGTCCTGCGACAGGACCACCTGTTTTCCCGAGAGAATGAAGGTCTGCGCCGCCATGTCGAACTCACCCTTGTCGGCTGTCGCCTTTTGCGTTCCGGACGTGAGGTAAACGGAGTTGTCGACGAAAATCTTTTCGATGTCGGCATTTCCGCCGGTGATCGAGGCATTTTCGGCTGTGTTCCCGTCCTTGCTCTTATAGAGCACGGTCATCTTGCCTGCCTGCAGGGTCGTCGTCCCCTGCACCACCTTCACATTGCCGGTGAAGTAAGCCTTGTGCTCCTGGTCGCGCACTTCCAGCTGATCACTTTCGATGGCAATAGGCTGGTCATTGGAAAGTTTGAGGCCTTCCATGTTGCTCGTGGTGGATTGCGCGGCTGCGGTGCCCGCAAGACATGCAATTGCAACGGCGGCAAAACAGGCGGCGTTGGTATGACGGGCTGTGCGCAAAATCTGCATCATCTGGGTCGGGCTCTCACTTGCCAGCGTTCTGGCCGGCGTTCTGAATGGTCGATGCAGCGATACGAGCTCGTACCTGCCCCGAAAATGTAATCGTTTTACCATTATCTGCAATGCGTAAACTTTCCGCATTGATCGAGCCTTCCTGGGTCTTCACGAAAACAGGCTTGTCCGTTTCCATCGTTCCCGCTTTCATATCGACATTTGCAGACTGGAACTTTGCTTGTAATCCATTGCTGAGATTGATGTCAAAGGGTGCCATCATTTGCAACTTATTTGTTGCACGGTCAAACAGACCTTCCTGCGCTACAACCTGCGCCACGATGTCGTTCATGGGCAATGCAGCCAAAACCTTCTCCAGCGTCATCAGGTTGGGGCTGGCGATATCCTGGAGCGCCCGCTCCGCATTCATCGAATAGTCGAAACCACTGTTGTTGCGCCCGGCAAGCGCGGGTTTTTCCATGACGAGCTTGCCGTTTTCCACCTTCGAACTTTCGAGCGTGACCTCGTCCGGTACCCATGTCCGCACGAGCGAAACCGCGATGAAGGACAGCGATATGATGGCGGCGCCCAGCGGAAGGATGACCTTGAGTTTTCGCACCCGGCCGGAATGGCGCAACGCCATGGCATAGGTATCGGCGTGTCCATGGGACGACGCGAAACTGGGACTTGGTTGGCTTAGTCGCTCAAGCATGTGCTAAAAATCCGGGTGTCGATACGGTACCATTCAATAAAATCGGGCGCCATCATTCGCTGCAACGTCGGGTGTGGCACGCGTGGCGTGCTCTGCCAATATGGTTTTTCTCGGAAACATCGCAAGGGCCACGATATTTTTATCAAAACGATGCTTTCCCGTTTGTTTCCTTGCAAGAGGTGGCTACAAGGCTCATATGGCGAACTTCAGACGCTGTGAACACTCTATAGCGAAGGCGGGTAAATGGATCAGATGGCAATCGCAGACCGCAGGCAGTTGCGACGCAAGCTGACCTTCTGGCGTGTCACGGTCGTCCTTCTTCTGGTTGTGGGTCTTTTTGCGCTCTACCGCTTCGCTTTGACGCCGCCACAGCAAAGCACTCGCCCGCACATTGCGCGTATCGAGATCACCGGTCTGATCCAGGACGATACCGAACTTCTGGAGCGGTTGCAAAAGATTGCCGATAGCGACAGCGCCAAGGGCCTGATCGTCTCGATTTCCTCGCCCGGTGGCACCACCTATGGCGGCGAGCGTATTTTCAAGGCCATCCGCGCCGTTGCCGAAAAGAAACCGGTTGTTTCAGATGTGCGCACCCTGGCTGCTTCCGCCGGTTACATGATCGCGACCGCAGCCGATACGATCGTTGCAGGCGACACCTCGATCACCGGTTCCATCGGCGTCATCTTCCAGTATCCGCAAGTCGGCCCGCTGCTGGACAAGCTCGGCGTATCGCTGCAGGAAATCAAATCATCGCCGATGAAGGCTGAACCGTCGCCCTTCCATGAGCCGCCGGAAGAGTCCAAAACCATGATCCGCAACATGATCATGGACAGCTACGGCTGGTTCGTCGATCTGGTGGCCGACCGTCGCAAGCTGCCGCGCGAGGACGTCTTGAAGCTTGCCGATGGCTCGATCTTCACTGGCCGCCAGGCGCTTGCGGTGAAATTGATCGATACCCTGGGCGGCGAAAAGGAAATTCGCGCCTATTTCGACAGCCGCAAGGTTGCCAAGGATCTCCCGATCGTGGAGTGGACCGCGCCGTCACAAAGATCGCCATTATCGCTCCTGAGCATTGCCGGTATCGCCAAGGTGCTCGGATATGACCAATTCCTGCCATTTAACGTGCCGCACCAGCTGGGCGCCGACAAGTTGTTTCTTGACGGTCTTGTTTCGGTTTGGCAGGTTGGCGAACGATAAAAATCCAATCCTTTCAGGGGGCAACCGTGATTAAGTCTGAACTGGTGCAGATCGTGGCTGCGCATAACCCGCACCTCTACCATCGCGACGTTGAAAATATCGTCAACGCCGTGCTCGATGAGATCACCGATGCACTGGCTGCCGGCAACCGCGTGGAGCTGCGCGGCTTCGGGGCCTTTTCGGTCAAGAACCGCCCTTCGCGCTCCGGTCGTAACCCGCGCACGGGAGAATCGGTTTTCGTTGAAGAGAAGTGGGTCCCCTTTTTCAAGACCGGCAAGGAACTGCGCGAGCGGCTCAATCCGGGCATGAGCGACGTCGAAGACGAAGACTGAGCGCACCGTGCGACGTGGTTTTGACCTTATGCGCTTTCAACAACGGTTGAGACTGAGCAATCGGCCTCCTATCTGACGTCCATGCAGGTTTGTCTGAAGGCCCCTAAAGACGGAGTATCGTTGGATGCCAAAAAAGATCATCAACCTCCTGGTCCTCGTGCCGCTCGCCATTATTCTGGTGGTGTTGTGCGTGGCCAACCGGCAGGCCGTGACGCTCGCGCTCAATCCGTTCAGACCTGATGACAGTCTTTTGTCGTTTTCCGCGCCATTCTTCGTCTTCATCTTCCTCTCGCTTATCCTGGGCATCGTTTTGGGGTCCATGGTCACCTGGTTTTCGCAGGGCAAATACCGCAAGCGGGCGCGCACCGAAGCCAAGGAAGCCGTACGCTGGCACGATGAGGCCAATCGCCACAAGGCCGCTGCCAATGCTGTTGTCGCCACAACGCCAACCACAACGCAGATCGCCTCCAAGTAAAATTCCGCGTGAAGCGATAGGTGTTTGAGGCGCAGCCCTTTGATAATGGCGCGCCTTGATGATATTCGCTGTCGCAACAGATGCGGTCAGACTTGGAAAGAACCCCGTTGAAGAAAAAAGACAATCGCCCGGGTGCCAAGCCGCGCGCAGGGCAGGAGCCCCGAAACAAGAGCGCTGGCAAACCGCCGAGGCCAAAAAATGCCGAAGCCCGCGGCCGCGCTGCCGACCATGTCCGCGCGCCGACGGCCGCACCGGTCAGGACCGGTTCCAGAGACAGCGTGAAGGATGCCGCCAAGGCAAAGACCAACGGGCCTGCCGCTGAGACGGAACAGGTTGCGCCACGCCCCTTGAAGGAGCGTACGGGCGCCCTGCCGAGTGAACGGGTGCCGGTCATCCTGGAATCGCTCGGGGCTGGCGACTTTCACCTGATCGACAGCGGGAATGCCTTGAAGCTGGAGCAATACGGTGATTACCGCATCGTTCGACCGGAAGCGCAGGCTCTGTGGCGACCCACTCTGCCGCAGCGTGTCTGGGACAATGCCGATTCCGTCTTTTCCGGCGATACGGACGAGGATGGCATGGGCCGCTGGCGCTTTCCCAAGGAGCCGCTGGGTGAAACCTGGCCGCTTTCTCTTCTAGGTGTCAACTTTCTCGGTCGTTTCACCGCCTTTCGCCATGTCGGTGTCTTTCCGGAACAGATCGTGCATTGGGAATGGCTTAAAGAAACCATCGAGGCTTCGGATCGTCCTTTGAAGGTGCTGAACCTCTTCGGTTATACCGGGGTCGCTTCGCTGGTGGCGGCTGCTGCCGGTGCGGAAGTAACCCATGTGGATGCCTCCAAGAAGGCCATTGGCTGGGCACGCGAAAATCAGGCACTGGCAGGTCTGGACAACGCGCCTATCCGCTGGATCTGCGAAGATGCGATGAAGTTTATTCTGCGGGAAGAACGGCGTGGCAACACCTACGACATCATTCTGACCGATCCGCCGAAATTCGGGCGTGGCACCCATGGCGAAATCTGGGAGCTGTTCGATCACCTGCCGCTGATGCTGGATGTCTGCCGCGATATTCTGTCGCCAAATGCGCTAGGGCTTGTGCTGACGGCCTATTCGATCCGCGCCAGTTTTTATTCGATGCATGAATTGATGCGTGAAACCATGCGTGGCGCAGGCGGCGAGGTTGCCTCCGGTGAACTCGTGATCCGCGAAGCTGGCCTTGATGGCAAGACCCAGGGGCGCGCCCTTTCCACCTCACTCTTCAGCCGCTGGGTGCCGAAATGACCGATGACCGCCGTGAAAACAGACCGGGCCGGGTAGGGCAGGTCAAGGAGGTCACCAGCCTCGCCAACCCCATCATCAAGGACATCAAGAATCTCACCCAGAAGAAGGGTCGGGAAGAGACCGGCACCTTCATGGCCGAGGGTCTGAAGCTGGTCATCGATGCGCTGGAGCTGGGCTGGACGATCCGCACGCTGGTCTACGCCAAGAATGCCAAGGGCAAATCGCTGGTCGAGCAGGTGGCCGCAAAGACGGTCGCCTCTGGCGGTCTTGTTCTGGAAGTCACCGAAAAAATTCTGTCCTCCATCACCCGTCGTGACAATCCGCAGATGGTCGTGGGAATTTTCGATCAGAAATGGACTGACCTCAACGATATCCGCCCCGACAGTGGCCAGACCTATATTGCGCTGGACAGGGTGCGCGATCCCGGCAATCTCGGCACCATCATCCGCACCGCCGATGCGGCTGGCGCATCCGGTGTCATCCTTCTGGGTGACTGCACAGACCCGTTTTCGCTGGAAACCGTGCGCGCCACCATGGGGTCGGTCTTTGCCATCGCCGTTGCGCACGCAACCGTGGACGCGTTCCTGAGCTGGAAAAAATCGGCAGGTGTCAGCGTCGTCGCCACCCATCTGGCCGGTTCGGTGGACTACAGGACCGTCGATTACAAAAAGAAGCCGACCGTGCTGTTGATGGGCAACGAGCAGGGCGGTCTGCCGCCGGAGCTTGCGTCCAAGGCAGACCAGCTGGCGCGCATTCCCCAGCAGGGCCGTGCCGACTCGCTCAATCTGGCGATTGCAACCGGTGTCATGCTGTTTGAAGCCCGCCGCCATCTTCTCGAACTTTCCCCGGTGACATGATGGCCAAGCCTGCCCTGTTTTCCAAACTCGCCCCCGCTGTTGCCCTGATCGTCATCGCACTGATTACCGACCAGGTCGTCAAGCTTCTGGTGGAAGCCTATCTGCCTCTTCAGGAAATGGTGCCCGTCGTGCCGTATCTGGCGCTCTACCGCACCTATAATCTCGGCGTGGCGTTTTCGATGCTGTCGGGAATGGAAGGCTGGTTCATTGTGACCATGCGGCTGCTCATCGTCTGTTTCGTCATCTGGCTGTGGCGAAAGACCGATTCCGATCGCACCTTTGCGCATCTGGGTTTCGCGCTGATCATTGCCGGTGCCGCCGGCAACATCTTCGACCGATTTTTGTATGGCCATGTCATCGATTACATTCTGTTTCACACGCAGACATGGTCGTTCGCGGTATTCAACCTGGCGGATTCCTTCATCACCATCGGTGCGGGCTGCGTCATTCTGGATGAAATTCTTCACGCCAAGGCGAAGAAAAGCTAAATTTTTAGCGTATTCGCCAAGTCAATCAAAACGGCTGCCATGCTAAGGCTGGCACCATGAGCGAACTGGCGAAACTGCAACACCGGCTGTCCGAAACGTTCGACCCTGTTGCGAAGGACGCAGCTCTGGTTGCGCCGCCCGCCGTCGAAGCGACGGCAGGGCAGCAGACGGCACGTTTTTACCTCCGCCTGCTTCGAGCCATGACGCTGTTTACGGCAGGGTGCGGGTTTGCCTTTGCGAGTGCCGTCTATCTGGGTGGAAACGTCGCGCTCTACATGGCGGCGCTCTCGGTCACGATCTGCGTGTCCTGCGGCTTTTACATGATGGTCCGGTCGTCCATGCTGCGTCAGGCCTCCCTGCGCGACGTGAAGATCGTTGATGCCCGCTACCGCCAGAACGTGGCCCTGATGGCGGAAATTCATGAGGCGATGGGCGATATCGTCGTCACGCGCGACATGGACCGGCGCATCCTCCACACCAATGCCGCCTTTTGCGAAATGACCGGCTGTACGGAGCCGCAGGGCAAAACCTGCGAAGAAATCGGCATCGCGTTCCGCCCCGGCGGCAAGGCGCATTGCTACGATGTCGAGATCGCCACACCCTATGGCCAGCGCATCTTTACCTGGCATGACGTGGTGGCAAACGACGCGGCCAGCAGCCGTCTGGTCATCAGCAGCCTCGCCCGCGATGTGACCGATGAGCGCGCCGCACTCAGAACCCGCGAGGATGCCAGACTGCGGGCGGAAAATGCCAACGCCGCCAAGGGCAGACTTCTGGCCACTGTCAGCCACGAAATTCGTCTGCCGCTATCAGGCATTCTGGGCATGAACCATCTTCTGTCGCAGACCAAACTCACACAGGAGCAGCACAACTATCTCGACGGAATGCGCCAGTCGGGGCAATCACTGGTGCAGCTCGTCGAGGATCTGCTCGATTTTTCCACGATGGAAGCCGGGCGGTTCAGGCTCAATCCGAGAGCCGAGAACCTGCGCCAGCTCATCGAAAGTGTGGTGGAAATGCTGGCCCATCGCGCCCACGAAAAGGGCATCGAAATCGCGTCCATCGTTTCGGCCGATGTTCCTGACTGTCTCGATTTCGATCCCGCACGTCTGCGCCAGGTGCTGTTCAACCTCATCGGCAATGCGGTGAAGTTCACGACCAGGGGCGGTGTGCTGGTGCGAGCATCCATGCTCGGCGACACGCTTTCGATTGCCGTGAACGACACCGGTCCCGGGATCGGGAAAGCAGAACAGGCCCGCATTTTCGGTGAGTTCGAACAGGCAGGCTCCGCATCGCACAGACATGCAGGCACGGGCCTTGGCCTTGCCATCTCCGCCCGCATCATCCGCGAATTCGGTGGGGCGCTGACGGTGGCGAGCAAGAAGGGAGAGGGCAGCGTCTTTACGGCAACCTTCAAGCCGGGCGCAGCACCGACCTCCAACGGGGTGTCCAGCCGCGCGGGCGCGCTCTGCAAGTCGAACGTCCTGTTGCTGGCACCGGCAGGCGTTGCTGCAACCGCCACCGGCGATATCATCCGGGGTCTGGGTGGCACTTGCACTTTGGTTTCGACACCGAGACAATTGAAGGCGGCGAGGCTTAACACCCCCAATAGTCTGGCTGACATCACCGACATCATCGTCGATCACCGGGTTGCCCCGCAGTTTCGCGAGGCGTTGGAAGGCTGGTCATCAAGATCTGACCGCACTGTCCGCCAGATTTTGCTGGTCAACCCGGAAGAGCGCGGCGCGCAGTCGCAGGAGGCGTTCGACGCCTGGCTGATCCGTCCCTTGCGTGAAAAGTCGCTGACCGACGTTCTGTGCGGTCGTCTGCGCGGGCTTGAGCGTCGCGATGCCATCAATGACAATCAGCATCCCGGTTTTGGTTTTTCCACGGCTCTGAATGAGGCGCCCTATGACCTTGATGTTCTCGTGGCCGAGGACGATCCTGTCAACGCCCGCATCTTGCGTGCCGTGCTGGAGAAATCCGGCTGTCAGGTGCGTATGGTCCACGACTTCGAAGCTCTGACGAAGGCTCTTTCGGTGGCTGGTGGACCTTTGCCGGATCTCGTTATTTCCGATCTCCATATGCCCCTTGGTGATGGGCTGGAGGTACTGCCACGCCTCAACGCGTTGCTGAAGGGTCGTAAAAACCTACCGATCATGGTGCTGAGCGGCGATACGACGCCTGAGACGAAATCCGTTCTGCTCAAGGCGGGCATCAGCACGGTGCTCGTCAAACCGGTGGAGCCGAAGCGTCTGATCGAGGATGTGTTGCGTCTGTTTCCACAAAAACGCACCGGCGCGTTTTGAATTGATCTCCTGCCCGTTACGCGGCTAACTGTCACTGTTGTGTCGTCAAGAAGTGATTTATGACAGCCAGAACGAAACGGTGGTGGGGCGATTCTCCATGGTCACGGAAACTCTTGAACATGACATTCGCGAGCGCAATGTCATTGCACATATCGCGCCCGTTTCGCCGCCGCGCAACGACGATGTGTTCGGTCGCATCGGCCCGCTGGAAACCCGGCTGGCCAGAAACGACCGTGAAATCGACGCGGCACAGCATGTCCGCTTCCGGGTCTTTGTGGAGGAGATGGGCGCGCGGCTTCCCGCCGACGCCATGCGCCGCAATCGTGATATCGATGCATTCGATGCCGTCTGCGACCATCTGCTGGTTCTGGACAATTCCATCGAAGGCGATCCGGAAGACCAGATCGTCGGCACCTACCGCCTGCTGCGCCAGGAAACGGCTTTTGCCTACAATGGTTTTTACTCGGCCAGCGAGTTCGATGTCGACGGGCTGATCGCCCGCCATCCGGGCAAGCGCTTCATGGAACTCGGCCGCTCCTGCGTTCTGCCGCAATATCGCACGAAAAGAACGGTCGAACTTCTGTGGCAGGGCAACTGGGCCTATGCCGTCCGCCACCGTATGGATGCCATGATCGGCTGCGCTTCGTTTCCCGGTGTGCAGCCGGAGGCGCATGCTCTGGCGCTTTCCTTCCTCCATCACAATTGCGGTGCGAAAGGCGAATGGTCTGCATCTGCCCTGCCCGAGCTTTACCGCGAGATGGACATGATGCCCACCGAAGCCATCAACCCGCGCCGTGCGCTTGTCGGTATGCCGCCGCTCATCAAGGCCTATATGCGCATCGGCGCCACATTCGGTTCCGGCGCCGTGGTCGACCATGCCTTCAACACGACGGATGTGCTGGTCATTCTACCGGTGTCATCCATCGCCGGACGATACATCACCTATTACGGCGGCGAAGGCTATCGTTTCAACGGTTAAGTCTGAAGCTTCCTGTGGGCAGGCGGGTCGACTGTGTTGTGGTAAAGGCGAGGGGCCGTTAGTCTGACGCTCGTTTCCCGCAACATACAACGATATTGAAAAGCCATTGACGGACGTTCATTCCACCGCCTCGCTCATTTCTGAACAGAGCCGCGCGTCGGCCACGCCGATGATGGAGCAATATATCGAGATCAAGGCGAACAACCCCGGTTCGCTGCTGTTCTATCGCATGGGCGATTTCTACGAACTGTTTTTCGACGATGCCGCAGAAGCCTCGCGTGCGCTCGGCATCACGCTGACGAAACGCGGCCAGCATCTGGGTCAGGACATTCCCATGTGCGGCGTCCCAGTGCATGCGGCGGATGATTACCTTCAAAAGCTGATCCTGCGCGGGTATCGCGTCGCCGTCTGCGAACAGACGGAAGACCCGGCGGAAGCCAAGAAGCGCGGCTCGAAATCGGTGGTGCGGCGCGATGTGGTGCGGCTCGTGACGCCGGGAACGCTGACCGAAGAAAAGCTGCTGTCGCCGGAGGAATCCAATTATCTGATGGCGCTCGCGCGGATCAGGGGCAGCGCCGAGGCGCAGTTCGCGCTCGCCTGGATCGATATTTCAACCGGCGTTTTTCGTCTGGCAGAGACGACGCTGACACGGCTTCTGGCCGATATCTGGCGCATCGATCCGCGCGAGCTGATCGTTGCCGACAGCCTGTTCCACGACGAGGAATTGAAGGCAGTTTTCGACGTACTGGGTCGCGTGACCGTGCCGCAGCCTGCCGTCCTGTTTGACAGCGCAACGGCAGAAGGCCGTGTTGCCCGCTATTTCGGTGTCACCACGCTGGATGGTTTTGGCACGTTCTCCCGCGTCGAGATGGCGGCGGCCGCCGCCGCGGTCGCCTATGTCGAGAAAACCCAGATTGCCGAACGCCCGCCCTTGGCGGCACCCGAGCGCGAAAGTGCCGCCTCCACGCTCTTCATCGATCCTGCCACGCGCGCCAATCTGGAGCTGACGAAGACGCTGTCGGGTGAACGCGACGGCTCGCTGCTGCACGCCATCAACCGCACGGTGACGGGCGGCGGGGCGCGACTTCTGGCAGAGCGGCTGATGTCGCCGCTGACCGATGCGGACAAGATCAATGCGCGGCTGGATGCGGTTGCCTATCTGCTGGACGATGTATCGCTCTCCGATGGCTTGCGCGATGCGCTGAAGCAGGTGGCCGACATGCCGCGCGCGCTATCGCGCCTGGCGCTCGATCGCGGCGGGCCACGCGACATCGGCGCCATCAGGCTGGGGCTTTCCGCCGCCGCCAATGTTGCGGAATTGCTCGATCAGGGCCTGTTGCCGGATGAGCTGGCCGACGCGCTTGCTGCGCTCAAAGCGCTTCCGACACCGCTGGAAGCGATGCTGAGCGCGACGCTTGCCGACGAATTGCCCTTGCTGAAACGGGATGGTGGATTCGTGCGGGAGGGTTCCAACACCGAGTTGGACGAGATCCGGGCGCTGCGGGACCAATCGCGCCGTGTCATCGCCGGGCTGCAACTGCAATATAGCGAAGAGACCGGCATCAAGTCTCTGAAGATCAAGCACAACAACGTGCTCGGCTATTTCATCGAGGTAACCGCGGGCAATGCCGATGTGATGATGACGGGCGACGAGGCCAAAGCCCGCTTCATCCACCGCCAGACCATGGCGGGTGCCATGCGCTTTACCACGACCGAACTCGCCGATCTGGAAAGCCGCATTGCCAACGCGGCCTCGCAGGCGCTGTCGATCGAGTTGCAGGCTTTCGAGCAGATGGTCCGGGCCATCGTTTCCCATGCCGAAGCCATCAAGGCTGGCGCCCTGGCACTCGCAAAGATCGACGTTGCCACAAGTCTTGCCCATCTTGCTGCGGAACAGGCCTATTGCCGCCCCGTCATCGACGGTTCGATGATGTTCAGCATCAAGGGCGGGCGGCATCCGGTGGTGGAGCAGGCGCTGCGCCGCCAGTCTTCCGGACCTTTCATCGCCAATCATTGCGATCTCTCGGCGGTCAACGGCAACCGCAACGGCGCTATCTGGCTGCTGACCGGCCCGAATATGGGCGGTAAATCGACCTTCCTGCGCCAGAACGCGTTGATTGCCATTCTGGGTCAGATCGGCTCCTTCGTTCCGGCGGATGCTGCCCATATCGGCATCGTCGACCGGCTGTTTTCCCGCGTCGGCGCGTCGGACGATCTGGCGCGGGGCCGCTCGACCTTCATGGTGGAGATGGTGGAGACGGCAGCGATCCTCAATCAGGCGACGGATCGCTCGCTCGTCATTCTGGACGAGATCGGTCGCGGTACGGCGACCTTCGACGGCCTTTCGATCGCATGGGCGGCGGTCGAACACCTGCACGAGGTCAACCGCTGCCGGGGCCTGTTTGCCACCCACTTCCACGAATTGACGGTGCTGTCCGAAAAGCTCGGTCGCTTGTCTAATGCCACCATGAAAGTGCGCGAGTGGGAAGGCGACGTGATCTTCTTGCACGAGGTCGGGCCGGGTGCTGCCGATCGTTCCTACGGTATCCAGGTCGCCAAGCTTGCGGGTCTTCCGGCCTCTGTGGTCGAGCGCGCGCGGGCGGTTCTGACCCAGCTCGAAGATGCCGACCGCAAGAACCCGGCGAGCCAGTTGATCGACGATCTGCCGCTGTTCCAGATCGCGGTGCGGCGCGAGGAAAGCCGCAACCATGGAAATTCGAAGGTGGATGAGGCACTGAAGGCACTGAACCCGGATGAAATGACCCCGCGTGAGGCGCTGGACGCGCTATACGCGCTCAAGAAACAACTTGGCAAGGCTTGAGCCCTATAGTGTCCTTGTGAAGGGGCACTGTCCTTTTTAGATGCGCATCGTGCCTGTCCTTCACGCCCGAAAATCGCTATAGGGCTATGCCAAAAGCAGAGCCCATATGAAATGGATAACGGCATCAATGGCCACAAAAGACCTGGATTTCTCAGCGATACTGGATGTCGACGCACTGAAACGGGAATGCGAATTCGTCTTTCAGGGTGATGAGCAGCGCGTTTCCGATCTGCGGGCCGATCTGTTGCCGATCTTCAAGAAGGCCAGTGCACAGGGCCGCGACAAGGCGCGCGAACTGCTGGATACGGAAGGCGGCGGTATCGATTGCGCACGCCGGATTTCCTGGCTTCAGGACCGCCTGATCGAGGTGCTCTACCAACTGGCCTGCCGCCATGTCTACCCCAACGACGCCCAGCAGATCGCAATCACCGCGGTTGGCGGGTACGGTCGCGGCACGCTGGCGCCAGGCTCCGACATTGATCTCCTGTTCCTGCTGCCCACCAAAAATACGCCTGACATGAACAAGGCCATCGAGTTCATCCTCTATATTCTGTGGGATATCGGCTTCAAGGTCGGCCATGCCACGCGCACGGTGGACGAGTGCATTCGCCTGTCGAAGGCGGATATGACGATCCGCACCGCCATTCTCGAAATGCGCTCCATCTGCGGCAAGCAGACGCTGGCCGATGAGCTTGAGCGTCGTTTCGAGACGGAAGTCGTGACCGGCAGTGGTCCGGAATTCATTGCCGCCAAACTGGCCGAGCGCGACCAGCGCCACCGCAAGGCAGGGGATACACGCTATCTGGTGGAGCCCAACGTCAAGGAAGGCAAGGGTGGCCTGCGTGACCTGCACACGCTGTTCTGGATCGCCAAATATTACTACCATGTTCGCGATACCGCCGAACTGGTAAAGCTTGGCGTACTCTCGAAACGCGAACTGAAGCTGTTCGAAAAGGCCGACGATTTCCTCTGGACCGTGCGGTGCCAGATGCATTTCATCACCGGCAAGGCGGAAGAGCGGCTGTCCTTCGACATACAGCGGGACATCGCCGCGGCCTTGAACTACCAGCCGCGCCCCGGCCTGTCCGCCGTCGAGCGCTTCATGAAACACTATTTCCTCGTCGCCAAGGATGTGGGAGATCTCACCCGCATTCTCTGCGCCGCATTGGAAGACAGGCAGGCCAAGGACGTCCCCGGTCTGTCGGGCGTGTTCAGCCGTTTTGCCCACCGTCTGCGCAAGATACCCGGCTCCGACGAATTCGTGGAAGATCGCGGCCGCATTGCGCTGGCCAATGCCGACGTGTTCCGCAACGATCCCGTCAGCATCATCAGGCTGTTTCATGTGGCCGACATCAACAATCTCGAACTGCACCCGGATGCGCTGCGCGTCGTCACACGATCCATGGCGCTGATCAACCACGACCTGCGCGAGAACGAAGAGGCCAACCGTCTCTTCCTCGCCATTCTCACATCCAGGCGTGATCCCGCGCTGACCTTGCGGCGCATGAACGAGGCGGGTGTGCTGGGCAAGTTCATTCCGGAATTCGGCAAGATCGTCGCGATGATGCAGTTCAACATGTACCACCACTACACGGTGGATGAGCATCTGATCCGCTCCATTGCGGTGCTTGCGGAAATCGAAAAGGGACAGGCGGTCGACACCCATCCGCTTGTCAATCAGCTGATACCCGGAGTGGAGGATCGCGAGGCTCTTTATGTGGCTGTGCTGCTGCATGATGTGGCCAAGGGTCGGCAGGAGGATCATTCGATTGCCGGTGCCCGCGTTGCGCGCAAGCTGTGCCAGCGTTTCCGGCTGAGCAGCAAGCAGACCGAGACCGTGTTCTGGCTGATCGAACAGCATTTGCTGATGTCGATGGTGGCGCAGACGCGCGATCTGCACGACCGCAAGACGATCACCGACTTTGCGGCCAAAGTGCAGTCGATGGAACGGCTGAAAATGCTGCTCATCCTCACCGTCTGCGACATCAGGGCGGTAGGCCCGGATGTGTGGAACGGCTGGAAAGGCCAGCTTCTGCGCACGCTCTATTACGAAACCGAGCTTCTTCTATCGGGTGGTTTCTCGGAGACGTCTCGCAAGGAACGCGCAAAGATCGCCCGTCAGGCGCTGTATGACGCGCTGACGGACTGGGGCCAGAAGGCACGGCGCAAATATACCGGCCTGCACTATGAGCCCTATCTTCTGTCGGTCGATCTGGACGATCAAATCCGCCACACGCGGTTTTTGCGCGAGGCCGACAAGCAGGAAAAAGCGCTGTCGACGATGGTGCGGACCCATTCCTTCCACGCCATCACCGAAATCACCGTGCTGGCCCCAGACCATCCGCGCCTCCTGTCGATCATCACCGGCGCCTGTGCGGCTGCCGGTGCCAACATTGCCGATGCGCAAATCTTCACCACGTCGGATGGCCGCGCGCTCGATACCATCCTCATCAATCGCGAGTTCCCCATCGACGAGGATGAGACGCGGCGCGCCAACAATATCGGCAAGATGATAGAGGAGGTGCTGGCGGGCAAAAAGCGGATCCCGGAAATCATCGCGACGCGCACCAAGAGCCGCAAGAAGAGCAAAACCTTCAACATTCCGCCCTCCGTGACCATCTCGAACGGCTTGTCCAACAAGTTTTCGGTGATCGAGGTGGAATGCCTCGACCGTACCGGCCTGCTCGCGGATATGACGGCGGTCCTGGCCGATCTCTCCCTCGACATCACCTCGGCGCGTATCACGACGTTCGGCGAAAAGGTCATCGATACCTTCTATGTGACCGATCTCTTCGGCCAGAAGGTCATGACCGACAACCGCCAGGCCAGCATCGCATCCCGTTTGAAAGCGGTGATGGCCGAACAGGAAGACGAATTGCGCGACCGAATGCCGTCGGGCATCATCGCCCATCCCGATGTCGCGGCTCTGCCCGCTGCACGCACCGCGAAGGCTTGACGAAACCATGGGTCTGATCGCGAAATTCGCAACCGTCGGCACCGCGACGCTGGGGAGCCGGCTTTTCGGCTTCGTTCGTGAAATGCTGATGGCGGCTGCCGTGGGAACTGGGCCGGTGGCCGACGCCTTCAACGCCGCCTTCCGGTTTCCCAATACCTTCCGCCGCCTGTTTGCCGAAGGTGCCTTCAACTCGGCCTTCGTGCCGCTGTTTGCCAAGGAAATCGAGGCCAACGGCATGGAGGGCGCGAAACGGTTTTCGGAGGAGGTCTTCGGTGTCCTCTTCACGGTGCTGATGGCGCTGACGATCCTCATGGAGCTGTCGATGCCGTTCATCGTCAGAACCGTCATTGCGCCGGGTTTTGTCGAGGACCCGACCAAGTTCGACAACACCGTGCGTCTCGCGACCATCATGTTTCCCTATCTCGCCTGCATGTCGCTGGCGGCCATGATGGGCGGCATGCTGAATTCGCTGCATCGTTACTTTGCAGCGGCTATCGCGCCCGTGTTCCTCAACATCATTCTCATCGGCGTGCTGGGTTTTGCCTGGTGGAAGAGCTTCGATCCGCTTCAGGTGGGCTATGCCTTGTCCTGGGGTGTGATGGCGGCCGGTTTCGTCCAGCTTGCCATCGTCTGGATTGCGGTGCGCAATGCCGGCATCAAGATCGGCTTTCGGCGCCCGCGCATGACCGGCAACGTCAAACGCCTGCTGGTGCTGGCGCTGCCCGCCGCCATTACCGGTGGCATTACCCAGATCAACCTGCTGATCAACACCAATATCGCATCCGGCAAGGAAGGCGTCATCTCGTCTCTCGCCTATGCGGACCGTATCTATCAGCTACCCCTTGGCGTCGTCGGCATTGCCGTGGCGACCGTGCTGTTGCCGGAGCTCGCCCGCGCGCTGCGTGGTGGACATCAGGTGGAAGCGGCCAATCTGCAGAACCGCTCGGTCGAATTCGTCATGTTTCTGACGCTGCCTGCCGCCGCCGCTCTTCTGGTGATGGCAGAACCTATCGTGCGGTTTCTGTATGAGCGCGGCAACTTCTCCGCGTCCGCCACTGGCACCGTGGCTGAAATTCTCGGCATCTACGGTCTCGGCCTGCCCGCCTTCGTGCTGATCAAGGCGTTCATTCCGGGCTTTTTCGCACGGGAAGACACCCGCACACCGATGATCTTTGCGGCCATTTCGGTTGTCGTCAACATATCGATGGCGCTCACGCTGTTTCCGACCCACGGCGGCCCGGGCATCGCGACAGCTGAAATCACAGCTGGTTGGGTCAATGCCGCGCTGCTGTTCGGCATGCTGCTCTGGCGAGGCCACTGGAAGCTCGATATTCCGCTTCTGACCCGCATTCCACGGCTTCTGTTTGCAGCAGCTGTCATGGCCATCGCCATCCACTATGCGCTCGCCTATCTCGCCTATGAGCTGTCGTCTGCGTCCTCCATCGCGGTCAGGGCCGGAACGCTGCTTGCTCTCGTCTTTGCGGCCATGGTGCTTTATTTCGGTCTGGCGTTTCTGTCAGGCGGTGCCAGTCTCGGCATGGTCAAAAGGGGATTGAAGCGAAAGTCGAAACCTGCGGAAAAAGAGCAGGAGGGCTGATGTCGGATTTTTCTTCTTCCAGACGCATCGCATTGGTAACGCTTGTCATCGACGATTATGACAGGGCGAAATCCTTTTACTGCGACCTGCTGGGCTTCGATTGCGTTTCCGACACGCCGCTTCCCGATGGAAAACGGTGGGTCGTGGTTGCGCCCAAGGCAAGTCAGGGCGCGGGTCTTTTGCTGGCGCAGGCAGATGGTCCGCAGCAAAACGACGTCATCGGAAAACAGACAGGAGGACGCGTTGGCTTCTTTCTCCATACGGATGATTTTGCCGGTGATTTTGCAGCGATGACCGCAAAGGGCATCCGGTTTCTGGAGGAGCCGCGTCACGAGGCCTATGGCTCGGTCGCGGTTTTTGAAGACTCCTATGGTAACAAATGGGATCTGTTGCAACCTGCGCGTTGAATTCATGCAAACCCCTTGATCGGATAGTTTTGCAGGTGCATAAGCGCGGCCAATTTGAAACAAGAGGCAAGGCCCTCCACAAGCCTTTTCGAGGATGATCATGGATACATTCAAGCCGCTGGTTTTCTCGGGCGTCCAGCCCACCGGAAACCTCCATCTGGGCAACTATCTTGGTGCCATCCGCAAGTTCGTCGCTTTGCAGGACAACAATGACTGCATCTATTGCGTCGTGGACATGCACGCCATTACCGCCCAGCTGGTCCATGCTGATCTGAAGGCGCAGACGCGCTCGATTGCGGCGGCCTTCATCGCGGCGGGCATCGATCCGGTCAAGCATATCGTCTTCAACCAGTCAGCCGTGCCGCAACATGCGGAGCTGGCCTGGGTGTTCAACTGCGTGGCGCGCATCGGCTGGATGGAGCGCATGACGCAGTTCAAGGACAAGTCCGGCAAGAATGCCGAGCAGGTCTCGCTGGGACTGCTGGCCTATCCAAGCCTCATGGCCGCCGACATACTGGTCTATCGTGCGACCCATGTTCCGGTTGGCGACGACCAGAAGCAGCATCTGGAACTGGCGCGCGACATCGCCCAGAAGTTCAACATCGATTTCAGCGACAATATTCGCAATGCCGGTCTCGGCATTGACATCACCGTCGGCAATGAACCGGTTCACGCCTACTTCCCGATGGTGGAACCGTTGATCGGCGGCCCTGCGCCGCGTGTCATGTCGTTGAAGGACGGCACCAAGAAGATGTCGAAATCCGACCCTTCCGATCTGTCGCGCATCAACCTGATGGACGATGTCGACACGCTGTCGCGCAAGATCAAGAAGGCCAAGACCGACCCGGACGCGCTGCCAGGTGAAATCGAGGGATTGAAAGGCCGCGCGGAAGCCGAAAATCTGGTCGGCATCTATGCGGCTCTGTCGGACAAGACCAAGGCGGACGTGCTGGCGGAATTCGGCGGCCAGCAGTTCTCGGCCTTCAAGCCCGCACTCGTCGATCTCGCGGTCAATGTTCTCGCTCCCATCAATAGCGAGATGCGCCGCCTGCTGGATGATGTCAGCCATATCGACGCGATCCTGAAACAGGGTGGCGAGCGAGCACGCGCAATCGCCGAAAAGACCATGAACGAGGTGCGCGACATCATCGGTTTCCTGCGCTGAGGCGACGAGATTTTCCTGCGCGCAAGAGCATGTTTTAATCCTGGAATTTGATATAAAGTCCGCCCGAGCCGTCGGGCGGCTTTGGCTATGACGGCGAAGACAGGAGAACGCAATGGTATCGAAACGGCTTTCGCGTCTCGAAGGACACCGCCGTAAGTTTCTGGTGGTCATCGATGGGACGCCCGAATGCGAAAGGGCCGTTCATTATGCCGGTCGCCGCGCAAAGAATTCCAATGGCGCGCTCGTGCTTCTCTATGTGATCCCGGACGGCGATTTCCAGCAATGGCTGGGTGTCGAGCAGATCATGCGTGCCGAAGCGCGTGAGGAAGCGGAGGCATCGCTGGCGAAGGTCGCACAAAAGGTGCGTGAAAATGTGGGGTCGGAGCCGGAAATGGTGATCCGCGAAGGCAATGCCGCCGAGCAGATTCACGGGCTGATCGAGGAAGACCGCGATATCGCCATTCTCGTTCTGGCAGCCGGTTCCACCAAGGAAGGTCCCGGCCCGCTGGTGTCGTCCATCGCCGGACGCGGTACGGCGTTTCCCATTCCGGTGACGGTTCTGCCGGATAGCTTGACCGACGAGGAAATCGACGCGCTGTGCTGAGGCCGACGATATCGGCTTGAACAGGATATGCTTATTTCTTGAATGGGTTTATCATGTCAGGACTTGAAGTCAGGCTTCGTCCGGCATACTTTGGAAGTATTCTAAATTCCGGGATGGCTCGTGCTCGTCCCGAGGGAGATCACTATGTTCATTCAGACGGAATCCACACCGAACCCGGCCACCCTGAAATTTCTTCCGGGCAAGGTCGTTCTGGAAAGCGGGACGGCGGAATTCCTGAACGCCGCGCAAGCGCAGGCCTCGCCGCTGGCCTCTGTGCTTTTTGAAATTCCGGGCGTCACCGGCGTCTATTACGGTTTCGATTTCATCACCGTGAGCAAGGACGGCGCCGAATGGCAGCACCTCAAGCCTGCGATTCTCGGTTCGATCATGGAGCACTTCATGTCCGGGCGCCCGTTGATGGGAACGGCGGTCTCGGCTGAGATATCGGATGAGGAAGAAGAGTTCTTCGAGGCTGGTGACGAAACAATCGTCGCCACCATCAAGGAACTTCTGGAAACGCGTGTGCGTCCCGCCGTTGCGCAGGATGGCGGCGATATCACCTTCCGCGGTTTTCGCGACGGTACGGTGTTCCTCAACATGAAGGGCGCCTGTTCGGGTTGCCCGTCTTCTACGGCGACGTTGAAGCACGGCGTTCAGAACCTGCTGCGCCACTTCGTTCCTGAAGTGCAAGAGGTCGAGGCTGTCTGATCAAGGGCAGCTTTCCTCATGCTGATTCTCTCCATCGATACATCCGGCGTGGATTGTTCTGCCTGTGTTTATGACAGTGCGGCGGACGCGGTGCTGGGTGAGGTGACAGAACACATCGGCAAGGGCCATGCGGAGCTTCTGATGGGCATCATCGACGGTGCCTTGAACGAGGCATCCGTGACGCTCGATGCCATAGAGCGGATCGCTGTGACCATTGGGCCCGGTTCCTTCACGGGCATCCGCGTCGGTGTTGCCGCAGCACGCGGCTTTGCGCTGTCTTTGGGTGTCGAGGCAGTGGGCATCACCACGCTGGAAACGCTCGCCGCCCATCACCTGTCTCAAAATCCCGGTCTGCCGGTTGCGGTCGGCCTCGATGCTAAGCGCGGTGAGGTCTATCTCCAGACGTTCGCGGCAGATGGCGCGCCCTCAAGCGATGCGGCATTGCTGTCTCTGGAGGACGCGAAAGCAGCCCTTTCAGGGTTCGCTGG
Organism: Rhizobium skierniewicense; assembly: GCF_014196515.1. Taxonomy (GTDB): domain Bacteria; phylum Pseudomonadota; class Alphaproteobacteria; order Rhizobiales; family Rhizobiaceae; genus Agrobacterium; species Agrobacterium skierniewicense. The sequence goes on along the minus strand of NZ_JACIDV010000007.1, from coordinate 200,597 downwards.
CACTATCATCGGCTCGGCTCACCCGCTTTTGGCCGGTGGCGAGACCGGGTCAGGGCCGGATCGGTTCGCGATTGCGACCGTAGCCCGCGTGGCTGCGACAAAGCCGGTGGGCGTGCCCAAACCCGCGCCGCTCTACCTGCGCGGACCCGACGCCAAACCGCAGACAGGATTTGCACTGGAACGTCGCCCGGTAGCCTGATACGGGCAATTCATACCCTGATGCGGATGATTCCCTGACATGTTTGACGATTATCTCAGCTGGAAACCCTTTTTCGAAGTTCTTGCCATGGAGCACGCTGATTGCGCCGATGTGGCCACGCTCCACCATGAGCGGTTTCCGCGTCCATGGAGTGACGCAGAATTTGCCGGCCTGCTGGGACAATCGAGTGTGTTTGGTGCTGTCGCGCGCCAGACCAATGCATTCTTCAGCAAACCGATGGGCGGGTTCGTGCTGTCACGGGAGGCGGGCGGGGAGGCGGAAATCCTGACCCTTGCCGTTAGCCACAAGTTCGGTCGCTCCGGTCTGGGCTGGCGGCTGATGCAGTCGGTCATGCGCGAAGCGATGATGCGTGGCGCTGAAACCATGTTTCTGGAGGTGGATGGCGGCAACGCTGGTGCCATCGGTCTGTATAGAAAACTGGGCTTCGAAACGGTCGCCGAACGGCAGGCCTACTACACAGCCAAGGATGGCACGAAGTCGACGGCGCTTGTCATGCGGCGTGATCTTCGCTAGGTCGTGTAGAGACCAAGCACAGCGCCTCAGGGCGACCCAACGGAAGCAGTTGAAAGCCTAAACGACGTGATAGATATCTCGAAAACCCTGGAAGAACTGTGTGCCGAGCGCGGTATGCGCATGACCGACCAGCGTCGCGTGATTGCCCGCGTCATCCAGGAATCCGTTGATCATCCCGATGTCGAAGAGCTCTATCGCCGGTCTTCCGCAGTCGATCCGCGCATTTCCATTTCCACGGTCTATCGCACGGTCAAGCTGTTTGAGGATGCCGGTATCATCGAGCGGCACGATTTCCGCGATGGCCGCTCGCGCTACGAAACGATGCCGGAAGAACACCACGATCACCTGATCGACCTCAAGCATGGCGTGGTGATCGAGTTTCATTCGCCCGAGATCGAAGCCTTGCAGGAAAAAATCGCGCGTGAACATGGCTTCAGGCTGGTTGATCACCGTCTTGAGCTCTATGGTGTGCCTCTAAAGCCTGAAGACAATTGAAGCAGACAAGGCCACAAAGCGGATGAAGCGATGATGTGGTTGCGGGTGATCTATCTGACCGTCGTCCTGACGGTGGCGACACTTGTTCTTTTACCCGTGCAACTGATTGGTCTCTGCTTCGATCTCCCGCTCAGACGCCGCTTGCCACGATACTGGCACCGGATTGCGTGCCACGCGCTGGGCATCAAGGTGCATGTCCATGACAGGCTGGAAACCGCCAAGCCTCTTCTCCTGGTGGTCAACCATGTCTCATGGACCGATATCATGGTGTTGGGCAGCGTTGCCGATGTGGCGTTCATCGCCAAGACGGAAGTGCGCGACTGGCCGGTCTTCGGTGTTCTGGCGCGATTGCAGAAAACCATCTTCATTGCGCGGGAGCAGAAACGAAGCGCGGGCGCGCAGGTCAACGAGATTGCGCAACGTCTGGCGGACGGTGAAATCGTCGTGCTTTTTCCCGAGGGAACGACCTCTGACGGCAACCGGATTTTGCCCGTCAAATCCTCCCTCTTCGGCGCAGCGTCGAGTGCGGCCGAGCAGGTGCCGGGGGAGCTGGTACATGTCCAGCCGGTCACGATCGCCTATACCGGCATTTACGGCATGGCGATGGGTCGCTACCACCGCCCGGTCGCGGCCTGGCCGGGAACGGTCGGGCTGGTGCCGTCGCTGCTTGGCCTGTTGAAAGCCGGGGCCATCGATGTCGATGTGTCCTTTGGCGAGACGATCCCCTTTCGTCGTGGGGATAATCGAAAGGCATTGAGCGTTCAAGCGACGATGTCTCTTCGTGCGATGCTGGGCTTCAGCTTGCGCGGCGGCTGGCGAAAGCCACGTTGAGACCGGGATTTTCCGATGCTGCGATCCGGTTTTCGCTCAGACGTTCGCGATCGCGCATTTTTCTGTTTAATGTGGCGCTTAAAATCATTAGATAACGGCCATGACCCAGGAAACGATCGGCCTCGAGGCCGCCCCGACTGCTCTTCGCGAAGGTGCAAACAGCCGCAAGGTCTTTATCAAGACCTATGGCTGTCAGATGAATGTCTATGACAGCGTGCGCATGAGCGACGCGCTGGCCAAGGACGGCTATGTGCCGACCGAGGATATGGGTGAGGCGGATCTGGTTCTGCTCAACACCTGTCATATCAGGGAAAAGGCCGCCGAGAAGGTCTACTCCGCGCTTGGACGCCTGCGGGATATGAAGAAGTCCCGCGAAGAGCAGGGTCGCGAATTCGTGATCGGCGTTGCCGGTTGCGTGGCCCAGGCCGAGGGCGAGGAAATTCTGCGCCGTGCGCCGGCAGTCGACGTGGTGATCGGCCCACAGACTTACCATCGTCTGCCCGAAGCGCTGCGGCGGGTGCGCGGCGGCGAGCGCGTGATCGAGACCGAATATGCCGTCGAAGACAAGTTCGAGCACCTGCCGGTCGCCGAAACTGCGAAGATCCGGGCGCGTGGCGTCACCGCTTTTCTGACGGTTCAGGAAGGCTGCGACAAGTTCTGTACCTTCTGCGTGGTGCCCTACACGCGTGGTTCGGAAGTTTCGCGGCCCGTACAGCAGATTGTCGATGAAGCGACGCGGCTGGCGCAGTCCGGTGTGCGCGAAATCACGCTGCTGGGCCAGAACGTCAATGCGTGGCGCTCGACGGGACCGAAGGGCGAGCAATGGGGCCTTGCCGAATTGCTCTACCGGTTGGCCGAGATCCCCGGTATCGCCCGCCTGCGTTATACGACCAGCCACCCGCGCGACATGGACGACCGGCTCATCGAGGCGCATCGCGATCTGCGCGTTTTGATGCCTTATCTTCACCTTCCGGTGCAATCCGGCTCCGACCGGATCCTCAAGGCCATGAACCGCCGACACACCGGCGAGGAGTATATTAGGCTGATCGAAAAAATTCGCAGTGCCCGCCCTGATATTGCCATGTCCGGAGACTTTATTGTTGGTTTCCCCGGCGAGACGGATCGTGATTTCGACGATACGCTGGCGCTGGTGGAAGAGGTGAAATACGCGCAGGCCTTTTCGTTCAAATATTCGACACGTCCCGGCACGCCGGGAGCGGATCTGACCGATCAGGTACCCGAAGACGTGAAGGCCGAAAGGCTGGAGCGACTACAGGCTCTCCTGCTGAAACAGCAGCACGAATTTGCCGGATCGCTGGTCGGCAAGACCATGGATGTGCTGCTGGAAAAGCCGGGTCGGATGCCCGGCCAGTTGATTGGACGATCTCCTTGGCTGCAATCTGTGAATCTTGATGCAAATGACATGAAAATCGGCGACATTATTCATGTACGAATCACCGCAACGGGTCCAAACAGCTTGTTTGCCGAGGTGGCATAAAGCTAGAGTGAGGAACCGACACTGATTAGGACGGGAGCCTGACCGCTTGAACGCACACGAATTGGTATCACCCTCATCGCGCCAGCCACGCCCAGCCGCGACCGACGCCAATCACTTCGTCCTCACGTTCGAGAATAACAGGATAGCCGGAGAGCTATTCGGTCAGTTCGATCAGAACCTCAAATTGCTGGAACAGCGTCTGAAGATTGACGCGCGCCCTCGCGGCAACTCCGTTGCCATCACCGGTGAACTCGTCGCCACCAATCAGGCGCGCCGCGCACTCGACACCCTTTACGAGCGCCTGCAAAAAGGCGGGACGGTCGAGGTGTCTGACGTGGAAGGGGCCATTCGGATGGCCATGGCAGCCGACGACCAGCTGATCTTGCCAACCATGGAGCGCAAGGCCAAGGTCTCCATGGCGCAGATCTCCACCCGCAAGAAGACAATCGCTGCCCGCACGCCGACGCAGGATGTCTATATGCGGGCGCTGGAACAGTCGGAGCTCGTCTTCGGCGTTGGACCGGCCGGTACCGGCAAGACCTATCTGGCTGTGGCGCACGCGGCGCAATTGCTGGAGCGCGGTGTCGTGGATCGGATCATCCTGTCACGTCCGGCGGTCGAAGCCGGTGAGCGCCTGGGCTTCTTGCCCGGCGACATGAAGGAGAAGGTCGATCCTTACCTGCGTCCACTTTACGACGCCCTTTACGACATGATGCCCGGTGACAAGGTGGAGCGTGCCATTCAGGCGGGCGTCATCGAAATCGCGCCGCTGGCCTTCATGCGCGGACGCACGCTGGCCAATTCGGTCGTCATTCTCGACGAAGCGCAGAACACCACGACGATGCAGATGAAGATGTTTTTGACGCGTCTGGGTGAAAACGGCCGCATGATCGTGACGGGCGACCCGAGCCAGGTGGATTTGCCGCGCGGCATGAAGTCCGGCCTTGTGGACGCGTTGCAAATCCTCACGGATGTCGAAGGCGTGTCCGTGGTGCGCTTCAAGGACGTGGACGTCGTTCGCCACCCGATGGTCGCACGGATCGTCCGCGCCTATGAAGCCCAGACGGCGGTACCGGACGAGAGCCTGCCAAGAGGCATTTGACGCAAGACATGACCGCACTGGATATACAGATCAGCGTCGAGGCTGAGGCCTGGCCATCGGAAGACGAGCTGTTCGCCTTTGTCAGCCGGGTCCTGGACCCGGCTGTCGATTTTTTGAAAGCGGAAGAACAGCAGCCGTTTCCCAAGGATACCACAGAGCTGTCGCTGGTCTTTACCGACGACGCGTCGATCCGGGAAATCAATGCGGAGTGGCGCGAAAAGGACAAGCCAACGAATGTGCTGTCCTTCCCGGCCTATCCGCTGGAGCCCGGCGGCATGCCGGGGCCGATGCTGGGTGATATCGTCATCGCGCGTGAAACCGTGGAGCGTGAAGCGCTTGATCTCGAGAAGAGTTTCGATGATCATCTGACCCATCTTCTGGTGCATGGATTTCTGCATCTTTTCGGTTACGATCACATCGACGCCGAGGATGCCGAAGAAATGGAAGAGCTTGAGACTCGCATTTTGGCCAAGCTTGGTCTATCTGATCCCTATGCGGGACAGGAACCGCTTTGATTAAACAGTCTGGGACCATGAACGAACATTCGGCACGACCGCCCCTCGAGGGCAAAGATACCGGGGAACAATCCTCATCGGAGGAAGGCAGTAGTCCCTCACGATCCGAGTATCATTTTAAACCCAGGGCATCCCTCTGGTCTCGAATCTCGCGGCTCTTGAAGCCGTCGCAAGGCGAGCGTCTCCGGGAAGACATTACCGACGCGCTGATGACGGACACCGAAATCGGTGCAGCCTTCACGCCCGAAGAGCGGGCGATGCTCAACAATATCCTGCGGTTCCGCGAAGTTCACGTCGAAGACATCATGATTCCGCGTGTCGATATCGACGGGCTGGATCAGGATATGACGGTCGGCGAAGCGATGATTCTCTTTGAAGAGACGGGCCGCTCGCGCATGCCGGTTTATGACGAGACGCTGGACAACCCCAAAGGCATGATCCACATCCGCGACCTGCTGGCCTTCATTGGCAAGCAGGCCCGCAACAAGCGTCGCGCCGGCTCGCGCGCTGCGGCGGTCGAGGGAACGCGGGCGGCAAAATCCCCACGGGCGAATTTTGATCTGGCTCGCGTCGATCTGGAGCAGACGCTTGCAGATGCCGGTCTCGTCCGCAAAATCCTCTTCGTGCCGTCATCCATGCTCGCGTCGACCCTGTTGAAGACCATGCAGGCACAGCGCACGCAGCTTGCTCTCGTCATCGACGAATATGGCGGGACGGATGGCCTCGTCAGCCACGAAGACATCGTTGAAATGGTGGTGGGCGACATTGACGACGAGCATGACAAGGACGAGACGATGTTCTCGCGCCTGTCGGATGATGTTCTGATAGCCGATGCGCGCGCCGAATTGACCGAGCTTGCCGATGTCATCGGGCATGATTTCGATGTTCGCGAACATATAGAGGAAATCGATACGCTGGGCGGACTGATCTTCTTTGCGCTGGGCCGCATTCCGGTCAAGGGCGAAGTGGTTCGTGCCGTCCCGGGTTTCGAGTTCCATATTCTCGACGCCGATTCCCGACGCATCAAGGGTGTCCGCATCGTGCGCAACCAGTCTTCCGAGGGCGAGGACGACCAGGCACCCGCCGATGCGGCGAGCCAGGTGGTGCTGGCGCTGCCATCTCCGAGCCGTGCGGATAACGCGCCGGTCTAAGCGGATCACGGCCATTTGAAACGACGAAGACCGCAGGGCAAATCACCTGCGGTCTTCGTTGTTTCAGGCCTTGCGCATCTGCATCGAGCGCAGTGGACGCGCGGCGTCTTTTGCAGTAAGTCCCGTTGGGCACACGGTGTCGTTTCCCCGGTCATGAGTGTTAGACGGTACCTCTTTATAAGGTGGAAACTGCATGGAACGACTGGCGGGCAAGATCATGTTGGGCAGTGGTTTTGGCCGGATCTGCGTCGCAGTTCTTGCGGGCGCATTCGGTGCGCTCGCCCTGCCGCCCATCGGTTTTTTTGCCGCCCTTTTCGTATCCTTCACGCTGCTCGTCTGGCTGATCGACGGCACCACCGGTCATCCCGAGGGCGGTGGCTGGTCGCGTGGCTGGAAAACCTTCATCGTCGGCTGGCTGTTCGGTTTCGGGTATTTCGTGGCCGGTCTCTGGTGGCTCGGCAATGCCTTGTTGCTGGAAGCCGACGAATTCGCCTGGGCGTTACCCCTCGCCATTTTCGGACTGCCCGCCTGCCTTGCCATTTTCTACGGCGTGGCCACCATGCTGGCCAACCTGTTGTGGTCCGATGGCTGGGGCCGCATCGCAGCGCTGGCCGCCGCGTTCGGGCTGATGGAATGGCTGCGCAGCTTCATTTTGACCGGTTTTCCGTGGAATGCCGTCGGCTATGGCATCATGCCGATCCCGATCATGATGCAGACGTCCAATCTCATCGGTATTTTCGGCATGTCGATGTTGGCAGTCTTTGTGTTTTCCAGTCCAGCATTGCTGGGCACGAAAAAAGGACTTCTCCCAGGACTGTCGATTGCAGCCACCATGATGGCGTTGCACCTGGGCTATGGCGCTTACCGCCTGAACCAGCCACCGCCGCCTGTCACCGACGACCTGACGGTCAGGATCGTCCAGCCGGGGATCGACCAGTCGGTGAAGATGCTCAACACCGATCGGACGGAAATCTTCAACGCGCATTTGCGCCTATCTTCCTTGCCGCCATCGCCGGGCCACAAGCGGCCCGATATCATCGTCTGGCCGGAAACATCCGTTCCCTTTATCCTGACGCAAAACCCCGACGCCTTGGCCGAAATCGCCAAGACGCTGGAAGACGGCCAGATCCTGTTGACGGGTGCCGTGCGAATGGAAGATGCTGGGACGGGGCTCGCACCACGCTATTACAACTCCGTCTATGCCATCGACAGCGAAGGCCAGATCATCGGTGCGACCGACAAGGTCCATCTCGTCCCGTTCGGGGAATACGTGCCGTTCGAGGACGTGCTGCGCAAGATCGGGATCAACAATCTCATCAGCCTGCCGGGCGGTTTTTCGCCTGCCGTGACCAGAAACCCGATTACGCTTCCCTCGGGCAAGAAGCTTCATTCTTTCATCTGCTACGAAATCATCTTCCCTGGCGACGTGCCTGATGATATCGCGACATCCGCAGCGATCGTCAACGTGACCAACGACGGCTGGTTCGGCAACACGCCCGGTCCCTATCAGCATCTTCAGCAGGCCAGAATCCGTGCCGTCGAGACCGGCATCCCTGTGATTCGCGCAGCCAATACCGGCATTTCGGCCTTCATAAACCCCATGGGACAAATTGTCGCAGGTCTGGACTACGGTCAAAAAGGAATAATCGATTCTACTTTAGGTCGTGCCGCTACTGGCGCAATCACCACAGATATGAGACAACTTCACTTTTGGTTGTTCTTTTTCACGTTACTCGTTATCGCGATAATTGCGCGGCTCGGTTTGTTTGATCGTAAGAATTGACCAAAAACCCCTAAAATTGCATAGTGCTTGTGTTAGGTTACACAACGCACATGATATGTTGCTAATAATGACAATCCTGTGGTTCAGGACCGCAAGGCTGTGTGATCGTTAACCCCGCAGATTTTTTTGAATGTCAGGACAACAACATGACAGAAAACAAGAAAAAGCCGAACCCGATTGACATTCATGTCGGGAGCCGAATTCGCCTCCGCCGTACGATGCTGGGGATGAGCCAGGAGAAGCTGGGCGAAAGCCTTGGCATCACCTTCCAGCAGATCCAGAAGTACGAAAAAGGGACGAACCGCGTCGGTGCCAGCCGCTTGCAGAACATCTCCAGCATCCTGAACGTCCCCGTCTCCTTCTTCTTTGAAGATGCGCCAGGCGACCAAGGTGTCAGCGTCACCGGCATGGCGGAAGCCAACAGCTCCAACTATGTCGTTGACTTCCTGTCCTCTTCCGAAGGTTTGCAGCTCAACCGCGCATTCGTGAAGATCAACGATCCCAAGGTTCGCCGTCGGATCGTCGATCTGGTCAAGGCGCTCGCCGCCGAAGGCGACGCGGAATAAACGATCGAAACAGTTTCGAGAAGCGACAAACGGTCCTTCGGGGCCGTTTTTTGTTGCGTAAGGATGATTTAGGAATTCCGATATAAAGATATATTTATGTCGTTGTGTCCTTGTTTTTTTCGAGCAATGTGACTAACAACGATGACCATTTTTTTGAGGGGAATCCCGCATGCGTGCCAATTACCTATTCACCAGCGAGTCCGTTGCTGAAGGTCACCCTGACAAGGTTTGTGACCGCATTTCCGATGAAATCGTTGATCTGATCTACCGCGAAGCCGCCAAGACCGGGGTCGATCCCTGGACGGTGCGCATCGCCTGCGAGACGCTTGCAACAACGAATCGCGTGGTTATCGCTGGCGAAGTACGGGTTCCCGACACGCTTTTGAAGAAGGCCAAGGACGGTTCAGTGTTCAAGGATGCGAGCGGCCATCCCGTCATCAACCCTGCCAAGTTCAAGGCCGCCGCCCGCAAGGCCATCCGCGACATCGGCTACGAGCAGGACGGTTTCCACTGGAAGACGGCCAGGATCGACGTGCTGCTTCACCCACAGTCTGCCGACATTGCACAGGGCGTCGATAACGCCTCCGACAAGCAGGGCGACGAAGGTGCTGGCGACCAGGGCATCATGTTCGGTTACGCCTGCAAGGAAACGCCGGACCTGATGCCGGCTCCGATCTATTATTCACACCGCATTCTCCAGCTTCTGGCCACCGCCCGCAAAAGCGGCGAAGGCGAAGCCGCCAAGCTCGGTCCCGATGCCAAGAGCCAGGTGACCGTGCGTTACGTTGATGGCAAGGCATCCGAAGCCGTCTCCATCGTGCTTTCAACGCAGCATCTGGATGCCAGCTGGGACTCCAAGAAGGTCCGCTCCGTCGTGGAGCCCTATATCCGCGAAGCGCTTGGTGAGTTGAAGATAGCCGACGATTGCCAGTGGTACATCAACCCGACCGGCAAGTTCGTGATCGGTGGTCCTGATGGTGACGCTGGCCTGACGGGCCGCAAGATTATCGTGGACACCTACGGCGGGGCAGCCCCGCACGGCGGCGGTGCATTCTCCGGCAAGGACACGACGAAGGTCGACCGTTCCGCTGCTTACGCGGCCCGCTACATCGCCAAGAATGTCGTTGCCGCAGGGTTGGCAGAGCGCTGCACGATCCAGCTCTCCTACGCCATCGGCGTTGCGCAGCCCTTGTCGGTCTATGTCGATTTCCACCAGACAGGGACAATGGGCGAAGATGAGGTCGAATCCGCGATCCGCAAGGTCATCGACCTCTCGCCATCGGGCATTCGCCGTCATCTCGACCTCAACAAGCCGATCTATGCCAAGACATCGTCCTACGGCCATTTCGGTCGCAAGGCTGGGCGTGACGGCTCGTTCTCCTGGGAGAAGCTGGATCTGGTCAAGCCGCTCAAGGATGCACTGAAAGCCGCATAAGGCTTGTCAATCATCGCCGATTGAGAGATACGGTCTGAAAAGTTTGAAACCCGCACAGCGCAATAAACAGGCGCGGTGCGGGTTATCCACATGTGCGAGAGTGTAGAAATGACGGAAGAGCGGCGTTCGCGCGCAACGGAAGCGTTTTTTGGTCGGCGCAAGGGCAAGCCACTGCGCAACCAGCAGGTCGATACGATCGAAAACCTTTTGCCGTTGCTGAAGGTGGACCTCGACACTCAGCCGCCGAAAAACCTCGCGGCACTCTTTCCAGCCGACGTGAAGTCCATTCGCCTCGAAATCGGCTTTGGTGGTGGAGAGCACCTAATCCACCGCGCATCCGAAAACCCAGCCACCGGCTTCATCGGCGTCGAGCCCTTCGTCAATTCCATGGCGAAGCTTTTGGGCAGCGTGCGCGAACGTGAGCTGATGAACATCCGTCTTTATGATGACGACGCCACGCAATTGCTGGACTGGCTGCCGGATGCGTCGATCGATCATATCGATCTCCTCTATCCCGATCCGTGGCCGAAAAAGAAGCACTGGAAGCGTCGCTTCGTGTCGGATGTCAATCTGGCCCGGTTTCACCGGGTCCTGAAACCGGGTGCCAAGTTCTGCTTCGCCTCGGATATCGACACCTACATCAACTGGACGCTTCAGCATTGCGCGGCGCATGGCGGCTTTGAATGGACGGCACAGACATCCGCCGACTGGAACACGCCCTTCGATACCTGGCCGGGCACGCGTTACGAGAACAAGGCGAAGCGCGAGGGTCGCAGCTCCGCCTATCTCACCTTCATCCGAACCTGAGTTTTTAGATTTTAGAGCGCTTCATTGTTAAATGGGAGCGTTCTGCCGGAGCAGGTTTTCGTCAGGGCAAAGGCGATTGGCGAAGGGCATACCCTAAGGTACGGTCGAGCCGATCGCCTTTGATCCTGGCGCAAAGATGCCCGGCCCTTCGGGTTGGTTGAAACGGGACCCTGCGATTGCTCGGACGGCTTGGCCGTATGCTATGGCTACGGCACGCGCCGTCCGAACAACCGGATGATCCCGTTTGAACCAACAGAACTGCTTCCATTTAACAATGAAGCGCTCTAGCATCCACCTCGGATGCGACTGGGATAGACGGCTGTGCGCCGGACCGCGTACAGGCCAGCGAACCGGCAACGGCTGCACGACGGAGTGCTGCTTCGAAATCGAGACCGGCATCAAGGCTGGCCGCCAGATAGCCGCAGAACGTATCACCCGCACCGACCGTATCGACGGGCTCGATCTTCAGGCCCTTGGCCTTGACGAGCTTGCCCTTGCGGATGGCGACGACGCCTTCGGCACCCAGCGTGACGATCAGGGTCTGGCCGGTCTTGTCATGAAGGGCAGCGAGTTCCTTTTCCCGCTCATCAGCCGACAGCCGGTCCTTGCCGATCAGCAATTCGAACTCGGTCTCATTGGAAATGACGACATCCGCCAACCGCGACAGCCGCTGCGCGTCAGACGTCAGCGGGGCGGTGTTGATGATGGTTGTCACGCGCCTTGCCTTGGCCGCTTCGAGCGCCGCCTCGATGGCGTCGCTTGGTACCTCGAACTGCAACATCAGAATATCGCCTTCCGCCATCTCGGAAACCGCACGGTCTGCATCGGCTTCCGATACCTCGCCATTGGCGGCGGGGATGACTGAAATCATGTTCTCACCGCCCTCGCCGATCAGGATGACGGCGGTTCCGGTGGGTACGGCGACAGTCTTGACAAGCGAGAGATCCGCCCGCGCATCACGAAGCAGGGTGAGGGCCGGGGCTGAGAAGGCATCATCGCCGACGGCGCCCGCCATCTTCACTGTTGCGCCCGCGCGGCGCGCCGCCAGCGCCTGATTGGCGCCCTTACCACCGGCGGCGGTCGAAAAGGTCTTGCCGGTCACGGTTTCACCCGGCTTCGGCAGGCGGTCGGAAATGGCAACGAGGTCCATGTTGATGGAGCCGAAAACTGTGATCATGCGGGTCATTCCATAAGGGGCGAAAACAAAAGCGAAACAGGCATCGACTGTGCCGAGTGGATCACTCGTCGTCAACCACCCTCAGCTTGGCCGCACCGGCGCGTCCGTCCGACACCCGGCGCAACTGCTCGGCTTCCAGATGAGCGATTTCCTTTTGCGACGGAGCAAAATCGAGGCTTTCGATCTTGATACCGCGCGCCAGCACCTTGTCGGACGAGGTCAGCATCATGTCCACGTCCTTTTGGACCAGCCCGAAATGCGCCTGCAATTTTCGGGTCCGCTCGTCCAGACGCCGCACATCGTCCATCAGCATGGCGACCTCGCCTTGAATGAGATGCGCCTGTTCGCGCATACGCTGGTCCTTGAGAACAGACTGAATGACCTGAACGGACAGCATCAGCAGCGAAGGCGAGACGATGACGACGCGGGAACGTTGCGCGCGCTGCACCAGATTTTCGAAATGCTGGTGGATATCGGCGAAGATGGATTCCGAGGGAACGAAGATGAAGGCGGTGTCCTGGGTTTCGCCGGAGATGAGATATTTGTCTGCGACATCGCGAATATGCACTTCCATGTCCCGTCGGAACTGCTGGGTGGCGGCCCGTTTCGCTTCCGGCGCGTCATCCGCCTTCAGCGCATTCCAGGCTTCCAGCGGAAACTTCGCATCGATGACCAGAGGCGGCGCATTGTTCGGCATTCGGATGGTGCAATCGGGACGAAAGCCGTTCGAAAGTGTCGGCTGCAAACTATAGGCACCGGAGGGCAGGGCGTCGGCAATCAGTGCCTCCATCCGCGCCTGTCCAAAGGCGCCGCGTGTCTGTTTGTTGTTGAGGATGGCCTGCAAGCCGATCACATCCTTGGCCAGATCCTGAATATTGCCCTGGGCCGCATCGATCACGGCAAGGCGTTCCTGCAATTTGCTGAGGTTTTCGTGGGTCGAGCGGGTCTGCTCCGTCAAGGTGGTGCCGATGCGCTGTGACATGCCGTCCAGCCGGTCGTTCAGCGTCTGGCTCATTTCGTTCTGGCGGGCGCTGAGGCTCTCTGTCATGGCGGCGATACGGCCATGCAGTTCCGATTGGGTTCTCAAAAGCTCGGTGATTTCCTCGCGCGACTGATCGACAACAGCCGGTTTTCGCCAGATGAAGGCTGCGGCGATGAAGCACCCTGCAATCAAAAAACCGAGCACAGCGCCGACCGAGATGGGAAGGCTGCCGAGCATGAAGGCTGTCGTACCAAGCGCATTGAAATCGATGTTCATATCCAAATCTAACAGATTTCGTGTGATTCGTCAGATCAAAACAAGAACATTTATCGGGCGTAAATGAGTCCGGTTTGTTGCCGATGCGGTCGCTAATATTGGCCTTTATTTTTTGTTTCCTCCAAAGATGAGATGCGTTATGGGGAAGCCATGACGATCAAACCTCTTATTATTTTGCCTGATCCACTGCTTCGCCAGCAATCCAAGCCCATCGAACAGGTGGATGCCGAGATCACGCGTCTGGCCGATGACATGCTGGACACGATGTATGATGCGCCGGGCATTGGCCTTGCCGCGATCCAGATTGGTGTGCCGCGCCGTATGCTGGTCATCGACATCTCGCGCGAAGACGAAGACCGCAATCCGGTTGTGTTCATCAACCCGGAAATTCTCAAAGTGTCGGACGATGTGTCGGCCTATGAAGAGGGCTGTCTGTCCATTCCCGATTATTATGCCGAGGTGGAACGTCCAGCTTCGCTGACGGTTGGCTATATCGACCGCGATGGCAAAAAGCAGACGGTGGAGGCCGATGGTTTGCTCGCCACCTGTCTGCAACACGAAATGGACCATTTGAACGGTGTTCTGTTCATCGACCACATTTCTCGCCTGAAACGGGATATGGTCATCAAGAAATTCACCAAGGCGGCCCGCGCTAAAATCTGATCTACCCCGTGTCTATGGGTTGGCGGATCGGCCGGCAGGGCAGGGGGCGAACATGGCACTGCGCATCATCTTCATGGGAACGCCCGAGTTTTCCGTTCCCACGCTTCGCGCGCTGGTCGATGCGGGCCACGAGATATCGGCCGTCTACACGCAGCCACCCCGTCCGGGCGGGCGTCGCGGGCTGGATCTTCAGAAGTCACCCGTGCATCAGGCGGCCGAACTGCTCGGCATCCCGGTTCTGACGCCGCTCAATTTCAAGGCCGAAGAGGATAGGGCGGAATTCAAGTCCTTCAACGCAGATGTGGCCGTCGTCGTCGCTTACGGCCTGTTGTTGCCGGAAGCTATCCTCAACGGTACCCGCCTTGGCTGCTACAACGGTCATGCCTCCTTGTTGCCGCGCTGGCGCGGTGCCGCTCCCATTCAACGTGCGATCATGGCCGGTGATACCGAAACCGGCATGATGGTGATGCAGATGGAAAAGGGGCTGGACACCGGCCCCGTGGCGCTGACGGCAAAAATTGCCATTGGCCCCAATATGACGGCTGGCGAATTGCACGACAGCCTGATGCTGGCGGGGGCGCGGCTGATGCGCGAGGCGATGTTGAAGCTGGAAGATGGCGATCTGCCGTTGACGCCGCAGGCGCAAGACGGCGTCGTCTATGCCGCCAAGATCGACAAGGCCGAGACCCGTATCAATTTTTCCTGGGCAAGCCAGGATGTGCACAACCACATTCGCGGCCTGTCGCCCTTTCCGGGTGCCTGGTTCGAAATGGACATCGGCGGAAAAGTCGAGCGCGTGAAGGTTCTGGAAACGGAAATGGCCAGTGGCATGGGCGAAGCGGGTTCTGTTCTGGACAATGATCTGACCATTGCCTGCGGCAACGGCGCCGTGCGGCTGGTGCGTCTGCAAAAGGCCGGCGGCAAACCGATGCTGGCCCAGGATTTTCTGCGCGGCACACCGGTGTCCGTCGGAACGAGGCTCGGCTGATGCCACGCTTCCGCATGACCATCGAATATGACGGGTCTCCCTATTATGGCTGGCAGCGGCAAAACAACGGACCGTCCGTGCAACTGGCACTGGAAGCGGCTGTCCTGTCGCTGACCAGGGAAACCGTCAGTTTTCGTGGTGCGGGCCGCACCGATTCCGGCGTTCACGCCAGGGGACAGGTCGCGCATGTCGATCTGTCTCGGGACTGGCAACCCTACAAGCTGCGCAACGCGTTGAACGCGCATCTGGCCATGGCAGGCGAGGCGGTGTCGGTTCTGGATGTCAAAGCCGTGACCGAGGATTTCGACGCGCGTTTTTCCGCCCTTCGCCGCCATTATCTCTACCGCATCATTGCCCGCAAATCGCGGCTGACGCTGGAGCACAAGCGGGCATGGTGGGTCTCCAAGGACCTTGATCATGACGCCATGCATGCGGCGGCCCAGGTGCTGGTGGGGCGACATGATTTCACGACCTTCCGCTCCGTCCACTGCCAGGCCAAGAGCCCGGTGCGAACGCTCGACCGGCTGGATATAACGCGCGATGGCGACCTGATCGAGATAAGGGCCACGGCACAGAGCTTCCTGCACAACCAGATCCGCTCTTTTGCGGGTACGCTGAAATTGGCGGGAGAGGGGGCAACCACCCCGGATGACGTGAAACATGCTCTTGAAGCGCGTGACCGCAAGGCCTGCGGCCCGGTGGCACCGCCCGAAGGTCTTTATTTCATGCAGGTCGATTATCCCGATGTGATACAGCCACGCAGGCCGGGAACGGAGAAAATGGATGACGGTGACGATTCGTCATAAAACCGCCTGCGCAAGCCTCAGCTCGGATAGACGCCTAAAAAGCGTTGCAGCAGTTCCGACAGGATCATGCCGGGAATGAGGAGCGTCATCACCAGCGCCGCGACGAGCAGAGGCTGTTCCCGCACGAAGAATTTCACGATCCGGGAAAAGCAGAATACCAGGGTCAGCAGCAGCGAAAACCACAGGATGGCGATCAGCCCCTGTAAAGACGGCGCCAGCAGCGCGATCAGGATCAGCGTCGCGTAGGCATAGGAAAACGGCAGCGACAACCAGTTGGCGACAACGACGAGGGCTGGAAATTTCTGTCGCGCGCCGAATGCCATCAAGAGAAAACCGATGAGGATCAGCGGCGCCATCCAGCAGATGGCTTCGACCATCGCCAGGCGAACGAAGAAGATGGCACCGGTGCCGACACCTTCCGGCAAGACGGAAACATAGGCCTCATGCCACCAGTACCAGGACAGCGCCATGGACGGCAGGCACCACAGCGCCGCATAAAACGACCGCGTCATGCCGCGATCTGTCAGGTCCAGCAATCGGCCGCCTGCAGGGTCGCCCAGAAGCAGCAACCAGAGGCCCCTGACGTATAGGGTTATCTCGTTATACGACGGCATGGCTGAACCAGCGTTCGATGAAGACCTCGTAGATGCGGGTCAGCGTTTCCAGGTCTGCGACGGCCACGCGCTCGTCCACCATGTGCATGGTCTGGCCAACGAGGCCGAATTCCACCACCGGGCAATAGTCCTTGATGAAACGGGCATCCGATGTGCCGCCGGTGGTCGATAGTTTCGGCTCTTGGCCGGTGACGTCTGCCACCGCACCGGACAGCGACGAAATCAACGCGTTGTTGCGGGTTAGGAAAACATGGGCGGGACGATCGGCCCAGACGATGTCGTATCTGACCGGCGAACGATCCGGGCGCAGCGCGCCATCGGCTGCGGCCTCGTCCAGACGGCGGATGATCTCGGCGCGCAGCGTCTCTGCCGTCCATGTGTCGTTGAAACGGATGTTGAAGGCAGCGGTCACCCTGGCCGGGATGACATTGGTCGCAGCATTGCCGGTGTCGATGGTCGTCACTTCGAGATTGGACGGCTGGAAGGTATCGGTACCGGTGTCAAAAGGCGGATCCATCAGCGCATGGGTCAGTTGCAACATGCCGCGAAGCGGATTGTCGGCCAGATGCGGATAGGCGGCGTGACCCTGAACGCCATGGACCGTGATGCGGCCCGACAGCGAACCGCGACGACCGATCTTGATCATGTCGCCGAGTTTGTCCGGGTTGGTGGGTTCGCCCACCACGCAGGCGTCCCATGTTTCGCCCTTGGCGGCGGCCCATTCGAGAAGTTTTGAGGTGCCGTTGATCGATGGACCTTCTTCATCGCCGGTGATGAGGAAGGAGACCGAACCCTCGGGCTTTCCATGCTTTTCGATATGGCGGGCGATGGCCGCGACGAAACAGGCGATACCGCCCTTCATATCGACGGCACCGCGTCCGAACATCTCTCCGCCTGAAATCTCGGCGGAAAATGGTGGATGGCTCCATGATGCTTCGTCGCCCACTGGCACGACATCGGTATGACCCGCAAACATCAGATGCGGACCGTCAGTGCCAAGCCGGGCGTAGAGGTTTTCGACGTCAGGCGTTCCCTCTTCCGTCGCCATCACACGCTCGACCGCAAAGCCGAGCGGCGTCAGCAGGGTATCGAGAAGTGTCAGCGCGCCGCCTTCTGCTGGTGTCACCGACGGGCAACGGATGAGAGCGGCAAGATTGGCGACGGGATCGGTGGCATTCATGGGTCAGTCTACTCTTGTCAGTCGCGCAGCAACTCGTTGATGCCGGTCTTGGAGCGGGTCTTCTCGTCGACCGTCTTGACGATGACGGCGCAATAGAGGCTCGGGCCCATCTCACCATTCGGGAAGGGCTTGCCTGGCATGGTACCGGCCACGACGACGGAGTAAGGCGGGACTTCGCCATAGGTGATCGAGCCGGTGGCGCGGTCCACGATCTTGGTGGATTTACCGATGAAGACGCCCATGCCAAGAACCGCACCTTCGCGGATGATGCAGCCTTCAACGACTTCGGAGCGTGCGCCGATGAAGCAATTGTCTTCGATGATGGTCGGACCCGCCTGAAGCGGCTCCAGAACACCGCCGATGCCAACGCCGCCGGAGAGATGGACGTTCTTGCCAATCTGCGCGCAGGAGCCGACGGTTGCCCAGGTATCGACCATGGTGCCTTCATCGACATAGGCGCCGAGATTGACGAAGGACGGCATCAAGACGACGTTCCTGGCAACGTAAGCCGAGCGGCGCACGACGGCATTCGGCACGGCGCGGAAGCCTGCGGCGCGGAACTGGTTCTCACCCCAGTTCTCGAATTTGGAGGGGACCTTGTCCCACCATGTGGATTCGCCAGGGCCACCGGTGACGATGTCCATGTCGTTCAGGCGGAAGGATAAAAGCACAGCCTTCTTCAGCCATTGGTTCACGGTCCAGTTGCCATCGGCCTGCTTCTCGGCAACGCGCACCTGTCCGCCATCGAGCAGGTTCAGCGCGGTCTCGACGGCCTCGCGAACCTCGCCTTTGGTCGATATGTTGACGCTATCGCGATTATCGAATGCGGCTTCGATGATTGTTTCAAGGGAGCCGAGATCGGGGATGCTCATGAGAATTCCTTAAACTTCGCTGACTATCGTCACATACAGGGAAATATCCGCACCGCTGGCCGGACATGGTCAATTGCTCTAAGCGAGTGTTTCAAGGGCGTCAATGTGATTTGGCGCGGGCAGACGAAAGGCATGGACAATGGCAAAACTGAAAAATGGCAAGTTGCATCGCAAGGATGGCGTCTGGGATCCGTTGAAATCCAGTTCGGATGACAAGCGCCAGGCCGAAGGCTTGCCCAAGACCCCGCAATCGGCATCGCCATCCTACCGTCTGGCCTATGCCGATACCGATTTTCTGTGCCGGGAAGAATTGCGGCCCATCCGGTTGCAGCTGGAGCTGATGAAGCCGGAGATGATCCTGACAGAGCGGGGCATCAAGTCGACCGTCGTGCTGTTTGGCGGTGCGCGCATTCCCGAACCGGGCGGTGAGGCCTGGGCGGCCCGCAATGAAACACAGAGAAAGAACCTGGAAGCCGCATCGGTTTATTACGACGAGGCCCGCAAGTTTGCGAAACTTTGCGCAGGCGAATCGCAAAAGCACGATCACCGTGAATATGTCGTGATGACGGGTGGTGGACCCGGTGTGATGGAGGCGGGCAATCGCGGTGCATCGGAAGCCGGTGCCCCATCGATTGGCCTCAACATCCTGTTGCCGCACGAGCAGGCACCCAACCCGCATGTCACGCCGGAACTCAGCTTCAACTTCCACTATTTCGCGATCCGCAAGATGCACTTTCTGATGCGTGCGAAGGCCGTCGTGGTCTTTCCTGGCGGCTTCGGCACCATGGACGAGCTGTTTGAAACGCTGACGTTGATCCAGACCAAGCGCATGGCACCCATCCCGCTCATCCTGTTCGGGGAAGCCTTCTGGCGATCCATCATCAATTTCGAAGCGCTGGCCGATTTTGGCACGATTGCGCCAGATGATATGGAGCTGCTGCACTTTACCGAAACCGCCGACGATGCCTGGAAGATCGTCGCGGATTTCTATGAGCTTTGAGCAGGGTGCCAACCTGCCTTCGTCACCCCGCATCAAGTGCGGGGTGACGAAAGAAAAGAATCAAATCCGCGCAAAGCGCTCGGTCAGCAACGCGAAGAAACCGTCGGCGTCCACATCGCGCATGACGCGCGCGTTTGGTTCGCGACCGGTCACCTTCCACCAGTCGACAACCGTCATGCCGATGGTGAGCTCGGAATTGACCTCGATCTCGACATTGCAGTCGCGACCCTCGAACAGGTCCGGCTTGATCAGATAGGCGATGACGGTGGGGTCATGCAGCGGTCCGCCGTCCGAGCCGTATTTCTCCACGTCGAACCGTTCGAAAAACTCCAGCATCTCGGCCATGGCAATCGCCGGGCGGGTGCCGATATCGCGGATGGCGGCAACGCGGGCCTTGGTGGTCAAAAGCTTGTGCGTGACGTCGAGCGGCATCATGACCAGCGGGATACCTGAACGGAAGACGATGTCGGCAGCATGCGGATCGACATAGATGTTGAATTCGGCGGCGGGCGTGATGTTGCCACCCTCGAAGAAACCGCCGCCCATCAACACCAGTTCCTTGACGCGCGGCGCAATGTCGGGTGCTTTTTGCAAGGCGGTGGCAATGTTCGTCAGTGCACCCAGCGTGCACAGCGTAATCGTGCCTGACGGCTCGCGGCGGATCGTCTCGATGATGAAGTCGATGGCATCTTGCGATTGCGCTTCGAGAACCGGCTCAGGCAAGGTCGGGCCATCAAGGCCGGTGCTGCCGTGAACGTGCTCGGCGGTGATCGGCGCGCGCACCAGCGGGCGTTCACAACCTTCATAGACGGGGATTTCGGTGCGGTTGCACAGTTCCAGCATGATGCGGATGTTGCGGCTGGTGAGTTTCAGCGGCACGTTACCGGCGACGGCACACAGACCGAGGATTTCGATTTCGTCCGGGCTTGCCAAAGCCAGCATGATGGCGGCTGCGTCGTCCTGCCCCGGATCGGTGTCGATGATGATTTTTCTGCGCTCGGTCATGATTGTCCTGCTGTTTCTATGACACGCCTTTTCAGGCCTGTTTCCAAGGCTTGTCAAGCACGTGGCGGTTCAGACTTTTCCCGGCATGACGTTCTTGCGTTGCAAACACCATATTCCCATATGAACACTTGCCGCCGCAAACGGGGCACACGTTCGTCGCTTGGGTACAAGGACTGAAAGATATGAGCCGAATGACACCCTTCACGCACCCGCTGATGCTGGGCTTCGATGCCATGGAAAAAACGCTGGAGCGGATGGCGAAGGCGAATGACGGTTATCCCCCCTACAATATAGAGCGACTGGTCGCAGATGGCGAACGCCCGGAGCGTTTGCGCATTACCATTGCGGTTGCCGGATTTTCTGAAGACGAGCTCGATGTGACGACAGCCGACAACCAGCTCGTCATTCGCGGTCGCCAGCAGGAACAGGATGCGCGCGACTACCTTTATCGCGGCATCGCTGCACGCCAGTTCCAGCGGGTTTTCGTGCTCGCGGACGGCATGCAGGTCAATGATGCGCGCCTTCGCAACGGTTTGCTGTCCATTGATCTCACACGGCCCGAAATCTCCAGCGTGGTGAAAAAAATTAACATTTCCGTTTCACAATAGGATTCTGCACGCCAAGCGACGCACCGCGGCGCGACGTCTGAAGAATATGGAGACCGAAATATGCTCTTGAAAGAAGCGCATGCGCGTTTGACCAAGTCCCAGCTGGCTCACATCGGTGCAGGCGAAGTCGGATACATCAGAAAGATGCGCGCCGATGAAGTGACACGTTGCTTTCCGGAAGCCCCCAAGATTGATGCGGGTCTTGATCTTTGGGCGTTGTTCGGTGCCGATGGCACGCCGATCCTCCTGACGGACAATCGGTCCAGCACCTTCTTCAAGGCAGCAGAAGACGAGCTGCGCACCATCAGCGTGCACTGACAAGTCTTCCATCGGACAGTTTGAAGGCGCCTTACGGGCGCCTTTTGCATGTGGCCTACATGATGTCTTCCGGTGGTCTGCCGGGACGCGGGCGGTAGCGCGGAAAGGTCCAGCCGAAAATCAGCGCACCGCTTCGGATGGCGAATGCGGTGAGGACCCCGGCTCCCGACGCGATGAGAAGCGGAAGGCCGATGGCGTGGGCTGCGGTGAACACGCAAGCGCCCGCCAAGGCGCAGCTGATATAGACCTCGGGTCGCAGCAGTACGGAGGGTTCACCCGCCAGAATATCGCGCAACACGCCGCCGAAGGTCGCGGTCATGGTGCCGGTGACGATGGCGACAGTCGGAGAGCCGCTGACGGCAAGACCTTTCGCGGCTCCCATGACGCAATAGGCCGAAAGACCGACTGCATCCAGCCAGATCAGCAGCCTGTAGCGGGATTCCAGCAGATGGGCAGTGAGATACACGAGCGCCGCGATAACGACGCAGACGAGGATATAGGTGGGATTGACGACCCAAAAGACTGGCGCGCGGCCCAGTACGAGATCGCGCAACGTACCACCGCCGATGCCGGTGACCGATGCGAAAAACAGAAAGCCGATGAAATCCAGTTGTTTGCGCGACGCTGCAAGCGCGCCTGTGGCGGCAAAAACGGCGACGCCAGCATAATCGAGAAAGGCCAGAAGGGTCATGGAAGGGCGCTCCTCGAATGTTTGCGCGCGGTCAGTGTCACGCAAGGACGGCTCGATATGATCCACCGCCGGATCAAGGACGGCACGCCCATGCTGCCGCATCCATAGCGGAAACAGACCCAAAGGAAAATGCCGTGAGACGCCTTCTCTTCGTTACGCTTCAAGCGCTGGTTTTTCTGGCTGTTCCGATGATGGCGCAGGCCCAGCAGCAGCTGGTCAGCGACCCTGAAATCTACGAGAAGGACCACTTTCGTCAGGAGTGCAAGGTCGCGGAGTTCGGCGAGGGTTTCATCACCCGGCTTGACATCAACAATGACGGGATTATGGACGCGATCACCAATCGCGGCGAACTGACCTGCGATGGCGAGAAGGCGCGCAGTTGCAACGACGATGGCTGCCCGTATAATTTCTATGTGCAGGTCAAGGAAGGCGGCTATCTGATGATCGCCACCGCAACGATCTACAGCTATGAGTTCGTTCAGCGTTTCGGCAACATGGTGTTCGAATTCAAGATGCATCCCCGCTATTGCGAGCGCACCGACAGCGCGCCCTGCGTCATGACAGTGCGTGTGCGTGGCACCAAGTTCGTTACGATTTCCGCCAAGTAACGCTCACGGCAATCGGTCTTTGCGGGTTACGATACTGGATTGAAACCGGCGGCTGAGCGACCGTGGCATCACAAGACTTGCAAGCGCGACGACAAACACCAGCAGGCTGACCACGAGCAGGGCGAAACCGGGGAGCCGCTGTGCCAGAACGGCACCCGCAACGGCACCGATGAGCATGCCAATCCACGGAACCAGTTGAATGGTCCAGCCCAGCTTGCGTTCGCCCAGCAGAAAACGGCCGATACCGCGACCGAAGCGGGAGAGCGCTCCCGTGACATAGGTAAGTCCGATGGGCAGGCCCTCGACATGTTCCACCGCCGCATTGATCACGCCCATGGCAAAGACGACCAGATAGAACTGGCTGAGCGTCATGCCCTGCGTTTGCAGCACGGCGGCACAGGCCAAGACGAGGCTGACCGCACTCAAGACTGAGAAGAGCCGTCTCTCGGATGTGTGTGCGACGACGATGCCGACGGCATTGCCGGCAACGAAGGTGAGAACCGCGAGCAGCAGGGTGACGGCATGACCAAGATCACCGGCTTGCAGGGACAGTGCGGCACGCGTGGTGTTTCCGGTCATGAAGGACACGAAATCTCCAGACATCGTGAGGCCGATGGCATCCGTCATTCCCGCAATGAAGGAAATGGCGGCGACCAGCGAAACGCCGGTTGCTGTGCGCGTGGCGCGGATGAGTCTGCGGCGTCTCTGCCTGGTCATTGGATCTCGCAAGAATGGGTCGGACGGAGCCAGTCGGCATGTCCGCAACGGATGCGACTGTAAGCCAGCCGCAGCGGAGAATTCAATGGTGGCGTCGCCATATGGCTAAGCGTAACGGGGGATGGTATCAGGCATTCAATCAACAGGACGAACGAACGTATGACTGATGCCCCCCGTATCCCGGAAAAATCGCTGCATGAGCGCATTACGGGCGATGTGGAAGGGCGCATTCTCTCAGGCGAATGGCCCCCGGGCCATCGCATACCCTTCGAACATGAGCTGACGCTGGACTACGGCTGCTCACGAATGACGGTGAATAAAGCTCTCGGTGAACTGGTGAAGAAGGGTCTGATCGAGCGTCGTCGTCGCTCCGGCAGCTTCGTGACCCAGCCGCACGCCCAATCCGCCGTTCTGGAAATTCAGGACATTCAGCGCGAGGTGCAGGCGCTGGGCCTGATCTATGCCTACAGGCTCGATCGTCGTGAGATGAGATCGTCCAACGTTTCCGACCAGACGACGCTGGGCGTTGAACCGGGTGCGCCGGTTCTGGCCCTGACCTGCCGTCATTTCGCGACTGACGTTCCCTTCTGCCTTGAAGAACGTGTCATCAACGTTGCCACCGTTCCTGAAGCTGTTGCCGCCGATTTCAACGAAACGGGGCCTGGTTCCTGGCTTTTGAAGATGGTGCCGTGGAGTGCTGCGGAACATCGGATCCGGGCGATCCCAGCCGATAAGCGCGTGGCCGAAGCGCTGGCGATCCCCAATGGAACCGCCTGTCTGGTGATCGAGAGACGGACCTGGAACGGCCAGACCTATATCACCCATGTCAAGGTGACTTATCCCGGAGATCGTCACGAACTGGTGGCGCAATTTATGCCGTCGCAGCAGATGTGAGGCTCTTTCCGCCCTTCTTTTTGCATAAGAAGAGTTTACAGATCATATTTTCCCGATGTATTAGTTGTCTTTTCTACTCAACTTTGTTAGCGAGGCGCGCGGCCGCGTTCGCATCTGGGTTTTCTAAGAGATGCGGATTGTGGCTGTCAAAATCGACGCTTGTTACGGGATCCGGGAACAACATGATGGCACTTGAAACGTCGACCTTTTCGTCAAACTCTCATGCTGTGTCGCGCAAGCGGTGCGGGTCTGCCGCCATCATGCTGTCACTGGTGGCCTGCCTTGGGACAAGCCCTGTGTTTGCCCAAACAACGCCGCCAGCGCCGGCAAACGAGACAGCTCCGGCCGCGCAAAATGCGGCACCTCCGGCACCGCAACAGGCCCAGCCTGCGCCTGCGGGCGCTGCACCGGCGACAGCAGTCCAGCCACCGCTTCAGCCGACATTGGCCGAGCCTGTTGTAACGCCGCCCGCCACCACGCCGGAAAAGCGCGCGGATATTCCGCACAACCTGTCGCCATGGGGCATGTTCATGGCCGCCGACTGGGTGGTCAAGACGGTGATGATCGGGCTTGCCATCGCGTCGCTGATCACATGGACAGTCTGGGTCGCAAAGACCATCGAGCTGGCAGGTGCGCGCATTCGCGCCAAGTCCATCCTCAAGATCGTCCACAAGGCCAAGACCCTGTCGGAAGCCACCGATGCGGTGGACAAGAAGGGTGGGCCCAGCGCTGTGATGTTGCGCATGGCGACGCATGAAATGCAGCTTTCGGACGCCGTGGTGGCACACACCGATGGCGGCGGCATCAAGGAACGCGTGTCGTCCGTTCTGGGTCGCATCGAAACCCATGCGGGCCGCCGCATGTCGCGCGGCACCGGCATTCTGGCGACGATCGGTTCCGTATCGCCCTTCGTCGGCCTGTTCGGCACGGTCTGGGGCATCATGAACTCCTTCATCAGCATATCGGAATCGCAAACGACGAATCTCGCTGTCGTCGCGCCCGGTATCGCCGAAGCGCTTCTGGCAACGGCCATCGGTCTCGTCGCCGCCATTCCTGCCGTGGTAATCTACAACGTGTTTGCCCGCTCCATCACCGGCTATCGCCACCTGTTGGCCGATGTCGCCGCAGGCGTCGAGCGTCTGGTCAGCCGTGACCTCGATTTCCGTCGCATTCCGCCCGGTAATGCGGCCAAGCCACCTGTTTCCCTCGTGGGGCGCTGATCATGGCGGGCGGTATTCGCGACAGCGGGGGAGACGAACTCTCCGAAAACCATGAGATCAACGTCACGCCTTTCATCGACGTGATGCTGGTTCTGCTCATCATCTTCATGGTGGCGGCGCCCTTGGCGACGGTCGATGTGAATGTCGATCTGCCCGCATCCAGTGCCAAGCCTGCAGAACGCCCCGAAGAGCCGCTCTATCTCACGGTCAAGGACGACCTCTCTCTCAACCTTGGAAATGACGCTGTTGCCAGGGACGCGCTGACGGCGAGCCTTGATGCGCGCACCGGTGGCAACAAGGATACCCGCATTTTTCTGCGCGCCGACAAGGCCGTGGATTACGGGCATTTCATGGAAATCATGAACATGCTGCGGGACAGCGGTTATCTCAAGATCGCGCTCGTGGGGCTTGAGAATGCGGCGGCTGTGAGCCAGCCTCCAACAGCGGCACCATCCTCTCAGCCGCAGACCACGCCATTGGGCACATCAGCGCCTGGCGGAGCGGCTCCATGAACGAGACCGCTTTTCGCACCGGACGCTCCCGGCTGGGAGAAGTGGCCTTGTGGACGACGGCTGCGGTCCTGACGATTTCGGTGCATGCCGGTGCCGCATACTACCTTTTGCAGCAACCACCTGAGCCTCCCGCAGATAATGGACCGCCAGCGGCCATTATGATCGAGCTTGCCGCTCTCCCTGAGGCTGTCAATACTGAAGAGACGGTGGAGGCCGACGACGTCGTCGATACCGAAGAGGTGAAAACCGTCGAACCTGAAAAGGTGGAAGAAGTCCCACCGGAAGAACCGGTTCAGCCGCCACCCGAGCCCGTTGCCGAGGAAACGTCACCACCGCCGGAACCTCTGCCAGAGCCTGAACCGATGCCTGAGCCGCCGCCAGAGGTGGCCGAGCCGTTGCCGGAAGAACCGCCGCCACCTGTGGAAGAAGTGGATCCCGTTCAGCAGCAGCAGATGGCAGAGCTTGAAAATGTCGAGGTGCCGCTGCCCGTGCTGCGGCCGCCGCCACCGCCACCGCCACCTGTCGAGAAGCAGGTGGAAAAGAAAGACAAGCCCGACACGAAGAAGGCCGAACGCAAGGTTGCGCCACCGCCATCGGAAGCCAGACAGGCTGCCCGCTCGGAAACCACACAGTCCAACCGCACCGCAGCACCAAAAACAAGTTCAGGGCTGTTCTCCTCATCCGTATCGCCCGCCAAGTGGAATTCCAAGGTCCGCTCTGCCGTCTCCCGTCGTGTCGTGAGGCTCGCAGACAAGGGCACGGCCGTCACGGTTGCTTTCAGTGTCGATGCAGGCGGCTCCATATCCAGAGCGCGTATCCTGAGCTCCACAGGAGATGCGCAGATCGACAGCAAGGTCCTGAGCGCGTTGCAGCGTGTTTCGGTATCGGCACCACCGGAAGGGGCCGAAACGACATTTCAGGTCAGAATTCTGTTGGAGTGATCGCCCATTATTTGCGGTGATTGGACTTTTTGTTCGCGCGCGATTGAGGTACGGCTGTCTTCTCACCGGGAAGCATTCGACATCATGAAATTCAGTATTGAACAGGCGGAAGACTTCGTGTCTTCCATTTTCGAAAAAGATGGCGTTTTGCCAACCACTGCGCGTTCGGTCGCCCGCGCACTGGTCGCGGCGGAAGCCGCAGGTCAAAGCGGCCACGGCTTCAGACGCATTCCCGTCTACATCAAGCAGGTGCGTGTGGGAAAAGTGGATGCCAAGGCGGTCGCGGTCGCGACGCGTGTGCGCCCGGCCGTCCTGTCCATCGATGCCCATCTTGGTTATGCTTACCCGGCTATCGATCTCGCTGTCGACCAGCTTCCGGCCATTGCCCGCGAACAGGGTATCGCGCTTGCCGTGATCGGTCGGTCTCACCATGCCGGCGTCATGGCGCTGACGGTTGAGCGCTTCGCGGAACAGGGTCTCGTCGCCTTCATGGTGGCCAATGCACCCGCATCGATGGCGCCCTGGGGTGGCATCAAGCCATTGTATGGAACCAACCCGATTGCCTTTGCGGCTCCCGTCGAGGGGTCCGATCCATTGGTCATCGACCTTGCCTTGTCCAAGGTGGCGCGCGGAAAGATCATGGCTGCGCGCCAGAAGGGGCAAAGCATTCCCGAGGGATGGGCGCTGGATGCCAGCGGTCAGGCGACCACCGATCCGCATGAGGCGATCAATGGCACCATGGTTCCAGCCGGCGATGCCAAAGGCGCGGCACTGGCGCTGATGGTGGAGGTGATGGCGGCGGGTTTGACAGGTGGCAATTTCGGCTTTCAGGCTTCGTCCCTGCTGGATGATACCGGAACCGCGCCCTCGCTCGGCCATACGCTGATCGCAATCGATCCAAGTCTTGCCGGCGACACTGTCTTTGCCAAGCGTTTGGCCCTGATGGCCAGCGAAATCGAGGGGCAGGAGAACGCGCGGCTGCCTGGGCGCCGCAGTCAGGGTGTTCGCAAACAAGCGGCGGAAGACGGCATCGTCATCGATGACGACATACTGGTCGAAATCGAGGCTCTGTGATTATCGGCTGTGGCGGATTGTCTCTTCGAGAACGTCCGCCAGCATCTTGCCAGAGTGTTCCAGCGCGCCGCTATTGTCGATTGTCGTCACATCGAAATTTCCGCAGACTTCGATGGAGCCTCGCTGGAGCCGTCGCAGAATGTCGTCCCGGCTTTCGCGCCCGCGGCTTTGCAACCGCTCCGCCAGCACCTCCGGAGATGCGATGACGTTGATGACCTTCAGCGAGGGGAACGTCGCCTTGAAAAGAGACAGTGCCGAGCGTGAACCGTTAGCCACGACGATCTGACCCTCTTCAAGCCTGTCCAATACCGATGCGGGAATTCCATAGCTCAAACCGTGAGCCCGCCAGGAGATGCAGAAAGCGCCTGCGCCTTGTCGCCTGTCGAACTCCTCCTGGCTTACCGCATCGTGGTTTTCGCCGCCCGCATCGCTGTCTCGGGTGATCACGCGACGGGCGAAATACAGTCTGTCGCTTTGGCCGAATTGCGTTGCGGCAAACTGCATCAGCGTGTCCTTGCCAGCACCGCTCGGTCCCACCACCACAATCATGACGCCGTGGGTCTGTGACGCGGACCTGACACGCTGTGGGGCGTTCTCACTCATGCGACACGCCTTCCTTGCCGCCAGACGGAACGTACCACGGGCACACCATCATCACGGTGGACGCGCACGAGATCGGCGCGCAGGCCCGGTGCGATACGACCGCGATCATCGAGGCTCACGGTGCGCGCGGGCGTGGCCGTGACCATGGAAATCGCCTTGGGAAGCGTCATCCCCTCGACCTGGTCGACAAGCAGAAACGGTGCGTAGAGCAGGCTAAAGGGAACGTAATCCGAAGACAGGACATCAAGGACCCCGAGTTCGGCGAGGTCGCGCGCTGCGATATTGCCGGAATGGGACTTGCCGCGAACGATGTTCGGCGCACCCATCAGAACGCTCATACCGGCACTGTGCGATGCTTTTGCGGCCTCGACGCTGGTGGGAAACTCCGCCAGCTTCACCCCGTGACCAATGGCTTCCTCGACATGCGCATCCGTCGCATCATCATGGCTGGCCACGGTGATACCGTGCTCGGCGCAGCGGGCAGCGAGAAAATCCCGGTGTTGTGCCGAGTATTTCTGGGATGCGGACACGCGGCGATCGACGAAGGCCTTGAAGACCTCGTCGCTCAAGCCGCGTTTCTTCTGGTAGAACATGATGTACTGATCCATGGTCTGGAACTGTCGTTGACCCGGGGAGTGGTCCATTAGGGAGATCAGCCTGACCTTGGGGTCATCTTCGAAATCTTCGAAATGATCCAGCACATCAGCCGCCGCCACTTCGCAACGCAGGTGCAGCAGGTGGTCGGCGCGCAGCCGGTTCTCGCTCTGGGCGTGCTCGATGGCATCCGCCATATCCCGCATCTCGCCCTTTTTGAAGCCGCCATCCTCGTCCGAACCCAGACGCAGGCAATCGAACACCGTGGTGATGCCCGATGACGCGACCTGCGCATCGTGCGCCTGAATGGCCGCCGTCTTGTTCCAGGTCACTCCGGGACGCGGAGAATAATGCTGCTCCAGATGGTCGGTGTGCAGTTCGACGAGACCGGGGATCAGGAAGTCGCCCTCCATATCCTCGCCCGCCCTCGACGAACCGTCACTGATATCGACAATCAGGCCATCGCGAACAAGCAGAGAGCCCTTGATGATCTGGTCTTCAAGAACAATGCGAGCGTTGGAAAAAACATGTTCGGTCATGGGTATCAGTCTTTCGTGTCGTTGGCGCTATCGGCGCCGTGCGTCTGTCCGGCAGATCCGGTCAGGGGCAACCAGGTGTGGACGGTAAAATCGTCGCCGCGCGTCGGCTCAACAAAAAGCCCAAGCCCCGAGATCGTCAAAGGGCGGCCGGTAAATTCGGCGAATTTGCGGTGCAGAACGCTTGCCACGTCCGAACGGTGGTTTTCCGGTACCGGGCCGGTCAGAGTCATGTGGAAGCGAAAATCATCCATGACATGCGGGTAACCCCATCGCGTCAGGTTCTGCCTCTCGCTTTCCGTCAGATTTTGCGGCCTGCGTCGTGCAATATCGCTCTCTGAAAGGGGCGCGCGGAAGGGTTCGAAATAGCGGACAACATCTGCGGCGAAATCCTGTAGCGGCTGATGGACCCTGTCGGGCACGAAGGCAAAAAAAGGGCCAAGCGTGCCGATGACGGCAGTGGGGATAGCAAAGGCTTGACGGTTGCCGGCAAAGGCGCGGAAAGCCGTCAGAAGATCGGTCTCGCTGCGGTCAGCGGCAAGCTCGAAGGGTGCTTTCAACGTCGCATGAAATCCGTAGCGGCACGGGTCAGCGGTGATGTTGGCATAGGCTGCGTGTTCATCGTGGCGAGCACCCGTGAACGCATCTCGCCCGAGCCATCGCGACGCCGTTTCAGTAAGGGGATCGTCTTTCGCGGGTGTGAAATAAATGGCGTAACGCACAGGGCAGCACTTTCGATAGTCACGATCAAACAACAGTTTGAATGAATTCGCCTCTGATGTTCAAGGCTGTCACAGCGAATTAATACGTCTGCGTGACGGAATGATGATGTTTGTCGTGATATCGTATCAAGCGAGGCTGTTTGTCCGATGTGCACCTGTTTTGGTGCCCGCCGCGTACAGTGTGACACTCCCCGAAAACAGGGCTTTGAACCGTCAATGAAACTTCTTCAAGCATCGTGCGTTATTAATGCAAGTTTCAAAGATGCCAGGAGTAGACGATCATGGAAATCGGAATTCTTATCTCAGTATTCTTCGCAGTTTTCGCAGGTTCGACAGTATTCTGCGCCTACTGGTTCGGCGAACATCGTAACTTCTGAGGCTATGCTTCGATGAAGCCTCATATTTTGAATGTGTTTGATCACGAGAGCGCCCTGCCATATTCTGACGGGCGCTCTTTTCGTTTGGCCTCAATGCGCGGCCGACATATCGCCCAGGACGTCCTTTGACGCGACGGTTGAATCGGCATTCAGCTTGTAGACCATGGGCACACCGGTGGCGAGATTGAGCTTGAGGATTTCGTCCTTGCTCAACTTGTCCAGCACCATCACAAGCGAGCGCAGCGAGTTGCCGTGCGCAGCCACAAGCACTTTTTCGCCGCGCAGCACACGCGGCAGGATTTCCGTCAGATAGTATGGCCAGACGCGCGCACCCGTATCCCGCAGGCTTTCACCGCCTGGTGGCGGGATATCATAGGAGCGGCGCCAGATATGGACCTGATCTTCGCCCCACTTCGCGCGCGCATCATCCTTGTTCAAGCCGGAGAGATCACCGTAGTCCCGTTCGTTCAACGCCTCATCGCGGATCGTCTCGAGGTTGGACTGGCCGACATTGTCGAGAACCATCTGGCAGGTTCTTTGCGCGCGGATGAGAGACGACGTATAGGCCACATCGAATTTGATGCCGTAATCTGCCAGCGCCTTACCACCGGCATTGGCTTCCTGGACGCCAAGGTCGGTCAGGTCCGGGTCGCGCCAGCCGGTGAAGAGGTTCTTGAGGTTCCAGTCACTTTGGCCGTGACGAACGAGGACGAGGGTTCCGCTCATAGCAATGTCTCTCCAGAGGTTGGTTATAGGTCTTCAGCCAGACCGAGAACGTCCAGCATCGAATAAAGGCCGGGTTTCTGGCCGTGAGCCCAGATAGCGGCAGCGATCGCGCCACGGGCAAAGATTGTCCGGTCTGCGGCGTGGTGGGACAGCGTGACCTGCTCGCCTTCGCCAGCAAAAATCACCGAGTGGTCCCCCACGACAGAGCCGCCGCGCAACGTTGCAAAGCCAATCGCGCCGCCTTCGCGCGGGCCGGTATGGCCATCACGAACGCGCACTGATTTTGCCGCAAGGTCGATGCCGCGCCCCTGCGCTGCCGCTTGTCCCAAAAGCAGAGCAGTACCCGAAGGTGCGTCAACCTTGTGTTTATGGTGCATTTCGAGAATTTCGATATCCCAGGCGTTGGCGTCGAGCGCCTTTGCGGCCTGTTTCGTCAAAACACCGAGCAGATTGACGCCAAGGCTCATATTGCCTGACTTGACAATGCGGGCATGGCGGGCTGCGGCTTGAAACTTTTCCTCGTCATCCACTGAGCATCCGGTGGTGCCGATGACATGAACGATCCGTGCCTGAGCCGCGAGCCCCGCAAAACCGACACTTCCGGCAGGGGAGGTGAAATCGATAACACCTTCGGCATGTAAAAACGCGGCGAGGGCGTCGCTGGTGACGGGAATGCCCGAAGGCCCGAGGCCCGATAGTTCGCCTGCATCGCGACCAATGACGGCAGAGCCTTCACGCTCGACGGCTGCATGAAGCGTCACGCCCGGTGTCTCATGGATCAGCCGGATTAGCGTCTGTCCCATACGACCGGCCGCACCCACGACCACCAGTTTCATGCCATCGCCGCTCATCCTGCCTCGCTCATGCTTTCCGGTTCAAAGGCCACGCACGCCCGTTGCCTGAAGATTGTTGAGGCGAGCGTAAAGACCATCTTCCCGGCGCGCAAGCGTCTCGTGCGCGCCTTCTTCCACGACCAGACCTTCGTTCATGACCACGATCTTGTCCGCTTTCACCACCGTCGACAGACGGTGCGCGATGACAATGACGGTGCGGCCGGACATGGCCGTATCCAGTGCCTTCTGCACCACCGCTTCCGATTCCGTATCCAGCGCGGATGTCGCTTCATCGAGCAGCAGGATCGGCGCGTTTCGCACCAGCGCACGGGCAATTGACAGGCGTTGCCGCTGGCCACCCGAAAGGCTCATGCCGTTTTCACCCACTGCGGTATCGTAGCCCTGCGGCTGCGCGACGATGAAATCATGCGCAAAAGCAAGCTTTGCCGCTTCCTCGATCTCAACGTCCGTCGCCTCGGGGCGGCCATAGCGGATGTTGTCGCGGATGGTGCCTTCGAACAAATAGGGCTGCTGCGACACATAGGCGAGGTTCATTCGAACCGAGCGCGTCGTGACATCGGCGATATCCTGACCATCGATTAGGATTGCGCCGCCACTTGGATCGTAAAAACGCGGAATGAGGTTGATGATGGTTGACTTGCCCGCACCCGATGGACCCACCAGCGCTGTCGTCTTGCCGCCTTCTGCGGTGAAGCTGACAGTCTTCAGAATGGGTCCGCCATCCTTATACGAGAACACAACATCGCGAAATTCGACCGTGGCGCTGGTCGTCTTCAAGTCTGGCGCGTTGGGCTTTTCTCGCTGCAAGGGCTGCATATCGAGAATTTCATAGATCATGCGGGCGTTGACGACGGCACGCTCCATGGAAACCTGCAGGCGGGCCAGACGGCGTGCGGGATCGTAGGCGAGAAGAAGGGCGGTGATAAACGCGAAAAAGGCGCCAGGCGGGACATTGTCATAGATCGCCCGATAAGCGGCGTAGCCGAGAACACCGGAAACCGCGAGGCCAGCGATCGTTTCGGTCAGCGGTGCCGTCTTTTCCGTCAGTTTGGCAATGCGGTTTGCGCGCCATTCCGCCGCTTCGATCACCTTGTTGACGCGATCTTCCAGCGGCTTTTCCATGGTGAAGGCTTTGACGATGGCAATGCCTTGAAGCGTTTCCTGCATGGCGCCCAGCACGCGACTGTTGAGGATGACGGCATCGCGCGTTGCCTTGCGGAGGCGTCTTGCGATGTAGCGCAGACCCAAAACCAGCGGCGGCACGATGACGACGATGATGAGGGACAGTATCGGATCCTTGACGATCATCACGACGACGAGGGCGATGAATGTCAAAAGGTCCCGGGCGACCGAGGTGACGGTCATGTTCATGACATCGCGAATGCCGCCGATGTTCTGGCTGACCTGCGCGGAAAGATGCGCCGACCGCGATTCGCTGAGATAGCCGACCGACAGGGTCATCAGATGCGAATAGAGACGCTTCTGGTAGCGGGCGACGATGTTGTTGCCGATTTTCGACAGCGCCACCGATTGGCCATAGGTTGCCAGACCGCGAATGAAAAAGGCCGCAAAAATGGAAGCGCAGATGATCCAGACCAGATCGGCACGTCTGTTGACGAAGGCCTCGTTGATGATGGAGTCCATGATCCAGGCCGTGAAAGCCGTCGTGCCTGCAACGGTCAGCAGGCATAGTATCGCAAAGGCATATCCGGGAATGTGGTCACGCGCATTTTCGGCGAATACGCGTTTCAAAACTGCGGTCATCGTTTCGGAATCCACAGTTTTTCTTATCTTGGCGGTCTTCAAAGGTTTATCCACCTTGTGCGGTTCAGACGGGCAAGCCGCCTCTTCAACCGGCGTCTATAGCCATTCGGGCAGGTTTTGACCAGTGCAGACTTGGCCTTCACGCCTGCCAGCGCCGCCCATCCAATGTCAGGCCGAAATTCGCTGGCGTGCGGGCATAGGTCGAAAGTCCTGCCAAGGCCGCCTGCGGATGAGTGACGACGTGGGTCGGAATGCTGCGCATCAGAGCCTTGTGCGGCGCCTTGTCCTCAAAGGCTGCGCGGAACTCCGGCAGGCGTAAAGCGGGAATGATCTTCTGCGAGATTCCGCCGGCGAGATAGACGCCGCCACGGGCCATGAAAATCAATGCCAAGTCGCCCGCGATCCGGCCGAGATAGGTACTGAACAACGACAGAGTTTCCTGCGCCTGGCGGTTTTCACCGCCAAGGCCCTTGGCCGTCACATCTGCGGGATCCGAAAAGGCGGGCGTCACGTCATCGGCTTTACAAACGGCGCGATAAAGATTGACGAGCCCGCGACCACACAGGATCTGCTCGCCTGCAATGCGCCCCTCGATGGTGTCGAGATGGGGAAAGACCTGATAGTCGCGTGCGCTGCGTGGGCCAATATCGATGTGACCACCTTCGCCAGGAACCGGAAACCACATGTTACGAGCATAAACGAGGCCTGCGACACCCAGCCCGGTTCCGGGCCCAAGCACGACGCGTGACGCCATCATATCGGGCTCATCGGGGCCGATGGTTTCCCTGTTATCACCACCAAGCGAGGCGATGGCGAGAGCCTGCGCTTCGAAATCGTTGATGACGATGACGTCCTTCAAACCAAGATTGACGAGCATCTCCTTTGGCTTGACGACCCAGTGGCAATTGGTCAGCGGTATCTCGTCGGTCTCGATCGGACCTGCGACCGCAAGGATCGTCGAAACCGGCAGCAATGCGGTGTGGTTCAACACCGCATTGCGGATCGCATCATCAATAGAGGCATAATCGGCAGTCTTGACGCTCGTCAGCTGCGTGGGTTCGGCCCTAGCATCCGGCAAAATGCAGAACCGCGCATTGGTGCCGCCGATATCTCCGATGAGAATCGGAAAGGAAAGTGTGTCGTTCTGCTTGGTCATCGCTGCTCCTGGATGGCCGTGATATCAATGTGTCGAATGAAAATCGGTCAACTGTTCGGCTGTGGCACGGTTCAGGGCCATGGGAATGTCATAGACGGTCGCAAGGCGCGTGAGCGCCTTGACGTCAACGTCGTGGGGGAGGGAGGAGAGCGGGTCTATGAAGAAGATCAGCATATCCACGTCGCCGGTTGCGATCATCGCGCCGATCTGCTGATCACCACCCAGCGGGCCGCTTTTCAGGCGCACCACGCTCAAGCCGGGACAGGCATCCTGCACCCGCCCGCCGGTCGTGCCCGTGGCGACAATCCGGAATCGCGACAGGGCGGCCTGATGCTGCCGGGCGAAATCCGCCATATCGTCTTTTTTCTGGTCATGCGCGATCAAAGCGATACAGCGTTGCCCTGTCATTTGATGTCTGCGCCCCAGCCTTGTTCGGATCGCGATTTTTCAATCGATTTGAAGCCTTCTACCGCAACTTTGTACCGGTTGGAAAGCCGCGCGCTATCAATTCGATGATGGGCGGGAGGATGGCCGGGGTACATCGGCAGGCGGCATGGGTCCGCCCGAACGAGACGACTGCGGACCGGCATCTTCTCCGTCCCATTCAGGCGCTGCGGGCGCGTAGGACTTTTGTGCCGCGACACTTGCTGCCCGGCCAGCCGAAGGTGCTGCCGCAATGGCCGCGCAGGCCTTTGGCAGGTCGGATACCATCATCGGGCGCGGCGGCTTTGGCGGCTTGGCATTCGGATCTTTTTTGGGTGCAGCCCAGGGTTCCTTGGTGAACCACCACGCCAGCGACTTGTCGCAACCATCACCGGCGCCAACGGGTGCCTGTGGCTTGCAGTTGGCAGCGCCGGGCGGGCATTCCAGACGCACGTGGAAATGCTCGTCATGTCCGTAGATCGGACGGATTTTGCCCATGAAGGTGCGGTCGCCGGTCCATGTCTTGCACAGCTTCTGCTTGATGGCTGGATTGACGAAGATACGCTCCACCTGCGGGTAACTGGCCGCCATCATCACCAGCTTGGCATTGAGCGGAGACCATTTTCGATCGTCCACCGTAAGGAATTTGCTTTTGTCGAGCATGGAGATGAAGGGCATACTCTCGCGTTGTTCCGCGCTCATGATCTGGTTCGGCATCTGTCGCCACCAGATGTCGGCATCGAGACCGATCTGATGCGAGGCGTGGCCCGTCAGCATCGGGCCACCACGCGGCTGCGAGATATCGCCGATCAGAAGGCCTGGCCAGCCGATCTTCTGGGCATCCTGCGCAAAGCGTTCGATGAAGGAGATCATCTGCGGCTGGCCCCAGCGGCGGTTGCGCGAAAGCCGCATGGCCTGAAAGCCTTGACCCTCGGTCGGAAGCGCAACCGCCCCAGACTGGCAACCCTTGGCATAGGAGCCGTACGAGGCGGACGGACCGGACGATGGCAGGGCGATGTTGCCGAAGACCTGCTTGGCGGGGGCGTCCTGCGCAAAGGCTGCGATACCATCGATGGCCAGCATGGAGATAACCGAGAGTGCCAGGAGTGATGCCTTGCCCACGCCTCTTGCCTGTTTTTCCATATGGTCCGCCGCCTGCAATGCTTGAAATGATTCTCTTGGAAAGATTACGCTGGAATGCGAATTAGGTGAAAGCATGTTCGCCGATTTCAGCCACATAAACTGCTTGTGAGCCAAATCCCCTATATTTCGCCAATGTTTGTCTTATGGTGCGGGGCAATGAAAAACGAAGAGGACTGTCGCCCTATGGCATTTGCAAGGTTGAAATCCGGTTTGTTCGCTCTGGCCGCCGTCTCGTTCGTGTCAGCGCCGATTGTGGCGAACGCTCAAGACAGCGACAATTGGCGCAGCGGGATTTCGACGGTTGGAGAGCTGAAGCACCCTGATGGGTTCGAGCATTTCGATTATGTAAACCCGAATGCGCCCAAGGGCGGTACGTTGCGCATGTCAGCGACCGGAACATTCGATACGCTCAATCCGCTTTTGGCGAAGGGGGAACTCGCAACGGGCGTCTCTTTGGTATTCGACACCCTTTTCAAATCGGCGGAAGAAGAGCTTTCCTCATCCTATGGGCTTTTGGCCGAAGGCGTTACGTTTCCCCAAGACATTTCCAAGGCAACGTTTCGACTGAGGAAGGAAGCCAAATGGGCGGATGGCGAGCCGGTAACTCCTGAGGATGTCGTCTTTAGTTTTGAGAAGGCCAAAGATCTTAGTCCGAAGATGGCGACCGTTTACAGTCAAGTTTCGAAAGCAGAGGTGACGGGCGAGCGCGACGTGACGTTCACGTTTG
Source organism: Rhizobium skierniewicense (assembly GCF_014196515.1). GTDB lineage: Bacteria > Pseudomonadota > Alphaproteobacteria > Rhizobiales > Rhizobiaceae > Agrobacterium > Agrobacterium skierniewicense. Next base: position 162,910 of record NZ_JACIDV010000007.1, on the reverse strand, counting down.
ATGAAAAAGGCAATAGAGAACTGCCGCAGATCGTTGGGCAATTGGTGGTCGTGCCTAAGCACTGGTGGGAGGGAAATGGTCCCGATGGCAAGCCGCGTGACATTTCCCGTGGTACGCTAGAGCCGGTGATGGGTTCTGGCCCCTATAAGATCTCGGCCGTCAATCCTGGCTCGAACATCACCTATGAATTGCGAGACGATTACTGGGGCAAGAACGTCAACGTCAATGTCGGGCAGAACAACTTCAAAACCATCTCCTACGCATTCTTCGCTGATCAGGAGGTTCAGTTTCAGGCATTCAAGTCGGGCAATATCGATTTCTGGCAGGAGCAGTCTTCCAGCCGTTGGGTCACCGGCTATGACATTCCCGCCGTCAAGGACGGACGCATCAAGAAAGAGCAGCTTCCTAATATCTATCGCTCTGTCGGCATCATGCAGGCGTTTGTGCCCAACCAGCGCCGCGAAAAGTTCCAAAATCCAAAGCTTCGTTTGGCGCTGAACTATGCATTCGATTTCGAGGATCTGAACAAGACGCTTGCCTATGGCAGCTTTACGCGCATCAACAGCTTCTTCATGGGAAGCGAGCTTGCATCCTCTGGACTTCCGGCCGGGCGTGAATTGGAAATCTTGCAGGAGTTGAAGGATCAGGTTCCACCTGAGGTCTTCACCCAGGAATACCGCAACCCCGTCGGCGGCGATCCGGCAAAGCAGCGTGACAATCTTCGCGAGGCGGTCAAACTCATGAAGGAAGCGGGGTACGAGCTTCGGGGCAACCGCATGGTGAATGCCGGGAACGGCCAGCCGCTGGATATTGAATTTCTGATCGATTCCGCTGGCATGGAGCGCACCATCTTGCCCTTCGTCCAGAATCTGAAGAAGATCGGGATCAATGCGACGATACGCACTGTAGATGCTTCACAATATACCAACCGAGAGCGCAGTTTTGATTATGATGTCGTCGTCAAATTGTGGGCGACCTTGCCCAATCCCGGCAACGAGCAGGCAGATTATTGGGGGTCGACAGCCGCAGATCGCCAGGGCTCAAGCAATCTTGCCGGGATCAAAAACCCTGCCGTGGATGCTCTGGTGCGCAAAGTCATATTCGCGCCCAACCGGGATGAGCAGGTCGCAGCTGCCAAAGCGCTCGACAGGGTTCTGCTGTTCAACCACTACGTCATTCCGCAGTTTTACAAGGGCGAAATGAATCTCGCCTACTGGAACAGTCTGGTCCAGCCATCCAGCCTGCCTGAATACGGCATCGGCTTCCCCGACGCATGGTGGTCTGCGAATGCCGGAAAATGATGTGGGCCTTGCTTTATAAGGCAAGCCTTGATTCACATGAGCGATGACGAATCACGACGCCTGCGGTTTTTACTGCAGGCCCGAAAGGAAACGGTTTGACGAAGCCGATGACAACTAAGCCCGATACTATCGAGGGGCGCGCCTGATGGGAGCCTATCTTCTGCGGCGTCTGGCCCTGATGATACCGACCATTATCGGCATCATGGGCATCTCGTTCCTCGTCATTCAGTTTGCGCCCGGTGGACCTGTGGAGCAGGTCGTTGCCCAGCTTTCCGGCTCCGGCGACAGCGCGTCTGACCGCCTGTCGGGCGGTGGCGACCTGATGGGTGGGGGGATGGATGAAAGCGGTTCGAAGTATCGCGGCGCGCAAGGGCTGGACCCCGAGCTGATCGCCAAGCTCGAAAAGCAGTTCGGCTTCGACAAGCCACCGCTCACACGGTTTCTCGAGATGATGTGGAATTACATCCGCTTCGATTTCGGCGACAGCTTCTTCCGCAATTCATCCGTCATCGATCTCATCATCGACAAGTTGCCAGTTTCGATCTCGCTGGGCTTCTGGATCTTGATCATCTCCTACGCCATCTCGATTCCGCTCGGCATCAAAAAGGCCGTTTCGGATGGATCGCGATTCGATGTCTGGACATCGGGCATCGTGATCGTCGGTTATGCGGTGCCGAGCTTCCTTTTCGGCATCTTGCTGATCGTGGTATTTGCCGGAGGGTCATTCTTCGACTGGTTCCCGCTGCGGGGGCTGACCTCCGACAATTTTGCGCAACTGACATGGTGGCAGAAGATCATTGACTATTTCTGGCACCTGGCGCTGCCGCTGACGGCACTCGTTCTCTCGGCCTTTGCCACGACGACGCTGCTGACAAAGAATTCCTTCATTGATGAAATCAAGAAGCAATATGTGGTGACGGCCCGCGCCAAGGGTCTGTCGGAGCGCAAGGTGCTCTATGGCCACGTCTTCCGCAACGCCATGCTGATTGTCATTGCCGGTTTCCCCGGCGCCTTCATCTCGGCCTTCTTCACCGGCTCGCTGTTGATCGAAAACATTTTCTCGCTCGATGGTCTGGGGAGGCTTGGTTATCTCTCGGTCGTCAACCGTGATTATCCGATCGTGTTCGGAACGCTGTTCATCTTCTCGCTCATGGGCCTTGTCGTCAGCCTCATCTCCGACATGATCTACACCTGGATCGATCCGCGCATCGACTTCGAGCGGAGGGACGTGTGATGACCGTTGCAACGCCCGCAGTCACCGATGCACTGCCGCAAAAGAGACCGTTTTTCTCGCCCACTAGCGTGCGGCGCTGGCAGAATTTCAAGGCGAACCGGAGAGGATACTGGTCCTTCTGGATTTTTCTGCTGATCTTCGGTCTCAGCCTGTTTGCCGAGTTTCTGGCCAATGACAAACCGATCATCGCCTCCTACAAGGGCGAGATTCTGGTGCCTGTGATGGTGGATTACCCGGAGGAGAAATTCGGCGGTTTCCTTGCGCAGACAGATTACAAATCGTCCTTCATTCAGGATGAGATCAATGCCAATGGCTGGATGATCTGGCCGCCGATCCGCTATTCCTACCAGACGGTGAATTCCAACATTCCGCATTCGGCCCCGACGGCCCCCTTCTGGTTGATGGATGCACAGGAGCGTTGCTCCGGCTATCCGCAAGGCACGGCTGATCCCGGCTGCACACTCGGCAATCTCAACTGGCTGGGCACCGACAACCAGGCACGAGACGTGGCGTCTCGTGTCATCTATGGTTTCCGCATATCGGTGCTGTTCGGACTGGCGCTCACCATCGCCTCTGCCATCGTTGGCGTCAGTGCCGGTGCCGTGCAGGGTTATTTCGGTGGCTGGACTGATCTTCTGATGCAGCGCTTCATCGAGATCTGGTCGTCCATGCCAGTGTTGTACATCCTGCTGATCATCGCCGCGATCCTGCCGCCCGGCTTCTTCGTGCTGCTTGGCATCATGCTGCTGTTCTCATGGGTGGGCTTCGTCGGCATTGTCCGCGCGGAGTTCCTGCGCGCCAGAAACTTCGAATATGTGAACGCCGCCCGCGCGCTGGGGGTCGGCAACGTCACGATCATGTTCCGCCATCTTCTGCCCAACGCCATGGTGGCGACACTGACCTTCCTGCCCTTCATTCTCTCAGGTTCGATCACCACGCTGACCTCGCTCGACTTTCTCGGCTTCGGCATGCCGCCCGGCTCGCCTTCGCTGGGTGAGCTGATTGCCCAGGGCAAGAACAACCTTCAAGCGCCATGGTTGGGGCTGACGGCCTTCTTCACCATGTCGATCATGCTGTCTCTGCTGATCTTTGTGGGTGAAGCCGTGCGCGATGCCTTCGATCCGAGAAAGACATTCCGATGAATGCCGTAAAGGATACGATGACCACTCCGCTTCTTTCCGTTCGCGACCTCTCCGTTGCTTTCCATCAGGGTGGTCAGGAGAGCGTGGCGGTCGATCATGTGTCGTTCGATATCATGCCCGGCGAAATCGTGGCGCTGGTGGGCGAATCCGGGTCCGGTAAATCGGTTACGGCCAATTCTATTCTGAAGCTTCTGCCCTATCCCGCAGCCAGTCATCCCTCGGGACAAATCCTGTTCGAGGGCAAGGATCTGTTGAATGCTTCGATGCGCGAACTGCGCGCCGTTCGTGGCAACGACATCACCATGATCTTTCAGGAGCCGATGACCTCGCTCAACCCGCTGCACAGCATCGAGCGGCAGATTGGCGAAATCCTCGAACTGCATCAGGCCATCACCGGTGTCGAGGCGCGCAAGCGGATATTGGAACTCTTGTTGCAGGTCGGCATTCGCGAACCTGAAAAGCGGTTGAAAGCCTATCCACACGAACTGTCCGGCGGACAGCGCCAGCGTGTGATGATTGCCATGGCGCTTGCCAACCGTCCGAAACTATTAATAGCAGACGAGCCAACGACAGCGCTCGACGTGACGGTACAGGCGCAGATTCTGGAGCTTTTGGGCAAGCTGAAAAGCCAGCACGATATGTCCATGCTGTTCATCACCCACGATCTCGGCATCGTGCGCAAATTCGCCGACCGCGTGTGCGTGATGACCAAGGGCAAGATCGTCGAGACCGGCACCGTCGAGGACGTCTTCACCAACCCGCAGCACGCCTACACCCGCCATCTCCTGGCAGCAGAGCCCAAGGGCGAGCCACCGGTGTCCGATAGCAGCAAGCCTGTCATCATGCAGGGTGACGACATCAAGGTCTGGTTCCCCATCAAGGCCGGGCTGATGCGGAAAGTTGTTGACCACGTCAAGGCGGTCGATGGTATCGATATCACCCTGCGCGCCGGTCAGACGGTGGGCGTTGTGGGCGAATCCGGTTCCGGCAAGACGACGTTGGGTCTGGCGCTGTCGCGGCTGATTTCCTCCAAGGGGCGCATCAGCTTCATCGGCCAGTCCATCGATGCTTATTCCTATGCGATGATGAAGCCGCTGAGAAATCGGCTTCAGGTGGTGTTTCAGGACCCTTACGGTTCGCTCAGCCCGCGCATGTCGGTGGGCGAAATCATCGCCGAAGGTCTGCGCGTGCATGAAAAGTCCCTGTCTGCGGACGAGCGTGACCGGCGCGTGGCGCAGGCGCTGGATGAGGTGGGTCTCGACACCGCCACCCGCTGGCGTTTCCCGCATGAGTTTTCCGGTGGGCAAAGACAGCGCATTGCCATTGCCCGCGCCATGGTGCTCAAACCGCGCTTCGTGATGCTGGACGAGCCGACCTCGGCGCTGGATATGAGCGTGCAGGCGCAGGTGGTGGATCTGTTGCGGGATCTGCAGGCGAAGCACGATCTGGCCTATCTCTTCATCAGCCACGACCTGAAGGTTGTGAAAGCGCTGGCCAACGACATGATCGTCATGCGTCACGGCAAGGTGGTGGAAAGCGGCCCGGCGAAGACAATTTTCGAGGCGCCGAAAGAGGAATACACGCGGGCGCTGATGGCCGCTGCCTTCAATATCGAGGCGGTCAAGACGGCGGCGGTCAGCGATTAGGCATTTTCAAGAACGCACTGGCCTTCTTCTGCCAGCCCACGTACGATGAAACAAGAAGGTGGGAACAATGGGGCGTAATGTCATCATGACGGCGCGATATCTACTTTATCAGCTTGTGGATGTTTTCCGTTAGCGACTCTGCCGCGAACCGAAAATGAAACAACCTGCTGGTGAATGATGGTCGATATTGATTACGCAAAAAGATTTTTCGAAGAAAACCCCGATATCGAAATTCTCGAAGCCTTTGTCATCGATGTAAACGGCGTGCCGCGCGGCAAGTGGATACCGCGCGAACGGGCCATCGACGTGCTGGAAAAAGGCATGGCCGTGCCGCGCTCCGTCTACGCGCTGGATATCTGGGGCCGCGACGTGAATGCCGCAGGCCTTGCCGAGGGCACCGGTGATCCTGACGGGCTGTGCTTTGCGGTTCCTGAAACGCTCTCTCGTGTCACATGGCTGGGGCGACCCACGGCGCAGGTACTGCTCGCCATGAAGGATCCTGATGGCAACGGTTTCTACGGCGATCCGCGCAATGTGCTGGCGCAGGTGCTGGCGGGATTCACCAGGCGCGGCCTGACGCCGGTTGTCGCCACCGAGCTTGAATTTTATCTGATCGACCCTGTCCGCTCGGCGCTTGACCCCGTGCGCCCGCCGCGCAGCCGCGAAGGTCGCTGGCATACCGGCCAGACGCAGGTTCTGTCCATTTCCGAATTGCAGGATTTCGAAGGCGTCTTCCATGACATCTCGACGGCGTGCCGCGCCCAGAATGTCGGTGCCGATACGACGCTGCGCGAAAACGGTCCGGGACAGTACGAAATCAACCTCAACCACGTACCGGATGCCTTGCGGGCGGCTGATGATGCCGTCTTCCTCAAGCGCATCGTCAAGGGTGTGGCACGCAAGCACGAGCTCGACGCCACCTTCATGGCCAAGCCCTATGGCATGCAGGCAGGCAACGGCATGCATGTTCACTTCTCCATGCTCGACAGGGATGGCAATAATATCTATGCGGGCGAAAACGGCCCATCCGAAGCGCTGATGCACTCTGTCGGCGGCCTTCTAGAGAACATGGGGGAGAGCATGGCGGTGTTTGCGCCGCATGCAAACTCCTACCGCCGCTTGCGCCCCAGTGAACACGCGCCGACCTATGCGTCCTGGGGTATCGACAACCGTTCTGCCGCCGTGCGCGTGATCGTCGCCAGCAAGCCTGCGACCCGTATCGAACACCGTGTGGCGGGCGCCGATACCAATCCCTATCTGGTGCTGGCGATGATCCTGAGTGCGGCGCTGGCCGGCATGAAGGAAAAGCGTCAGCCAGGGGGCGCGATCTCCGGCGACAGCCATGCCGTCAACCACGAGCCGCTGCCGACGAACTGGGATTATGCGCTACAGCGTTTTACGCGCTCCAGTTTTGCCTATGCGACGTTCGGGCAGAAATACCGCACGCTCTATTCCGCCTGCAAACAGCAGGAATTATCCGAATTTTCTCTGCGCGTGACCGACGTCGAATACGACGCCTATATCAGGACGGTGTAAAATGGTTGAAGTAACAAGCGCTCCCAATCCCGGCCACACCACATCATGGTATGCGGCATCGGCCAACACCAAGACGGTCCGCACCGCCCTTCAGGGCGACCAGGATGCCGATATCTGTATCATCGGCGCAGGGTTCACCGGGCTTTCGGCAGCGCTGGAGCTGGCGCAAAAGGGTTTTTCCGTCATCGTGCTGGAGGGAGAGCGGGTCGGTTTTGGCGCATCCGGGCGAAACGGCGGCCAGATCGTCAATGGCTACAGCCGCGACCTCCACACGATTGCTCGCCGTTATGGCGCCCAAAAGGCAGCCGAACTTGGAGCGATGTCGCTCGAGGGCGGGCAGATCATCCGCGAGCGGGTGGCGAAATACGGGATCGATTGCGACCTGGTCGATGGCGGGTTCTTTGCGGCGTTCACGCCCAAGCAGATGACAGAAATGGCCGCCAACAAGGCCAATTGGGAAAAGCACGGCCATACCGGGCTGGAAATGGTCTCCGAAGCCGAGGTTGGGACATACGTGAAATCGGATCGTTATGCGGGTGGCATGATCGACCGTTTCGGCGGACATATTCACCCGTTGAACTATGTCCTCGGCGAAGCAGACGCCATTGAGCGTCTGGGTGGTCGCATCTTCGAAAACTCGCGCGTCATCGCTGTGGAGCAGGGAACAAACCCCGTCGTACGCACCGCGCACGGCAAGGTCGCGGCGAAATATGTGCTGGTGTGTGGCAATGCCTATCTCGGCGGGTTGTTGCCGGAAATCGGCGAGCGGATGATGCCTGTTTCAAGCCAGGTGATGGCGACGGAACCCTTGGATGCGGCGCTGATCGAGGAGCTGCTCCCTGCCAATTACTGCGTCGAGGATGCCAATTACATCCTCGATTATTATCGCCGGACCTCCGACAATCGCCTGCTCTATGGCGGCGGAATCGGGTACGGCGGCACAGATCCCGCTGACCTGACCAGCGTCATCCGTCCGAACATGCTCAAAACGTTCCCGCAATTGCAAAACACCAAGATCGACTTTGCCTGGAGCGGCAACTTCGCGCTCACATTGACGCGCATCCCACATATCGGGCGTCTGTCGCCGAACGTCTACTTCTCCCATGGCGATAGCGGCCATGGTGTGACCACGACGCAGTTGCTGGGCAGGATATTGGGCGAGGTGGTCGCGGGTCACGCCCAACGCTTTGACGTCTGGTCATCGCTACCGAACTACCCGTTCCCGGGCGGCAAGACGTTCCGCGTGCCGCTCACCATGCTCGGCGCATGGTGGTACGGCCTTCGCGACAGGTTGGGTGTTTAGAGCGTTTCCTTGTTAAATGGAAACGTTCTAGAGAGCGGATAGACCCTTCAGGGCGTTCTCGGTAATCTCGTCTGGCGTGGCGTCGATGCTGACCGTAACGACGCCGGGTTCGCCGGTCGGCACTTCCAGCGTGGCGAGCTGAGTCTTGAGCAGCGAAAGGGGCATGAAGTGGCCGGTGCGCGCACCCATGCGCTCGGTCAGGAGCGCTTCGCTTCCGTCCAAATAAATGAAAGCCAACGGTCCACCGCAGGCATCGCGCAGGCGGTCGCGGTAGATCTTCTTGAGTGCCGAGCAGGAGATGACGACACCGCCTGCCTCGAAGCCCTTGTGCAGCTCCGCACCCACAAGATCGAGCCAGGGCCAACGATCCTCATCGGTCAGTGGTGTTCCAGCCGCCATTTTCTCGACATTGGAGGCAGGGTGGAGCTTGTCGCCCTCCATGAAGGGAATAGCCAACCGCTCGGCCAGTTCTTCGCCCACGGTGGATTTACCACAGCCGCTGACGCCCATGACGATGATTGCCTGTTTCACGATGATCTCCTGCGTCTTCAAAAATATCGTACTCGCCTACTGTATTTGCGTGCGCAGGGGAAACATTTTCCACGTCTATACCGTCACGATCAGAAGCCTGCGCGTCGCGCGGCCCTGGCTTCCAGCATGGATAGTAGGCTATGGATGAGCACGGCAAGAGCTGCCACGATCATGCCGCCCTGCAAGATGAAGGCGAGGTTGTTGGATTGCAGCCCCGCGATGATGACCTCACCCAGCGTCTTTGCCGCCACTGTCGAGCCGATGGTCGCCGTTGACAGGCTGATGACGGCGGAAAGCCTGACACCTGCAAGGATCGCTGGAAGCGCAAGCGGCAGTTCCACCCGCCACAGCCGCTGCGCACCGGTCATGCCGATGCCACGCGCTGCTTCCAGGATCGTGTTGGGAAGTGTGGTCAGGCCCGTCACCGTGTTTTCGAAGATGGGCAGGAGGGCATAGAGAAAAAGCGCAATCAGTGTGGGCTTTTCACCAAACCCCATGATCGGCACGGCCAGCGCCAGCACGGCAACCGGCGGAAAGGTCTGGCCGATACTGACGATGCTGCGTGAGAGCGGCAGAAACTCCCGACCGAAGGGCCGCGTGACGAGAATGGCGAGCGTTCCGGCGATCAGCACGGCGGTGCCCGTCGCAATCGCGACCGTCTTTAAGTGGGACAGGGTCAGCGATAGAAGATTGGCCTGAATATAGATGGCCGGTGCATTGGGCTGCACGAGGGGCCGAAACACAGGCTCGAACATCTCGGGCCGCACCAGAAAGGCCGCGAGCACGAGGACAAGACCTGTCAGCAGAAGAGGCCCCAGCCGGATCTTCATGCGGAACCGGCCGCGTTCTGTAGCAGCACCTCGCGGCGGATCCGGCCTGTCACGGTGCCATCGGCGCCCATGACGGGCAGCGTTTCGCACCCGGTCCACAGCATGGCGGACAGGGCATCACGCTGACTGGTCCCCGCCAGAAGCGGCTCTCCATCGGACTGGCCGGGTTCGACGATATCGCCCACGGTCGCGACGGACAGCAACCGGAGTGGCCGCTCACGCTCGCCGATCATTGTGCGCACGAACTCCGTTGCGGGTCTCAGCACCAGCTCGGCGGGCTGGCCATATTGAACGATTTTGCCTCTATCCATGACGGCGATGCGGTCGGCCAGATGAAAGGCCTCGTCCATATCGTGCGTGACCAGGACAATCGTAACACCAAGCTTTTTCTGAATGGCGAGAAGATCGTCCTGCGCCTTGGCCCGGATGATCGGGTCAAGCGCGCCGAAGGGTTCATCCATCAAAAGAATGTTCGGCTCTGCCGCAAGGGCGCGGGCAACGCCTACGCGCTGTTGCTGCCCGCCCGACAGGGCCGCCGGAAAGCGGTCGGCGTATTGAGCGGGGTCGAGCTGAAAGAGATCGAGCAACTCGCTGACCTTCGCGTTTATCCGGGCGCGGTCCCAGACCAGCAGTTCCGGCACGGTGGCAATGTTTTGCGCCACGGTCCGGTGCGGAAACAGCCCGTGTCCCTGGATGGCGTAGCCGATGCGGCGGCGCAGCGTGTGTCCGGGCAAATTGAGGATATTCTCTCCGTCGATGCGAATGACGCCGGAGGAGGGTTCGACCAGTCGGTTGATCATGCGCAAGAGCGTTGTCTTGCCGGAGCCGGATGTGCCGACAATGACGGTGATACTGCGGGCATCGATCGTCAGCGACACATCGTCCACCACCGTCGTGCCGTCATAGTGTTTGGTCAGATGGTCGACCTCGATCATGCCCTGCTTCCCCTGTTGAAGAGATTGCTCTCGATGATGGCGTTGAGAAGGATGGCTGCGGTAAAGCCCAGAATGACGGTCGGAATGGTGCCGAGCAAAACCAGATCCATGGCCGTCTGCCCGATGCCTTGAAACACAAAGACGCCAAATCCGCCGCCGCCGATCAGCGCTGCTATCGTCGCAAGCCCGATGTTCTGGACGAGAACGATGCGAATACCGGTGAGTATGATGGGCAGGGCTAGCGGAAAGTCGATTTTGAAGAGCCGTTGCGTCGCTGTCATGCCAAGACCGCGTGCAGCTTCCCGCACAGCATTCGAGACGCCCTTCAGCCCCACGACCGTGTTGGAAACGACGGGCAGCAGCGAGTATAAAAGCAACGCCACGAATGCGGGCGCCATGCCGATGCCGCGAATGCCGATTTCGGACGCACCGGGAATATTCGCGGCGACCCAGCCCAAAGGGGCGATCAGAAGACCAAACAGTGCGATGGAGGGAATGGTCTGTACGATGTTGAGACTGTTCAACACGCCCGCGCGCAGACGATCGACCTTATAGCAGAGGACGCCCAGGGGAATACCGACAAGTGTCGCCGCAAAGAGTGAGCCGATGGCAAGCTGGATGTGACGCCCGGCCTCAGTCCAGAAGATGTCCCGCCGGTTTTCATATTCCTTCATGACCGACAGGGCGTCCCATTGCCCGGATATGAGTGTGGCTGCGACCACACCTAGCGCTAGGAAGAGCAGCACGATCCGTAATGCGGGGCGAGGATTGAGCCGCGCGATTGCATCCGTCGCCATCAGGATCAGGCCCGATGCCAGCAACCAGAAACCGCTGGCGGGCGATACCCGCGCATAGCTGTTATCGACGGGCGTCAGATGGGATGCAGCGCTACCGATGGCCAGCGCCAGAGCGGCAAGACCCACCAATGCCAGACCAAGCCGCAGCCGTGCATCGTTCCGAAAAAACGCACAGCAGACCGTGATGCCGATCAGTGCGTAGAGCGCGTAGGCCCATGTCCGGGGAAGGGCGTCCAAAACGCTGCGAACGTCCCCCGGAACGATACGGTTGGCCCGAAAGGTTGCGAATGGAAGAGCAAAGAGAGCATAGGCGAGGAGCGCAGCGATCAGCGCTCCGACCTTATCATAGTATGGGAAGGGCCAGTGCGAGGCGCGTTGCAAGGCCGCCCCTTATTTTACGAAGCCGTTTTTCGTCAGGAAGTCCAGGGCAACCGTCTTCGCCTGCTCACCACCCACCTGCACACGGCCGTTCAACTCCTGAAGTGTGGTCAGATCGAGCTTTTCGAACACCGGCTTCAACAGGGTTTCGATTTCAGGGTGCTTTTTCAAAACCTCTTCGCGCACGACCGGCGCTGGCTGGTAAACGGGCTGTACGTTCTTGTCGTCCTCCAGAACGACGAGACCGGATGGTGCGATGCCGCCATCGGTTCCGTAGACCATGGCTGCGTTGACATTGTTGGTCTGGTTGGCAGCCGCCGCAATCGTCGCGGAGGTATCCCCACCGGCAAGCGTGATCAGTTGATCCGCCTTCAGCGTGAAGCCGTAGGTCTTCTGGAATGCGGGAAGGGCCGCGGCAGAGTTTACGAACTCGGAGGAGGCAGCGAGCACGACCTGACCACCACCGGCGATATATTTGCCGAAGTCGCTGAGTGTCTTCAGATTGTTCTTTTCGGCCACATCCTTGCGAACGGCAATGCCCCAGGTGTTGTTGGCGGGAGACGGCGTCAGCCAGACGATCTTGTTGGCGTTGAAGTCCAGCGTCTTGGCTTCCTCGTAGGCCTTTGCCGCATCTTTCCAGAGAGGATCGTTTGCCTTTTCGAAGAAGTAGGCGGCATTGCCCGTGTACTCGGGATAGATGTCGATTTCGCCAGCCGTAATCGCCTTGCGCACAACGGGGGTAGCACCAAGCTGAATGCGGTCTGTGGTTTCGATGTCGTTCTTGCTCAGCACAGTCATGATGATGTTGCCGAGGACGGAACCTTCCGTATCGATCTTGGATGAAACGACGACCTGCGCCTGTGCGATGGATGCATAAAGTGCGAGCGCAAATCCTGCGCCGGTGAGTTTCATCAAACGCTTCATCAAGCATCTCCAACAGGATACGGGGGAATTCCCGGAAATCGTCTCTGCGCAATGCGATTGCGACGGTCTCCAATTCAAGTGGCGGTAACGAAAAAGAGATCGAAAGGTTGCATGCGCGATGGCGATTTATACGTATTGCCTAATGCAGGATCCTTAGGCGTCGTCTCAGTCCGATTTTCTGCGCGCGTCCTTGCCCATGACGAGCGGCATGAGAACGGAGAGAAACAGCAGGCGCAGAACGTGATGGGCACCGACATAGGCCGTGTCGGCGTGCATCATGACCGCCATGGCGGCCATTGTTTCGAGACCGCCCGGCGCGAAGGCAATCATCACCGCATTGAGCGGAACGCCCGTCATTTTGGAGACCGCAACGGCGGCAAGACAGGCCAGCAACATCACAGCCACGGTCACGACGCCGCCCGCCACGAAGGCCATTTTCATGTCCCGAAGCGAAGAGCGGGTAAACCGCGTGCCAATCAGGCTGCCCAAAATGATATAGGTCGGCTGGCTCAGCCAACCCGGCACGCCACCGCTCGTCAGTCCGGTGATGTGAATGCCGATGGAGACGGCGACGCCACCGAGCAGCAGGGCTGCGGGAAAGCGCCAGCGCATGAAAACCCACCCGACAGCCAGTGACGCCAGAACTGTCAAAGCCAGCACCATCGGTGGCATCGGCGGCGCCAGGATCAAAGGTTCGATGCTGATCAGATCGAGATATTCGACAATGACCGGCACGGCGAGAGTGAGGGCCAGAACGCGCACGCTCTGGATGACGCTGACGGTCGCCAGATCGCTTTTTGTTTCTGCCGTCAGGCTGATGATGTAGCTGAGATGGCCCGGTGATGCGCCCAGCATGGCTGTGGTGCGGTCATAACCAAAGCCGAAGTGCAAGATCCAATAGGCGACGTAGAGCAGAAGAACGACGGTTGCCAGCACCGCGACGAAGCTCAGCGGCCAGGTTTTGGCGGCATCGATGACCTCCGGCGTTACGCTCGTTCCCATGGAAATGCCAACGACGACGAAGGTGGCATTGCGCAGCATCTGGGGCACCGAAAGTCGCAGCCCCGACAATCCCGCCAGCGTGACGGCAAGCGCCGGGCCGCAGAGAAACGGCGCGGGCAGTCCGATCAGAGACGCGATGAGAGCACCGATGCTGCCGACGAAGGCCGTGAGGAGAAAGCTTTGGAGGTCTGGCTTGGTCATCATGCTTACGGGATGGGAATTGGCGGGAAAGAATCGGACGGTGAGGCTACCGAGATGCAACTGTGCCTTTTGAGGCGCAACCGTCAACCGCATGTGTCTTAAAAACAGAAAACCCGCGAACGATGTCCGCGGGCTGAAAAATCTCGACAGGGACGCTTCAGGCTCAGGCTGCCGGAGCAGCCGCCACGACGCGAGGCGGACGGCGCTTGGCCATGGTGTCTTCGAGGCCGAGCAGGAAACTGATCTGCGGACGGGCCTTGACGAGATCGTCGATGGAATATTGTGTCAGGACGTCGAAGAAAGCGTTGAGCGCCTTGCGCAGCGCAGAGTTCAGACCGCAGCTATCCACCAGCGGGCATTCCACGGCACCGTCTTCGAAGCATTCCGCCATGGCAAAGCTGTCTTCCGTCACCTTGACGACATCGAACAGGCTGATCTTTTCGGCGGGCTTGCCAAGCTTGACGCCGCCATTGCGACCGCGCACGGTCTCAACCAGGCCGGCCTTGTTGAGCGGCTGCAAAATCTTGAAGAGGAACAGTTCGGAGACACCGTAAGCCTTGGCGATTTCCGGGATGCGGCTGAGGTTGCCGTCATTGGCGGCGCAATACATCAACATGCGGACGGCATAGTTGGTCTGTTTGGTCAAACGCATGCTGATCTCCTGACTCCAGTAATGTGGAGTCATATAGTCGTTATTTTACTTTAGAACAATTCCAGAAATAAAAAATTCTCCGGGAGATTTCCGATCCTTCAATTGTCCTGTTGACCGCCTGCTGTGATTCATGAACAAACAACTCAAGAATCCAATCTACCGGAGGCGTGCCCCATGGCAAGCGTGAAGTCGATATTTTGTGCAATTGCAGCCACGACATCGGTTATCGGTTGCGGAATGTCCACAGCTGTCGCAGGTGGCGAAGTCAACGTCTACTCCTATCGCCAGCCCGAACTCATTCAGCCGCTGCTGGACGCCTTCACCAAGGAGACCGGCATCGAGGCCAATGTGCTGTTTCTGGACAAGGGTCTGGTCGAGCGCATCCAGGCAGAAGGCGTGAATTCACCCGCCGACATTCTGCTCACGGTAGATATTGCCCGCCTTGTGGAGGCCAAGGAAGGCAAGGTGACACAACCGGTCCTGAACGATCCGGTGATCGAAAAGGATATTCCCGCCAATCTTCGCGACCCGGAAGGCGAATGGTTCGGCCTGACCACGCGAGGCCGCGTCGTCTACGCCTCGAAAGACCGCGTCAGCCAGAAGGATATCACCTATGAGGAGCTTGCCGATCCGAAGTGGAAAGGCAAGATCTGCATTCGTGATGGCCAGCACTCCTACAATATCGCGCTGTTTGCATCCATGATCGCCCATCACGGCCTGGATTATACGCGTACATGGCTGACGGGCTTGAAGAACAATCTGGCCCGCAAGCCCGATGGCACCGACCGCAGCCAGGCGAAATCCATCTATTCGGGTGAATGCGATATCGCATTGGGCAACACCTATTATGTTGGGCTGATGCTGACCAATGACCAGGAACCTGAGGAAAAGGTCTGGGGCAATGCGGTGCGCGTCATCTTCCCGAATGCGCAGGATCGCGGCACACACGTCAACATCTCGGGCGTTGCGATGACGAAATATGCGCCCAACAGGGACAATGCCTTGAAGCTGATGGAATTTCTGGCCTCCGGCAAAGCCCAGGAAATCTATGCCAAGCAGGTCTTCGAATATCCTGTCCTGCCGGGCGCGCAACCATCCGACGTTGTCAAGAATTTTGGACCGATCAAGCCGGATAGCCTGTCATTGACCGAAATTGCTGCGCACCGCAAGCAGGCGTCTGAACTGGTGGATGAAGTCGGCTTCAATGACGGCCCGTCCAACTGATCGGTCCGTGACGCTTGAAGGCTTTGTCCTGTAAAAGGAAGGCCTCAGCCGCGCTTGCGGCGAAGGCGGATCACCACGTCAACATGAGCGATTTCCATGCCCTCTGGCGGTTCCGGCAGATTGCCGATCTCCAGATTGTTGACGGGAATATCGAGAACCTCGTTCTCACCTTCGACGAAGAAGTGGTGATGATCCGAGACATTCGTATCGAAGTAGGTCTTGGCGCCCTCGACGGCGAGAACGCGGATGATGCCAGCTTCTGTGAATTGATGCAGGGTGTTGTAGACGGTGGCGAGCGAAATCGGCACGCCGGCATTGACGGCCTCGTCGTGCAACTCCTCGACAGTCAAGTGGCGGTCACCCTTGGCGAAGAGCAGATCGCCCAGAGCCACACGCTGACGTGTGGGTCGCAGGCCAAAGCGGCGCAATCTCGTTCCGATATCCAATGTAGCGTCGAATGTCATAAAAACACGGCCTCAAAACCGGTGGATTAAACCCAATCTAACAAGCATATAACTTTTACGCGTCCGGCTTTCAATAGATTCCGGTAGAATGCTGCGCCGCGATCGGCTGTAAAGCGGGGATTTTTACAAATTTCCTCTGGTTCAGGCCTTACGCTTCCTGTATGCGGGCGCCATGTTAAGGCAGGCTTCGGCCAAAAGCATGAGCAACTAGACATGTAAGTTGCCCTTGTGGCGCTTCATTTTGAACCTAACTTGCTCTACAGAAGTCTTTCAAAGCGTGTAAACGGGGAATTGGATACGACATGACAACGAGGCAATCGAGCTACAATTACGAGGAAATTCTGTCTTGTGGACGTGGCGAACTGTTTGGCCCCGGCAATGCACAGCTTCCTCTGCCTCCTATGCTCATGGTTCATCGTATCACGGAAATCTCCGAAACCGGTGGTGCCCACGACAAGGGTTTTATCCGTGCCGAATACGACGTGTCGCCGGATGACTGGTATTTCCCCTGCCACTTCCAGGGCAACCCCATCATGCCCGGCTGCCTCGGTCTCGATGGCATGTGGCAGCTGACCGGCTTTTTCCTCGGCTGGCTGGGCGAAGAGGGGCGTGGCATGGCGCTGTCTACCGGCGAGGTGAAGTTCAAAGGCATGGTGCGCCCTGAAACCAAGCTTTTGCAATACGGCATCGATTTCAAGCGCGTCATGCGCGGTCGCCTTGTTCTCGGTACGGCCGATGGCTGGCTGAAAGCCGATGGCGAAACCATTTATCAAGCGTCGGACCTGCGTGTCGGTCTGTCCAAGGAAAAGACCGCCTGACCCCTGATCGTTCGGTGAGGGGTGGCCAATGCCACGTCGCACCTGAACCCCTCGCGCGGCAAACACAGAAAAGGTCAACTTCATGAGAAGAGTTGTAGTCACCGGCCTCGGTATTGTTTCATCGATCGGCAGCGACGCTGCAGAGGTCACGGCGTCCCTGAGAGATGCAAAGTCGGGAATTTCATTCTCGCCGGATTTTGCCGAGCATGGCTTCAAATGCCAGGTCTGGGGCAAGCCGTCTCTCGACCCCACTGATCTGGTTGACCGTCGCGCGATGCGCTTCCTGTCCCAGGGCGGCGCGTGGAACCATGTTGCCATGAAGCAGGCGATTGCCGATTCCGGTCTGGAAGAGAGCGTCATCAGCGGCAATGAACGCACTGGCATCATCATGGGTTCTGGCGGTCCTTCGACCCGGACCATCGTTGAGGCTGCCGACATCACGCTGAAGAACAAAAGCCCCAAGCGCATCGGCCCGTTCGCCGTGCCGAAGGCCATGTCGTCCACGGCATCCGCCACGCTGGCGACCTGGTTCAAGATCCACGGCGTCAACTATTCCATCTCGTCGGCCTGCTCGACCTCGGCACATTGCATCGGCAATGCCGCCGAAATGATCCAGTGGGGCAAGCAGGACGTGATGTTTGCCGGTGGCCACGAAGATCTGGACTGGTCGATGTCGAACCTGTTCGATGCCATGGGCGCGATGTCGTCCAAGTTCAACGACAATCCATCCACCGCGTCCCGCGCCTACGACGCCAACCGTGACGGCTTCGTCATTGCTGGCGGTGCTGGCGTTCTGGTTCTCGAAGAACTGGAACATGCCAAGGCGCGCGGCGCCAAGATTTATGCCGAGATCGTCGGCTACGGCGCAACATCGGATGGTTACGACATGGTTGCGCCATCGGGCGAAGGCGCCATTCGTTGCATGCGTCAGGCGCTGGCAACCGTTAAGGGTGAAGTCGACTACATCAACACCCACGGCACATCCACACCTGTCGGCGACAGCAAGGAAATCGGCGCAATCCGTGAAGTGTTCGGCTCTAAAATCCCGCATGTGCAGTCGACCAAGTCGCTGACGGGTCACTCGCTGGGTGCCGCAGGCGTCCAGGAGTCTATCTACGGTCTGTTGATGATGCAGGAACGCTTCATCGGCAAAAGCGCCCATATCGAAACGCTCGATCCCGAATTCGAAGGGGTGCCCATCGTTCGCGAACGCATCGATGATGCCAAGATCGATACGGTCCTGTCGAACTCCTTCGGCTTTGGCGGCACCAATGCCACGCTGGTCTTCCAGCGCTACAACGGATAAGTGCCTATGAATGGCATCATGCAGGGAAAACGCGGCCTCATCATGGGTGTCGCGAACAACCACTCCATCGCCTGGGGCATCGCCAAGGCGTTGGCCGCCCAGGGTGCGGAACTTGCCTTTACCTATCAGGGCGAAGCGCTGGGCAAACGCGTCAAGCCGCTTGCGGCGGAAGTCAGCTCCGATTTCATCGTCCCCTGCGACGTGGAAGATCTGGCCTCCGTGGATGCCCTGTTCGATGCGGTGCGCGAGCGCTGGGGTTCGCTGGATTTCGTCGTTCACGCCATCGGCTTTTCCGACAAGAACGAGTTGAAGGGGCTTTACGCCAACACCACGCGTGAAAATTTCACGCGGACCATGGTCATTTCCTGCTTCTCGTTTACCGAAATCGCCAAGCGTGCGGCCGCGTTGATGACCGATGGCGGCTCCATGCTGACCTTGACCTATAACGGGTCGCAGCGTGTCATCCCCAATTACAATGTCATGGGTGTCGCCAAGGCCGCTCTCGAGGCGTCCGTACGTTACCTTGCTGCCGATTACGGTCCAAAGGGCATTCGCGTCAACGCCATCTCCGCAGGCCCCGTGCGCACATTGGCTGGTGCCGGCATCTCGGATGCCCGCGCCATCTTCTCGTGGAACCAGAAGAACGCGCCGATGCGCCGTACGCCCGACATCGAAGACATCGGCGGCTCGGCGCTCTATCTTCTGTCGAACATGTCCCGTGGCGTGACGGGAGAATGTCACTATGTCGATGGTGGCTTCAACATCACGTCTATCCCGACGCTTGAAGTGCTCTACAACGCCGACAGCGAATAACGCCTGTTCGTGAAGTGACGATTGAAAAGCCCGGTCATGCCAGGCTTTTTGCATTTGAATTACACCGGCTCGAAACCGAACAGATCTTCCGGGTTTGTGACCAGCGCTTTTTTGCGGGCCTCTTGCGACGGAAGCCATGACAGAACCGTATCCAGCAAATCCGCATCATTGGGGTACTCTTCCGTCGTCCTGGCATTGTTATGGGGCCAATTGGTGCCCCAAATGATCCGATCCGGCGCATAGGCCGCGATGATGCGGGCAACGGCTGCGATATCCTCGAAGTCAGGACCGCCCGAACGGCTGGATTCATAGCATCCGGCAAATTTGAACCAGCAATTGCCCTTGTCGATCAGGCGCTTCAGCGCCGATATCTGCGGGCTATCGGGCGTGACCCCGGCAAAGAACTTGCCGTGATGATCGAAAATCCAGCGGCTCTTGATCGCACCCAGACGTTCTTCATGGTCGAGAATATGAGAGCCATCGAATTGCACGGCCACGCACCAGCCCAGCTCCTGCGCGATGCTGTCGACCTCTTCCAGATGGGTGAGATCGACCGCGCCACCGGGCAAATCCATGATGCGGGCGCCGACTTTTCGCCATCACATGTTCTGACGATCGCCATGCAAAACCTTTCAGTGTGGGTCTGCTGACGAGGGCGCAGACTATCGGTCGCCCTGGCGGAGCATGGCGCGATAACGCTGCTGGCTGCCCTTCAGATGCTGACGCATGGCCTCGCGGGCAACCGTTGAATCCCCGTCCGAAATAGCGTGCACGATGGCGTTATGCTCATTTTGGAGCTGTTGCAAATAAGGGGCTGCCGTCTTCTCGGATTGGGAGGCACGCAACGCTGCTCTTGGAATGACATTCTGACCCATCACCTCCAGAAACTCGCGAAAGCGCGGATTGTTGGTGGCGTCAGCAATGGCCAGATGAAGCTTGAAATCCGCCTCTGCGGTGGGGACGCCTGCATCGATGCAAGCCTGCACAGAGGATAGACAGCGGATGATTGCCTCCTCCTGTGCAGGCGATCTGCGCACCGCCGCAAGTTCGGCGGCTTCGGTTTCGACGGCTGCCCGTAATTCCAGAAGTTCGATGATGGAGGAGATCCGATCATGATCGACATCCTGAAACGGCTGTGGCTGCTGGGTGGGAAGTTCCAGAACGAAAATGCCCGCACCGTGACGTGCCTCGACCAGTCTGTCTGCTCTGAGCGCGGCAACGGCCTCCCGCACGACCGTTCGGCTGACTTTATAAAGCTCCGTCAGGCCAGCTTCACTGGGCAGCTTGTCTCCCGGCTTGTACTGGCCGGACAGAATAGTCTGGCGCAACGCGTTTGCGGTTTGGCTGACCAGCGATCCGCCGGTGCGACCGTTTTGAGGCTTTTCTTTCGCGCCGCCATCGACGGGTTCACTGAGGCTGGCCAATCTTTTCTCCGAGGCAATAGGGGAGACATCACACGCTGGCATTGCCTCCGGTCAAACTTTCTATTGGCCAAATATCCCGTAATTGATCGGTCTTGGCAATATTTATATTATTTCCCAAATCACTGATATGATCTCCGAAGCCGTGGATTGCGCTCAAAAACCATACAATATTGGAAATGCAAGGTTTTCCCGCAACAAAATGTAAACGAAGCCGCCATACACTTCATGGGCATAAAGCTCTCGGGCAGACATGCTTTCCCGTCATGAAGATTGAAAAAGCGCGATGCAGGCATTGTCTCCGAAAATGTTGTTGGCCAGACGATTTGCGCGTTCACGCAAAGGTTCTGCGGCCATAGAGTTCGCCATTCTGGCCGTTCCCTATTTTCTGCTGGTCTTTGCCATCATCGAGACTTTTCTGGCGATGATAGGCGAACAACTGGTCACGAATGCAACGGACCGGTTGGCGCGTCAGTTGAGAACGGGACAGATTTCCAGCTCCATCAGTCAGGAGGATTTCAGAAAGCTGTTTTGCGCCGAAGTGTCGATCCTGATCACCTGCTCTGCAGACGAGATCAAGAAACCGGAAAAGCTATACATCGATCTTCGCAGCTTCAACACTTTTGCCGACATTCCCAAAACCGTCCCCTTGACGCCGAACGGCCAGTTTTTCGATCTCGATGTTTCCGCGTTCCGGTTCGCACCGGGGGGGCCGAGCACCATCAACATGCTGCGCGTTTATTACCGCTGGCAGGTGGTGGCCGATATCGTGCGGCCCTTCCTGACCAATATCCGCCCGAAGGATGGGTCCATGCCATCGCATTTCCTGATTGTCGCAACAGATGCGTTCCGCAATGAAGCATACCAGTGAGCGCGGCCGGATGGTGAGGAAAAGAAAAATGGCATTGCGAGTCATTGGCCGGACGTTCAGGCGACTGCGGCAGGATCGTCAGGGCGTCGGCGCGGTGGAGTTTGCGATCATCTTCCCGGTCCTGCTGGCGCTTTACATAACGGCCTTCGAACTGACGATCGGCTTCAGCGTCTATAAGCGGGCAACGCATGCAGCCGGTACGATCGCCGACCTCGTGTCGCAGCAGGTGAGCGTCAACAAAGCATACCTGAAGACCATGCCCGACGTCGCCTCGGCAATTTTCGTACCCTACGCCACGGCTGGGCTCGATTTGAAGATCAGTGGAATTCAGGTGGATGCCAACAGGGTCGCCAGGATCAACTGGTCCTGGAGCCAGAGCAATCAGCCCCCGTACCCCGCAAATTCCGTCGTCAACCTTCCCGACAATCTGAGACAGCCGAACGCGTTTCTCGTCCATGCGGAGTTGACGATTCCCCACACGCTTTTGATGTTCCTGTCGGACGCAGCCCCAAGCATGCGGCAGATTACGATCGGTCGGGATTATTACTTCGCAAAGCGCGAGCAGGATCCGATTACCTGCAGCGATTGTTGAAACAGATATTTGGGCGTGGGCAATAAAAAGCCGCGGGGCATCTTTCCCGCGGCTTTTCCGTCTTGTTTGTGTTCAAAGGTTATTCCGACGGCATGTCCAGCACGCGGCTGAAATAGAGCGCCACGATGGTGCACAGCGCACCGGACAAAAGATAGATACCGACCGCGAAGAGCCCAAACTTCGATGAGAAGCCGAGCGCGACCAGAGGTGCAAAGCCAGCGCCGATCAACCATGAAATATCTGAGGTGAGCGATGCGCCCGTATAGCGATATTCACGGCTGAAGCGCGAGGCCAGCGCGCCGCCTGATTGGCCGAAGGACAGGCCGAGCAAGGCAAAGCCGATCAGCACGAAGAGGTAGCGCCCAATATCGCCCGACGCCAGAAGAACGGGCGCGACGAAGCTGAAGATCGCAATCAGCGCGGCAGCGATGCCGAGCAATTTGCGACGACCGATCTTGTCGGACAGAACGCCGGAGACGACAATCATGCCACCTGCGATGATGGCGCTGACGAATTGCACGAACAGGAAGTCGGAGACGCGCTGGTTTGTGTTGAGAGACACCCAGCTGAGCGGAAACACGGTGACGAGGTGGAAGAGCGCAAAGCTCGCCAGGGGCACGAATGCACCCGTCAGGACGACCCGTGACTGATTGCGCAGCATCTCAAACATGGGCTTGGGCTCCAGTTCATGCTGTTGCAACATGGACTGGAACTCCGGCGTGACGATCATGCGCAAGCGTGCAAACAGTGCCAGAACGTTGAGCGCCAGAGCAACGAAGAACGGGAAACGCCAGCCCCACGCCAGGAATTCCGGGTTGGAAAGCTGGGTGGTGAAGATGATGAAGAAGGCGCTCGCAAGACCAAAGCCCATGGCCGCTCCCAGCTGTGGCATCATGGCGTACCAGCCACGCTGCTTTTCAGGCGCATTCATCGCCAGAAGGGAGACAAGGCCATCCCACGCCCCGCCAAGTCCAATGCCCTGGCCGATACGGAACACTGCCAGCAGGACCGGCGCGATTATGCCTGCTTCCGCGTAGGATGGCAGGAAGCTGATCGCCATGGTGGACCCACAGAGCGTAAACAGCGCTGCCGACAGCTTGACGCCTCGTCCGAATTTGCGGTCGATTTGTAAAAACAGGAGAGAGCCGATGGGGCGGGCAATGAAGGCCAGCGAAAACACTGCAAAGGAGTAAAGGGTGGCGGTGAGGGGATCGACGAACGAGAAAAAGACGTGAGGGAAAACGAGGGCGGAGGCGATGGCATAGACGAAGAAATCGAAGAACTCCGTCATTCTGGCCAGGATGACCGCAATCGTAATGCGATCCGGGTCCACGGCGACAGGCGCCCCTGGCTGGCCATTCGTTCCGTTGTTTTGTGAGTAGGACGAGGCCGTGTCGATATAACTCATAAAATTCCCTCCTGCGTATGGGCTAGCCATGACCATAACGAACGACGCTCCTCTTTCGTCGATGTTATGCGGCGGATTGTCACACAGGGGTTTGAGGCCGTCAATTGAAGAATGTCCGGAAGGGCTTGCGGACACGCTATCCTATGAGATAATGCGGGACTTTCCGCTCTTCAGTCCCAATTTTCCGCATGCTGCGAAGACCGCAGTGAAAATGTCATGTTGCACCGCGACAAACTACCTCATGTCCTTTATGAGGTTTGGCAATTATACGCATCAAGCAATATGAAAAACAGTACGAGTCCCAAAACGTGCGCACCCTTATGAAAACATCCTCTGCCCTTGCGGCCCTGTCCTCCGTGCTCCTGCTCAGCGGTTGTGATCTCGTCGTCATGAACCCCGCCGGCGACATCGCTATCCAGCAGCGCGATCTTATCATCACGTCCACGGTCCTGATGCTTCTGATCATCGTTCCGGTGCTGGCCCTCACGCTCTTCTTCGCGTGGAAGTACCGTGCATCCGCCAAGGCGGAGGATTATGATCCCGAATGGCATCACTCCACCCGTCTTGAAATGGTCATCTGGTCTGCTCCGGTTGCCATCATCCTGATGCTGGGAACAGTCACATGGATCGCGACGCACCGTCTCGATCCATACCGTCCCCTAGACCGTATCGACGCCGACCGTCCGGTAACAGCCGAGACGAAACCGATCACGGTCGAGGTTGTTTCCATGGACTGGAAGTGGGTCTTCTTCTACCCGGAACTGGGCATTGGCAGCGTCAATGAATTCGCGGCGCCCGTCGATGTGCCGATCAATTTCAAGATTACCGGCACGACAGCGATGAACTCGTTCTACGTCCCTGCGCTGGCTGGCCAGATCTATTCGATGGGCGGCATGCAGACGAAGCTTCATGCCGTCATCAATAAGGAAGGCGTTTATGATGGTTTCTCGGCCAACTTCTCCGGCCCAGGCTTCTCTCACATGCGCTTCAAGTTCCATGGTCTGAGCCAGGAAGGCTTCGATCAATGGGTTGCCAAGGTCAAGGATGGCGGCAAGGGCTTCGGTCGCATGGAATATCTCGAGCTTGCAAAGCCAAGCGAGCGCGAACCCGTGCAGTATTTCGCCAATGTCGACCCTGAGCTTTTCGACGCGATCCTCAACCGCTGTGTGGAGCCGAACAAGCTTTGCGTGCGCGACATGATGCATATCGATGCGAATGGCGGCGGCGGCAAGGAGGGCATCGATGTGGCCAAGGCGCTGAACTCCGTGGTCTGCACCCCGCTTTCGCCTTATGGCGTTGCATCGGGCTCGCAATCGCTGCCGGCCGCAATTCAGGGCCAGACATTCCAGTCCACGGCTCTGCCCGATGCCAAGGCCGAACTGCCGTCTGCACCCAAAACCGCAGGCTGAACATCATAAGGCGCATCCGAAGAATGATGCGTAGAATCAATAGATTGGAGCGTTCCTTGTGTTCAGACTGACGCAAGGCACTCTAAGTCAATCGCAAGAGGCTAAAATGGTCGCCACCACCGATCAAACGTCGTTCCTTTTCGGGAAGCTGACGTTGGAATCCATACCCTTCCACGAGCCCATTCTGATCGTCACTTTCACGGTCGTTGCTCTCGGTGGCGCAGCCCTTCTGGGTCTGCTCACCTATTTCAAGCTCTGGGGCTATCTCTGGAAGGAATGGTTTACCAGTATCGATCACAAGAAGATCGGTATCATGTACATCGTTCTGGCACTCGTCATGCTGATGCGCGGCTTTGCCGATGCGATCATGATGCGTATCCAGCAGGCCATTGCTTCGGGTGGTTCGGAAGGCTATCTCAACGCCCACCACTACGACCAGATCTTCACCGCTCACGGCGTTATCATGATCCTGTTCGTGGCGATGCCGATGATCAACGGTTTGATGAACTTCGCCATTCCGCTGCAAATCGGTGCGCGTGACGTGTCCTTCCCGTTCCTCAACAATTTCTCTTTCTGGATGACAGTGGCTGGCGCCGTGATCACCATGATTTCGCTGTTCATCGGTGAATATGCCCAGACCGGCTGGTTGGCCTATCCGCCCCTGTCGGGCATCCAGGGAAGTCCAAGCGTCGGTGTCGACTATTACATCTGGGGGATCCAGGTCGCCGGTGTCGGGACGACGCTGTCTGGCATCAACCTGATCGTCACGATCATCAAGATGCGTGCGCCTGGCATGACCATGATGCGCCTGCCGATCTTCGTGTGGACATCGTTGTGTTCCAACATTCTGATCGTGGCATCGTTTCCGATCCTGACCGGTACACTCGCGCTGCTGACGCTTGACCGTTACGTTGGTACGAACTTCTTCACCAACGATCTTGGCGGCAATCCGATGATGTATGTGAACCTCATCTGGATCTGGGGCCACCCAGAGGTCTATATTCTCATCCTGCCTGCCTTCGGTATCTTCTCGGAAATCGTATCGACCTTTTCCAACAAGCGTCTCTTCGGTTACGCGTCGATGGTCTACGCAACGGTGGTCATCACCATTCTGGCCTATGTCGTGTGGTTGCACCACTTCTTCACGATGGGTTCGGGTGCCAGCGTCAATGCCTTCTTCGGCATCACGACGATGATTATCTCCATTCCCACCGGTGCGAAGATTTTCAACTGGCTCTTCACCATGTACAAGGGTCGTATCACCTTCGATGTACCCATGCTGTGGGCAATTGGCTTCATGATCACCTTCGTCATCGGCGGTATGACGGGCGTCCTGCTCGCCGTGCCTCCGGCGGACTTCGTGCTGCACAACTCGCTGTTCCTGGTTGCGCACTTCCACAACGTGATTATCGGCGGCGTGCTGTTCGGCGTACTGGCGGGCATCGTCTACTGGTTCCCGAAAGCCTTTGGCTACCGTCTCGATCCGTTCTGGGGCAAGATGTCCTTCTGGTTCTGGTTCGTCGGCTTTTACTTCGCCTTCATGCCGCTCTACGTGCTTGGCCTGATGGGCGTGACCCGCCGCCTCAGCCAGTTCGAAGACACGTCGCTGCAAATCTGGTTCATCATCGCCGCATTTGGTGCCTTCCTCATCGCGCTGGGCATTGCGTCGTTCATTATCCAGCTCGTTGTCAGCTTCTTCCGGCGTGAAGAACTTCGTGATCTGACGGGCGACCCTTACCATGGTCGTACGCTGGAGTGGTCCACGTCATCGCCGCCGCCTGTGTACAACTTCGCTTTCACGCCGGTCGTGCATGAAGTCGACGCCTGGGCCTATATGAAGAAACATGGTGCAGAACGTCCGCTGGATGGGTTCATCCCGATCCACATGCCGCGGAACACCGGCACCGGCGTGATCCTCAGCGGCATCAGTGTTGTGCTCGGCTTTGCACTGGTGTGGCATATCTGGTGGCTGGCGATCCTGGCTCTTCTGGCCATCATCGGGGTCTCCATCGCTCACACCTTCAACTACAATCGCGACTATTACATTCCGGCATCGGATGTAACGGACGTTGAGGCAGCCCGTACGAAGCTGCTGGCAAATCAGGCGTAACAGTATGTCCCAAGCACCTGCACACAGCGCCAGCGGCGCGGAAAAGCCGGTCTTCTACCTCAAGGAAGACCACCATCCGGAAAACGGCACCTCGCTGGGTTTCTGGCTTTACCTGATGAGCGACTGCCTGATCTTCGCAACGCTCTTCGCAACCTATGCCGTTGTCGGCCGCAGCTATGCGGCTGGCCCTTCGGGCGCAGATCTGTTCGACCTGAAGCTGGTGGCGATCAACACCGCCTTCCTGCTGTTCTCTTCCATCACCTATGGTTTTGCCATGCTGGAAGCGCAGAAGAAGAACATCAACAGGACCCTGATCTGGCTCGCCATCACCGGTGTTTTCGGTCTGGCGTTCCTTAGCCTTGAACTTTACGAGTTCTATCATCTGATCCATGAGGGTGCGACGCCTCAGCGTTCGGCCTTCCTTTCGGCCTTCTTCGCGCTGGTCGGGACCCACGGCCTGCACGTCACCTTTGGCGTCATCTGGCTTGTGACCCTTATGGCCCAGATCAAGACGCACGGCCTTCATGCAGCCAACATGCGCCGCCTGACATGCCTGTCCATGTTCTGGCACTTCCTCGACGTTATCTGGATCGGCGTCTTTTCCTTTGTCTATCTGGTTGGAGTTCTGTGATGAGTGCAAACACACACGACCATAGCCACCATCACGATCATGGGCATGCCCACGGCGACGATCATCACCACGATAGCGGCGAAGATCACGGCTCGTTCAAGAGCTACATGATCGGCTTCATCCTCTCGGTCATCCTGACGGCCATTCCGTTCTGGCTGGTCATGGGCGATGTCATCGAAAACCGAACCACCACCGTCCTGATCATCATGATCTTCGGTGTGATCCAAGTTTTCGTGCACATGATCTATTTCCTGCACATGAACACGAAGTCGCAGGGTGGCTGGATCTTCATGTCGCTGCTGTTCACGCTCGTTGTCGTCATGATCACGCTCGTGGGTTCGCTATGGGTCATGTACAACATGAACAAGAATATGATGCCGCCCATGACGATGGAGCAGATGCGCAACATGCCGTAACCGGCGCTGTTTCAATGATATCGCGGCCTGCATCCAAGCGGGCCGCGCTTCTCCGAGAGACAAGAGACCCCATGAATCGGAGAGGAGATTCGTGGGGTTTTCTGTTGGGCGGGAAAGCTCTCAATGACCATTCAAAGCGAAACCACTCCGCGCAGGCGTATCCGCCCAGCAGCGATCGGCGTCATGCTGATAACCACGATCCTGACCGGCTGCCTGCTGGCCCTCGGTACGTGGCAGGTGCACCGTCTCGCGTGGAAGCGCGATCTGGTGGCGCGCGTCGAAGAACGTGCGCATGCGGCACCTGTGGGACTTCCCGCGCCAAACGAGTGGCCCGCCATGACGGACCCATCACACTATGAATATCGCCGCGTGAAGGTGACAGGGAGCTACCGTCATCAAGACGAGGTGCAGGTCTACACGGTCACTGATCTTGGCCCCGGCTATTGGGTTCTGACGCCGTTGCAGCGCGCCGATGGGACGGCTGTTGTGGTCAATCGCGGCTTCGTGCCAACCGATAAGCGCGAGCCATCCACCCGACCGCAAGGTGAGGTCGAAGGGTCTGTCGAGATCACCGGCCTGATGCGGGCGACGGAGACGGGCGGGCTTTTCCTGCGAACCAACGACCCGGAAAACAATCGCTGGTATTCACGCAACATCGCCCAAATTGCAGATGTGAAGAAAATCGAAAACACCGCCCCCTTCTACATCGATGCGGATGCGACGCCCAATCCGGGTGGTCTGCCAATCGGTGGCAAGACGATGCTGACCTTCCCCAACAATCACCTGTCCTATGCCATTACATGGTATATTCTGGCGGGCATGGTGGTGGTGGCTGGCTGGTACGTTACCCGCAATCTGAACGGATCAAAGACCGCCACCGATGCGCCGTCTTCCGATGATGACGAGGGTGCTTGAAGAAAGGGTTTCACCTTTCTTCTCACGATGATTATATCACTCGTTCGTTATCGCGGCCGCTCCGGTCGCGCTTTTTCTGGGTGATGCATGGCACGAGCTTTCCTTCTCGTTCTTGATTCCTTTGGCGTGGGCGGCGCGCCGGATGCCGAGCAATATGGTGATCTGGGCTCCAATACGCTGGGCCACATCGCCGAGTTCTGTGCCGCCGGTGCGGCCGATCGTGCCGGGTTGCGGTCGGGTCCGCTGATGCTGCCGAATATGTCGGCACTGGGCCTCCTGGACATTGCGACGCTGGCTAGTGGCGAGATGCCAGCCGGAATGGACGCGCCGGAGCGCATCTACGGGCTGCACGGCTGCGCCAGCGAACTGTCCAAGGGCAAGGACACACCATCGGGCCATTGGGAAATCGCGGGAACGCCGGTTCGTTTCGATTGGGGTTACTTCCCGACGGAGGGAGACGCTTTCGCACCGGAGTTGGTCGAAGCGATCTGCGAGCAGGGCGACGTGCCAGGCATCCTCGGCAATTGCCATGCGTCGGGCACCGACATCATTGCACGTTTCGGCGCAGAGCATATTCGAACGGGGAAGCCCATCTGTTACACATCGTCGGACTCCGTTTTCCAGATCGCGGCGCATGAGGCACATTTCGGGCTGGAACGGTTGATCGCGTTTTGCCAAACGGTGCGCACCCTCGTCGATCCCCTCAATATCGGCCGTGTTATTGCCCGGCCGTTCACCGGTGAAA
The DNA here is from genome assembly GCF_014196515.1 of Rhizobium skierniewicense. GTDB lineage: Bacteria > Pseudomonadota > Alphaproteobacteria > Rhizobiales > Rhizobiaceae > Agrobacterium > Agrobacterium skierniewicense. The sequence continues at coordinate 133,355 of NZ_JACIDV010000007.1, read as the reverse complement.
CCGTCGCCACGTTTCACAGAACCGGCAATCGGCGGGATTTTTCCGTTCTGCCGCCCGAGCCGACATTGCTCGACCGCCTCGTGGAGATGGACCGCAAGGTGCTCGCCATCGGCAAGGTCGGTGATATCTATGCGCATCAGGGCGTCACGCGTGTCATCAAGGCTAGCGGAAACGATGCGCTGATGGATGCCACGCTGGCAGCCATCGAAGAGGCGGAGAATGGCGATCTCGTCTTCACCAATTTCGTGGATTTCGACATGAATTACGGCCACCGCCGGGATGTGGCGGGATATGCTGCGGCACTCGAAGCCTTCGACGTCCGCCTGCCGGAAATTCATCGCAAGATGCAGCCGGGCGATCTCGCCATCCTGACCGCCGATCACGGTTGTGACCCGACATGGCGCGGCACCGACCATACTCGTGAACGCGTGCCGATCATGGCCTTTGGGCCTGGCATTCGCGAAAGGAACATCGGGATACGGTCATCTTTTGCCGATATCGGCGAAAGTATCGCGTCCCATCTCGACATACCGGCAGGCCGCCACGGCAGGAGTTTCATGTGACGTCGCATTTGTTCAAAGCAGAAATCCATTGCCATCTGGAAGGTGCGGCCCCGCCTGCACTGGTGGCACAGCAGGCGCAGAAATACGGCATCGACAGCAGTCCGTTCTTGCGCGACGGCGCTTACGTCTGGACGGATTTTGCCGAGTTCATCCGCTGTTACGATGCTGTCGCTCAGGTCTTCAGGACGGAAGAGGATTACGCTCTTCTGACAGAGGCGTATCTGACGGAGCTGGCCGGTGAAAATACCATCTATAGCGAATTGATCATTTCGCCCGATCACGGAGATCGGATCGGCTTGGGTGCGGATGCCTATCTTTCCGGCATTGCGGCAGGTATTGCGGCGGCCAAGGAAAAGACCGGCATCGAAGCGCGTATTATCGTCACCGGCGAGCGCCACTTTGGCCCCGAAAGCGTCATCGCTGCTGCGGAATATGCCGCGCGCGTCAGACACCCGCTGATCACGGGCTTCAACATGGCGGGTGAAGAGCGCATGGGTCGGGTGGCGGATTACGCCCGCGCCTTTGATATTGCCCGCGATGCCGGTCTTGGGCTGACCATCCATGCCGGCGAAGTCTGCGGCGCCTTCAGCGTGACGGATGCGCTCGATCTCGTCAGACCCCAACGCATCGGCCACGGCGTGCGCGCCATCGAGGATGAGGCATTGGTCGCACGGTTGGTGGAGCTTGGCACCGTTCTTGAAGTCTGCCCCGGCTCCAATATTGCTCTCAATGTCTACCCGGATTTCGAAAGCCATCCATTGAGACGCCTTCGCGACGCAGGCGTGCGGGTCTGCATCAGTTCCGACGATCCGCCCTTCTTTCACACCTCGCTTGCGCAGGAATACGAGATCGCGCGCCATGCCTTCGGTTTCAGCGATGCTGAGATCAACGCCATGACGCGAACCTCCATCGAGGCTGCATTCGTTGACGAGGAAACGCGCGCGACGCTGATTGCCAGATTGGATGCGCAATCTGACGCGACATAAAACGAGCAGGAACCGAGGTGCAAAATGCTTATCCGGTCTTGCGAAAGCGGCTCATTCGGTGAAATACAGAGACATCAGAGATCAAAGAAAAGGCCAGCTTCATGGACGGCGTCACCGTTATCGCTCATCCCCTCGTGCAGCACAAACTCACCATCATGCGCAAGAAGGAAACCTCGACTGCCGGTTTCCGCCGCCTTCTGCGGGAAATCTCGACGCTGCTCTGCTATGAGGTCACGCGCGATCTGGAAATGACGATGGAAACCATTGAGACGCCGATGCAGACCATCGACGCTCCGGTTCTGGAAGGGAAGAAACTGGTGTTCGCCTCGATCCTGCGTGCCGGAAACGGACTGCTGGAAGGCATGCTGGAACTCGTACCCTCTGCCCGCGTCTCCCACATCGGTGTCTACCGTGATCATGACACGCTGGAAGCGGTGGAATACTTCTTCAAGGCACCGGATAATCTCGATGCACGCCTCATCATCGTTGTCGATCCAATGCTCGCAACCGGCAACTCGTCCATCGCCGCCGTCGACAAGCTGAAGGAACGTGGCGCGAAGAACATGCGCTTCCTGTGCCTGCTGGCCGCCCCCGAAGGCATCAAGAATTTCCGCGAAGCGCACCCGGATGTTCCGATCTTCACGGCCTCGATCGACAGCCACCTGAACGAACAGGGTTACATCATGCCCGGTCTCGGCGATGCGGGCGACCGCATGTACGGCACGAAGTAACGCACAAAAAATGCGCCCTCAGCGATGAGGGCGCATGATCATCGAGATAGATATCTCCTACTTCATCGTCGGCATGACGAATTCTGCACCGGTCTTGATGCCGGATGGCCAGCGGGCCGTGACCGTCTTGGTCTTTGTCCAGAACTTGATCGAATCCGTGCCGTGCTGGTTGAGATCGCCGAAGCTCGAAGCCTTCCAGCCGCCGAAGGAGTGATAGGCCAAGGGAACAGGGATCGGAACGTTGATGCCGATCATGCCGATGTTGATGCGGCTGGCAAAATCACGGGCTGCGTCACCATCACGGGTGAAGATTGCAGCGCCATTGCCGTATTCATGCTTCATCGGCAGGTCGAGTGCCTCTTCATAGTTCTTGGCACGAACGACCGAGAGAACCGGTCCGAAGATTTCCTGCTTGTAGATGTCCATGTCGGTGGTCACGTTGTCGAACAGGCATCCGCCGACAAAATAACCCTCTTCATAGCCCTGAAGCTTGAAATTGCGGCCATCGACGACGAGCTTTGCACCTTGCTCGACGCCACTGTCGATCAGGCCGCTGACGCGGGCCTGCGCTTCCTTGGTAATCAGCGGACCCATATCGGCCTTGTCATCGGTGTAGGGACCGATCTTCAGGGCTTCGATCTGGGGAATGAGCTTTTCAATGAGGCGGTTTGCTGTCTCTTCACCGACCGGAACAGCCACAGACACCGCCATGCAGCGTTCGCCAGCCGAACCGTAGCCGGCACCCATCAAGGCACTGACGGCCTGATCGAGATCGGCATCCGGCATGATGATCATGTGGTTCTTGGCGCCGCCGAAGCACTGCGCGCGCTTGCCGTTCATGGCAGCCGTGCCGTAGACGTAACGTGCGATCGGGGTGGAGCCGACGAAGGAAATGGCGCCGATATCGGGGTTGGTCAGGATGCCATCGACCGCGCTCTTGTCGCCATTGATCACGTTAAGAATACCGGCGGGCAGACCGGCCTCGATCATCAGTTCGGCCAGGCGGATCGGCAGCGATGGGTCACGCTCGGAAGGCTTCAGGATGAAGGCGTTGCCGCAGGCGATGGCCGGTGCAAACATCCACATCGGGATCATGCCGGGGAAGTTGAACGGCGTGATGCCAGCGCCGATGCCGACAGGCTGGCGAATGGAATACATGTCGATGGCAGGACCGGCACCTTCGGTAAACTCACCCTTGGAAAGATGCGGGATGCCGCAGACGAATTCGCAGACTTCCAGGCCACGAATGATATCGCCCTTGGAATCTTCCACCGTCTTGCCGTGCTCGCTGGACAGCAGCACTGCCAGTTCATCCATGTGCTGGTTCAGAAGATCAACGAATTTGAAGAAGACGCGCGCGCGGCGCTGCGGGTTGGTCGCGGCCCATTTCGGCTGGGCTGCCTTGGCGCTTTCGACGGCGGCCAGAATTTCCGCATCGCTGGCCAGCGAAAGCGTGGCCTGCACTTCACCCGTTGCCGGATTGTAGACATTGGATGTGCGACCGCTGGTGCCAGCCACACGCTTGCCGTCGATGAAATGACCGATTTCTTTCATGGGTGTTCCTCCTGAATTTTTGATGATCCCACCTTTGCGCTTTGAATTGTACAAATCAATGACTAAGAATAATCATCCGTTGTGCAAAAATCACCATAATGAGGTTGGCATGAATTGGGACGATGTGCGTATATTCCTCAGCGTTGCCAGAAGCGGACAGTTTCTGTCTGCAGCCAGAAAGCTCGGCGTCAACCATGCAACGCTGAGCCGACGTGTCTCGGCGCTGGAGACAACGCTTGGCTCCCAATTGTTTCTGCGCAGCACCACCGGCTGCGAACTGACAGAAGATGGCGTCCGTTTTCTTCTGTCTGCGGAGAGGATGGAAACGGAAATGCTTGGACTTCAGGCCGATCTGGGGCGCGGAGATGCCGCGATCAGCGGAACGGTCCGCATCGGCGCGCCAGATGGTTTCGGTGTCTCTTTTCTGGCGCCGCGCCTCGGTATGCTGACGGCACGACATCCTGACCTGAAAATCGAGCTCGTGCCCGTGCCCCGTTCCTTCTCGCTGTCGCAGCGCGAGGCCGACATTGCGATCACTATCGAAAGACCGGAGCAAGGCAGGCTGGTGCTGTCAAAGCTCACCGACTACTCACTGGGGCTGTATGCGTCGAAATCCTATCTTAAACAGAATGGGGCGCCTGAAACCGTTGAGGCGCTGAAGCGTCACCGCAGGATTGGTTATGTCGAAGACCTCATCTTTTCGCCATCGCTGAATTACACCGGCGAAATCATGCGCGACTGGAATGCGAGCTTCGAAATATCGAGTGCCACCGGCCAGACGGAGGCGGTGCGCTCTGGTGCGGGCATTGGCATCTTGCATGATTACATCGCCCGCAATGATCGGGAACTGACGCGCATTCTGCCTGATGTCACGATCCGCCGTTCCTATTGGACGGCGTTCCATGAAAATGCGCGCCAACTGGCGCGGGTCAGAACCGTGGTGCAATTCCTTCAGGATATTGTGACGAGTGAACGGTCGATCTTCAGTCCTGCCGCGTGAGCCTGATGATATAGCAGACGATGCGATCTGCCTGGACAGCGACCGTGCCATTGACCGAAACGGCGTCAAGCGCCGTCAGGGCCAATGACTGATGGTCTGATACCGCGTAGATCTCACCCGTTGCCAAGATAAATACCGTTTCGTTTTCGGCCTGTTTGCTGACCGAAAAGCGGCCGCTGAGACGCTCGACGCTGTGACGATAACGACCACGCCGCGTCATCACATTCAGATCGCTAATTGGCCCATCGACAAGCGTTGCCTCGACTGGAACATCTGCTGGGAAAGCAAGCGGTGGGCTTGAAAGCGTCATAAGGACGGGCTTTTGACCATCCATCCTCAGCGACATGCCATTTCCATTCAGAATGGACAGCGTACGATCTATGCCGGGAAAGATGGAGAATGGTCCGTCGCCTGCAACCGCTGCCATGCTGATACGCCAGTCAAAAGTCTCGACTGAGGCGTCTGGTGGAAAGACGGCGATTTCCACCGTCTCCCCGCCGCCATTCTTCCACGGCATATGTTTGTAATTGCTGGAACGAAGCAGCTCCATCCCGATCAGTTGCCGAGAATGCCGGGCAGGCGCAGGCCCTTTTCCCGGGCGCAGTCCAGCGCGATATCGTAGCCTGCATCCGCGTGGCGCATGACGCCGGTTGCCGGGTCGTTCCACAGCACGCGGTCCAGACGCCGTGCCGCATCGTCAGACCCATCGGCGCAGATGACCACGCCGGAGTGCTGGGAAAAGCCCATCCCCACACCGCCGCCATGGTGCAGCGAAACCCATGTCGCGCCCGACGCCGTGTTCAGTAGCGCATTGAGAAGCGGCCAGTCGGAGACGGCGTCCGATCCGTCCTTCATCGCTTCCGTCTCGCGGTTGGGCGAGGCAACCGAGCCCGAATCGAGGTGATCGCGACCGATGACGACGGGGGCTTTCAGCTCGCCGGTCTTGACCATTTCGTTGAAGGCCAGCGCCAGCCGGTGACGATCCCCCAGACCCACCCAGCAGATTCGCGCAGGCAGGCCCTGAAAGGCGATGCGATCGCGTGCCATGTCCAGCCAGTTGTGCAGATGGGTGTTGCCGGGCGTCAATTCCTTCACCTTGGCGTCTGTCTTGTAGATATCCTCCGGATCACCCGAAAGTGCTGCCCAACGAAACGGGCCGATGCCACGGCAAAACAGCGGGCGGATGTAGGCGGGCACGAAGCCGGGGAAGGCGAAGGCGTTTTCCAGCCCCTCCTCCTTGGCAACCTGGCGGATGTTGTTGCCGTAATCCAGCGTTGGAACGCCGGCGTTCCAGAAATCGACCATGGCCTGAACATGGAGTTTCATCGAAGCGCGGGCGGCTGCTTCCACGGCCTTCGGATCGCTTTCCTGTTTGGCGCGCCATTCGGCAACCGTCCAGCCGATGGGCAGATAGCCGTGGATCGGGTCATGGGCCGAGGTCTGGTCGGTGACGATATCGGGCCGGACACCGCGTTTGACCAGTTCAGGGAAGACGTCGGCCGCATTGCCGATAAGGCCGACGGACTTGGCTTCGCCCGCTTTCGTCCACTGGTCGATCAGCTCCAAGGCCTCGTCCAGCGTGTGGGCCTTGGCATCGACGTAACGGGTGCGCAGGCGAAAATCGACGCGGGTCTCGTCGCATTCCACGGCAAGGCAGCAGGCACCGGCCATGACGGCGGCCAGCGGCTGAGCGCCACCCATGCCACCCAGGCCGCCGGTCAGGATCCATTTGCCCTTGAGATTGCCGTCATAATGCTGGCGACCAGCCTCCACGAACGTCTCATAGGTGCCCTGAACGATGCCTTGCGTACCAATGTAGATCCACGACCCGGCCGTCATCTGGCCGTACATGGCCAGCCCCTTTTTATCCAGCTCGTTGAAATGCTCCCATGTGGCCCAATGCGGCACGAGGTTGGAGTTGGCGATCAGCACGCGCGGCGCATCCTTGTGGGTGCGGAACACGCCGACAGGCTTGCCGGACTGGACGAGCAGCGTCTCGTCCTCGTTGAGGTCCTTCAGCGTGGCAACGATGCGGTCGAAATCCTCCCAGGTGCGGGCGGCGCGGCCAATGCCGCCATAGACAACGAGTTCATGCGGGCGTTCGGCAACGTCAGGGTCGAGATTGTTCATCAGCATGCGCAGCGGCGCTTCGGTCATCCAGCTTTTGGCGTTGAGCTCAGAGCCTCTCGGGCTGCGGACTTCCCGTTCATTGTGGCGTGGGTTGGTCATGATGGTCTCCCCTGTTCGTTGATGCGCAGCGCGAAGTCTTCCATGCGCGTCAGAATATCTTTGAGATGAATGCGAAGAGCTCCGGCCTTTTCGGCATCATAGGCGAAGGGCGGCGCTTCTGTGACAAGATGGGTGGATTGCGCCAGCTCCATCTGGATGGCGTGAACGCCGCTATCCGGCTTGCCGTACTGCCGCGTGGTCCAGCCGCCCTTGAAACGCCCGTTGAGAACGGACGTGTATCCTCGCGCATTCGCTGTCACATCGACGGCGATGGCTTCGATAGCGGGGTTGCAGGTGCGACCGAGATCCGTGCCGATATTGAAATCCGGCAAGGCGCCCTTGAACAGAAACGGAATATGCGAGCGGATGGAGTGACAGTCGTAGAGGATGGCGATGCCGTGAATGGCTTTCACCCGCGCGATTTCCGCTGCAAGAGCTGCGTGGTATGGCGCGTGAAACGTTGCCAGCCGGTGGGCGATATCCGCTTGCGTCGGCTCTTCGCCTGGCTTCCAGATCGGATTACCATCAAAATCCGTCGTCGGAACCAGACCGGTCGTATTCTGGCCGGGGTAGAGGCTCAAACCTTCTGGATCGCGGTTTGCGTCGATCACATAGCGGTGGAACGTGGCGCGCACAGTGGTCGCATCATCCAGCAGTCCCGCATAGAGATCGTGAATGTACCAGTCCGTGTCGGCAAGGATTTTACCGTTGTCGTTCAGGCGTTCCCATATGTCCTGGGGCACATCGGTGCCGGTGTGCGGCAGACCGAGAATGATGGGGGAGGAGCCGTGGTGCGTTTCGAAAACAGGCATTCTTATGCCTCCAGCATCGGCAGAATGCCATCCGAGATGACAGACACCAGCGCACCGGACGCAATCAGTTCCGACGCTGCTTTCAGGTCGGGGGCCATGTAGCGGTCATCATCCAGCGAAGGAATGACGTTGCGCAGCACGGCCATCGCCTTTTGCAGTTCCGGGCTTGTCGTCAGCGGGCCGCGCAGCTCCACGCCTTGCACCGCAGACAGTGCCTCGATACCGATGATAGCAAACAGGTTTTCCGTCATCACCAGCAGGCGGCGCGCGCCATGGCAGGCCATCGACACATGGTCTTCCTGGTTGGCGGATGTCGGTGTGGAATCGACCGATGCCGGATGCGACATCTGCTTGTTTTCGCTCATCAAGGCAGCGGAGGTGACCTCTGCGATCATCAGGCCGGAATTCAGCCCCGGTTTTTTGGAGAGAAACGCGGGCAGGCCGTAGGACAAGGCGGGATCGACCAGAAGCGCAATCCGGCGCTGGGCGATGGCACCGATTTCGCAGATGGCGAGCGCCGTCTGGTCGGCGGCAAAAGCCACCGGTTCGGCATGGAAGTTGCCGCCTGAGACCACGGAATTGTCTGAAAGCACCAAGGGATTGTCGGTGACGGCGTTGGCTTCGATCTGCAATGTCTGTGCGACGTGACGCAGAAGGTCGAGGCAGGCGCCATCTACCTGCGGCTGGCATCGGATACAATAGGGGTCCTGCACGCGCTCGTCGCCTTCGATATGGCTGATGCGGATTTCGGAACCTTCCAGCAGATTGCGAAGGGCTGCACCGGCATCGATCTGGCCTTTATGGCCACGAAGCGTATGAATATCGGGATGGAACGGCGCGGAAGAACCCATGGCCGCATCGGTGGACAACGCGCCGGTAATCAGTGCCGCCTGTGCTGCTCGGTGGGTGCGGAACAGCCCGGCCAGCGCGAGCGCCGTCGATGTCTGGGTGCCATTGATCAGCGCCAGACCTTCCTTGGCGGCCAGAACAACCGGTGTCAGTCCAGCCCTGGAAAGCGCGTCAGAGGCTGGCAGCAAAGTGCCCTGATAAAAGGCCTCGCCTTCTCCCATCATGACGGCGGCCATGTGGGCCAGCGGCGCCAGATCACCGGATGCACCGACCGAACCCTTTTCCGGGATTGACGGGATGACACCCTTTTCCAGCATGCCTTCGATCAGTCGCACCAGCTCCAGCCGCACACCGGACGCACCGCGACCAAGCGAAATGAGCTTCAGCGCCATGATGAGGCGGACAATATTTTCCGGCAACGCTGCACCCACGCCGCAGCAGTGCGAGAGGATGAGATTGCGTTGAAGGGTCGTCACGTCGGCGGCATCGATCTTGATCGAGGCCAGTTTGCCGAAACCGGTGTTGATGCCGTAGACAGGGGCATTCCCCGCCGCGATCTCGGCGATGCGTTTGGCCGCACGCTCGATGCCGGCATCGAAAGATGGATCGAGCTTTGCAGAGCCATTGTTCCAGTAGAGGTCGGCAAGATCGGCAAGCTGCACGGAACCGGGGTGAAGCGTGATGGTCATGATGTGATCCGTCCCTTGAAAATACGGGCATGAAGCGGGTTGAAACCGATGCGGTAGACGAGCTCGGCGGGACGCTCGATATTCCAGATGGCGAAGTCGGCAGATTTGCCGACCTCCAGTGCTCCGGTCTCGGAGGTGAGCCCGAGGGCTTTCGCGGCGCTCCGCGTCGTGGCTGTCAGGCATTCCTCCACCGTCAGGCGGAACAGAGTTGCGCCCATGTTCATGGTCAACAGCAGCGACGTCAGCGGCGAGGTGCCGGGGTTGCAATCCGTAGCCAGCGCGATATCGGCACCCGCATCGCGTAGTGCCTGAACGGGTGGCGCTTGCGTTTCGCGCAGCGCATAGAATGCGCCGGGCAACAGCACCGCGACGGTTCCGGCGTGGCCGAGCGCGTCGGCACCGGCCTTATCCAGATATTCCAGATGATCGGCAGAGAGTGCGCGGTAAGATGCTGCAAGCACGGAGCCGCCAAGATTGGAGAGCTGCTCCGCATGCAGTTTCACCGGCAGGCCAAGAGACGTGGCCTTGTCGAAAACCATGCGCATGTCTTCAACGGAAAAAGCAATCCCTTCGCAGAAGCCGTCGACAGCGTCGATCAAGCCTTCCGCATGGCCGCGCTCCATTCCGGGCAGGACGACGTCGGTGAGGTAGTCCGCGTTGCGGCCCTTGTACTCAGCCGGTGTCGCATGGGCGGCAAGATAGCTGGTGACGATGCGAACCGGACGAAGCGCTCCCAGCCTGCGCGCCACACGCAGCATTTTCAGCTCCGTCTCGATGTCCAGCCCGTAGCCGGATTTGATCTCGATGGTGGAAACGCCTTCCGCCAGCAGCGCATCCAGGCGTGGCAAGGCCTGCGCAATGAGTTCGCCCTCGCTCAGCGCCCGTGTATCGCGCACAGACGAGACGATGCCGCCGCCCGCCTTGGCAATGTCCTCATAGCTTGCGCCGTTCAGGCGCATCTCGAATTCCATGGCGCGGTTACCGCCAAAGACGAGATGGGTATGGCAATCGATCAGGGCCGGGGTGATCCATCGGCCTTCGCAATCGATGCTGTGGGAGGTGGCTGCATAGTCGCCCGGCAGGTCCGCTTCGGGACCTGCATAGACGATGCGCCCATCTTTCACCGCTAAGGCGCCCCTCTCGATAACTCCGAGGCCGGATAGTGACGGTGAGAGCGTCGCAAGATGGGCATTGCGCCACAGTGACATCATGCTCTGATCCTCTGGAATGGAGTTGTCGGTCATGCTCGATTTTCCCTTCCCTTATGTTTAATATGTATATACATAATGGATTGCGAGGCAAGAGCTGCGATCTGAAAAATTGAGGAGCCACTATGATCCTTCACGCTGAAACCGCTTTGTTGGCTGGTGGCTGGGCCAAAAACGTCCGCCTGGCAATGATGGGCGGCCAGATCGCTTCTCTTGAAACGGATGTCGCGGCGAAGCCGACGGACGAGCGGGCGAGCATCATCGTTCCCGCCATGCCGAACCTGCACAGCCACGCGTTTCAACGCGCCATGGCGGGAATGGTGGAAACGCGTGGAAGCACGGCGGACAGTTTCTGGAGCTGGCGAACGCTGATGTACCGCTTCGCGCTGACCATAACGCCGGACCAAATGGAGGCAGTGGCGGCTCAGCTCTACATGGAAATGCTGGAAACCGGTTTCGGCCGTGTCGGCGAATTCCACTACCTCCACCATGACAAGGACGGTGGTCATTATGCCAATATCGCCGAACTTGCCGAGCGGATCGCCGCTGCGGCCTCGCAAACCGGTATCGCGCTGACACTTCTGCCTGTGCTCTATGCCCATTCTGGCTTTGGCGGACAGGAACCGCTGGACGGTCAGCGCCGCTTCATCAATTCCACGGACAGTTTTGCACGCCTGGTGGATGGCTGCGTTGATGCTGTCGCCACGCTGCCGAACAGTGTGGTCGGTGTGGCGCCCCACAGCCTTCGGGCGGTGACACCGGAAGAACTTGTCATCGCGGCGCAGCTTGCGCCGAACGCACCCCTGCACATTCATATTGCCGAGCAGGTGAAGGAAGTCGAAGACTGCATGGCATGGTCTGGCAAACGACCCGTGCAGTGGTTGCTGGACACCAACGATATCACGGATCGCTGGTGCCTTATCCATGCCACCCATATGACGCTGGAGGAAACGACGGGTGTGGCAAAGGCCGGTGCGGTGGCCGGACTCTGCCCCGTTACCGAAGCAAATCTTGGTGACGGGACCTTTGCAGCACCTGAATTTCTGGCGGCTGGCGGCGTGTTCGGGATCGGCTCCGATAGCAATGTGCTGATCGGTGTGGGGGACGAATTGCGGCAGCTGGAATATTCGCAACGCCTGTCGCAGCGCGCGCGCAACGTCATCGCACCGGCCAATGGCTCCACGGGCAGAACGCTTTTCGATGGCGCACTGAGCGGCGGCGCGCAAGCCTTGGGCGTAAAGGCGGGCATTGTCGAAGGTCAGGCTGCTGATATCGTGTCGCTGGACACATCGCACGCGCCCTATCTGGACAAGGACCATCTGCTGGACGGCTGGATTTTTGGTGGTCTGGTGAAACCGGACACGGTCTGGATCCATGGCAAGGCGGTCGTTCGAAACGGCAGGCATGTGGCGCGCGAGACGATCTCCAGCCGCTTTCACAAGACCATGAAAGAACTTTTGTCTGCATAGATAACCGGATCCGGCAGAGCGCGGTTTCCGGGGCTTGACTTGGGCCAATACCTCGCCGAGTGCTAGGCTTTCAAGGAGTATTTAAGCCATGCCTCATTTCCTTCGTCAGCTTTCGCCCACAGGTCTGGGTGTAGCCGTGATGCTGCTTGGCATGCTGCTGTTTGCGTTGAACGATGCGATGGGAAAATGGCTGGTCGCAACCTATAGCCTCGGCCAGGTCGTACTGGTGCGCAGTGCGGCCGCCATCATTGTGCTATTGCCCATTCTTTTGCGCGTGGGATTGCGAAATCTGGTGCGGGTCGAGCGTCCCGTCTTGCAGGCGGCGCGCGTATTTTTCTCCACCGCCGAACTCTTCTGCTTCTACTTCGCCGTGGCGGCTTTGCCCTTGGCGGATGTCATGACCTATTGGCTGGCGGCCCCCATTTACGTAGCCGCCCTTTCGCCGTTTCTCTTGGGTGAAAAGGTCGGCTGGCGGCGCTGGACGGCGATCGCTATCGGCTTCGTCGGCGTGCTGGTCGCGCTCCAGCCAAGCTCCGCATCCCTCACCTCGGCGGCACTGTTTTCGGTTCTCGGAAGTGCAGCCTTCGCATTCATGATGCTGTCCGGGCGTCAGTTGAGAAACACCCCGGATACCGTTCTTGCCTTCTGGCAGGTTGTGGGCGCTGCGGTCGCCGGGCTGGTTGCGATTGCCTGGGCACCGTCGGGCTGGGTGCCGCTGCAATCCGGCTTCGATCTTTTCCTGCTTGCGCTTCTAGGCATCGTCGCCATGACGGCACATGTGCTGGTCAATCGCGCCCTCAAGCTGGCAGATGCCGCAACCGTCGCACCGCTGCAATATACGCTGCTGCTCTGGGCAGTCGTGTTCGGATGGCTGATCTTTGGCGATATACCCCAGAAAAGCATCGTGATCGGTGCCGGCCTGATCGTGCTGGCGGGGCTCTATATCTTCTTCCGAGAAAATGCCCTCAAGCGCAGGCAGGCGAAAGCTGCGCGCCCGCCAATGGAAGATGTGGTCTAACGAGAAAGCCCTTGTGGGCCAGGATGCAACTTTTTGTTTGCAAAATCGCTGAAATTCCATCTCTCCGACAGGCTGAAGCCTCAAAAGACAACTTTCGCCTTGACGAGATCACGAACTTGAGAGACTACAAGGGCATTCCCATCCCCTGACATCTGGATTTGGGAACCGAACTTTGGTGCCGGGCCCCTCTGGCGAGAGTTTTACGGCGCTCTCGCGATGTCGGTACCGCCTGCTTCTGACGCCGGCGGATTTAAACCCATGAAAAATCTGACCATGCATTCCATGCGTGCGCTTTGTGCCATGCCTAGCCCCCGCTTCCCTGTTCGCCCAGCCAGCATGGGAGCCCTGTGATGACACAGACAACGAAATCCACACTGACCTATTTCAAATGGGCCTTCATCGTCACGGTCGTTGGCCTCATTCTGGGTGGCTATCTCGGCTGGCAGATGACGGGTACCGTTAGCGGCACTGCCACGATCTTCTTCATCTGCGCGGTTCTGGCCGTGCTGGAGATATCGCTGTCCTTCGATAACGCCATCGTCAATGCCAACAAGCTGAAAGACATGACGCCCGAATGGCAGCACCGCTTCCTGACATGGGGCATTCTCATTGCCGTGTTCGGCATGCGTATCGTCTTCCCGCTTTTGATCGTCGTCATCGCTGCCAATGTCGGTCCGTGGACAGCCATGGTGATGGCCGCAACCGAACCGGATCGTTATGCGCAGATCATGAAGGATGCACATCTGCCGATCGCAGCGTTTGGCGGTACCTTCCTGATGATGGTGGGCCTCAGCTTCTTCTTCGATCATGAGAAAGACGTGCACTGGGTGCGCTGGGTGGAAGAAAAGATCGCCGCCTACTCCTCCATCAAGGGCATCGAGATCGCCTTCGTGTTGATCGTCATGCTGGTCTTCTCGCGCATCATCGCGGGTAGCGCCGATCCCAAGCTGGGGCCGGAGGCAGCCAATTTGTTCTTCAGTTCGGCGATCTGGGGTCTTTTGACCTTCCTTCTGGTCGAGGTTTTGGGTGGTATTCTGGACCGCAGCCAGCAGGTGCTGGAAGGTGCGGCAAAGGGTGGCTTCGGCGCGTTCCTGTATCTGGAAGTGCTGGACGCGAGCTTCTCCTTCGATGGCGTCATCGGCGCCTTCGCACTGACGTCCAACCTCTTCATCATCGCCATCGGTCTGGGCATCGGTGCCATGTATGTGCGCTCGATGACCATCATGCTGGTCGAAAAGGGGACGCTGGCGGAATACCGCTATCTGGAGCACGGCGCGTTTTACGCCATCCTCATCCTCTCGGTCATCATGTATGTGCAGAGCCTGGTCCACATTCCGGAAGTCATCACCGGCCTTGGCGGCGCAACGCTGATCGGTATCTCGCTGTGGTCTTCGATCCGCTACAACAAGCGGGAGAGAGCCCACCAAGCAGCATCCGGTCACGGTCCCGTCGCTTGACACGTCAACGGCCTCTCGCCCGCGCGGCGACGGCTTAAATTGAAGCGTTTTGCTTTTGAGCGATTAAAAATTAAGCCCCAGCGTCGTCACGCTGGGGCTTTACCGTTTTCAGGTCCCCTGATGTTCAGGCTTTTGCCCGGATATTTGCAGTTGGCACGCTTCCTGCTTTGTGCTCGGCAAGTCCAGAGGGGACGCAAAAGCTCGCAAAGAGCATTCGCTGCCGCCATGGTCGATATGCATCCGTGCAATCGTCCTGGCGGCAGTTTTGTTTTTGTTCACCGGTTTGCGCCAAGATGCGGGGAAACCACCGACTGAATACGAGCGAATGGAGCCGGACGTGCCTGTCGAATTGTCTCCCTCCCAAGCGCTGAGCCTGTGGCATCGGGTTGTGCTGGCGCAGGTCGAAGAGGATGCGCCGGACCTGACCGCGCGACAAATGGCCATCCTGCTCCATATCTATCTCGTGCCACCGCCGCACACGGTTCGTGGGCTGGCCCAGGTTCTTGGGGTCACCAAGCCCGTGATCACCCGCGCGCTGGACAGTATGGGTGCCATGGGCCTCGTCGACCGTCAGCGTGACCCTGTCGACCGCCGGAACGTCGTCATAAAAAGAACCGTATCGGGTGCGCTCTATCTGGAAAAATTCGGTGATTTGATTATCGAACAGGCACGCAAGGCCTGAAAGAACGGGACGACATACGATGACGCTTGTAGAGACCACACTTGATCGCCGCCTCAACGTTTTCAGGGAAGACCTTGCCGATGAGCGGCTGAAAGGTCAGGTCCAAGCAGCCCGATTTGTCAGTGGTACGCCAGCGCAGGTGACGGTTCCCGTCATCGGGCTGCGTCCAAAACCCGATCTTGCAACAGGTATCGACACGGAATTGCTGATGGGCGAAACGGTGCGGGTGTTCGAGCGTGCCGATGGCTGGGCCTGGGTGCAGGCCGATGCCGACAGTTATGCCGGATATCTACCCGAAACCGCGATTGGCGAAATCGTTACCGCCACCCACCGCATCATTGTGCCGCGTACCTTTCTCTATCCTCAGGCCGAACTGAGGAAGCCACCCGTGGCGCCGCTGTCCATGGGCAGTCGCGTGACATTCGTGGGCGAGGCGGAGACCCGTGGGACACGGTATCTCGTGACCGACAAGGGGGAAGCCGTCATCGCATCGCACTGTGTTGAAGTCGGCACGGCTGTGGAAGACGACTATGTGTCCGTCGCGCTGCGCTTTCTGGAAACGCCCTATCTGTGGGGCGGACGTTCGGGCTTCGGGATCGATTGCTCCGGGCTCGTGCAGCTTTCCATGGCCATGACGGGGAAATCCGTTTTGCGCGACACGGACATGCAGGTGCACTCGCTGGGCCACGAGATCACCCGTGAAGCGTTACAGCGCGGCGATCTCGTCTTCTGGAAAGGCCATGTTGGCCTGATGGAGGATGCAGACACACTGCTCCACGCCAATGGCCACACCATGACGGTATCGCGCGAAAATCTCACAGAGGCGATCGAGCGGATCGGTTGGCTCTATGAGAGACCGACCGCTTTTCGTCGCCCATGAGGTTTCACGAAAACGTTTGAGCCGTCCGCCTGTTTCGGCCCGCCTGCCGTTCTATATAAACAAGCATCGCATTTACGGCAGGGCAGGCTATGGCACGACCATCGACAGGTATCGCGGCTTTCATGGTGACAGGGCTTTTCCTTGCCGCTTCTGCGCAGGCGCAAACGGTCTACGACAACGGATACAAACCGGCGCCGGACGCCTACACCAATCTTCCGGGTGTCAAGGATCCCCGGACGCTTCAGCAGAAAGAGCGCTACACCTGCTCCTCCACATCGGTCACGTCGAGTTATCCGGACGGTGAATATCGCGATCTCTTCGGAAGCCGTGGTCTGCCCGTGCAGGGCTATCGCTGCACCGGGTCGGCGGGCGTGACCGCGACGGGCACACGCGTGCCCACCTCGAAGGACTGGTATCCCGGCATCAACCCGCCCGCCGTCGATTTCTGATCGGCGTTTCAGAACCGCCTTTACCCAAACCGGTCTGGACTTGCCTTGGTTTTATCAGATAAGTCTTGTGCCGGGAGCGGATCAGGTTCCTGGAGGCGTCACGCCTTTCGAAATGCGCGGCGATACCGACCCTTGTTGAAGACGGGGTCTGGTGCGGGGGATAGCAGCAGCAATGACGAAGACAGATATAGCGACCCGTGTGCACAACCACACCTGGAAGCTCGACCCCATCATCCGCAGTCTCATCGATACGGATTTCTACAAGCTTCTGATGTTGCAGATGATCTGGAAGCTTTATCCAGAGGTCAATGCAACGTTTTCGCTGATCAACCGCACAAAATCCGTCAAGCTTGCCGATGAAATCGACGAGATGGAACTGCGTGAACAGCTGGACCACGCCCGCACGTTGCGGCTTTCGAAGAAAGAAAGCATCTGGCTGGCGGGTAACACCTTTTACGGCCGCTCGCAGATTTTCGAGCCGGAGTTCCTGTCGTGGCTGGATAGTTATCAGTTGCCGGAATACGAACTCTTCAAGCGTGATGGGCAATATGAGTTGAATTTCCATGGCCGCTGGATGGATACCACTCTGTGGGAAATTCCAGCCCTTGCCATCATCAACGAATTGCGCTCGCGCAGCGCCATGCGCTCGATGGGCTATTTCACGCTCGACGTACTCTACGCCCGCGCCAAGGCCAAGATGTGGGAAAAGGTCGAGAGGCTGCGTGAACTGCCGGGCCTGCGCATTTCCGATTTCGGTACCCGCCGCCGCCACAGTTTCCTGTGGCAGCGCTGGTGCGTGGAAGCCTTGAAGGAAGGCATCGGTCCGGCCTTTACCGGCACCAGCAACGTGCTTCTGGCGATGGATTCCGACCTGGAAGCTGTCGGCACCAACGCCCATGAACTGCCCATGGTGGTTGCGGCGCTGGCGCAGAACAACGAGGAACTGGCGTCTGCCCCCTATCAGGTGATGAAGGACTGGAACCGTCTTTACGGCGGCAATCTGCTGATTGTTCTGCCGGATGCGTTCGGCACCGCCGCATTCCTGCGCAACGCGCCGGAATGGGTGGCCGACTGGACCGGCTTCAGGCCTGATAGTGCGCCTCCCATTGAAGGCGGTGAGAAGATCATCGACTGGTGGCAGAAAATGAACCGCGATCCAAAGAAGAAGCTGCTGATCTTTTCGGACGGTCTCGATGTCGACGCCATCATCGATACCTACAAGCATTTCGAAGGTCGCGTGCGCATGAGCTTCGGCTGGGGCACGAACCTGACGAATGATTTTGCCGACTGCGCGCCCAAGACCATCGAAAGCCTCAAGCCGATCTCGATCGTCTGCAAGGTCATCGATGCCAATGGCCGACCGGCGGTGAAGCTGTCCGACAATCCGCAAAAGGCCACCGGTGAGGCAGACGAGGTGCAGCGTTACCTGAAATTCTTCGGTCAGGAAGATCGCAAGGAACAGGTCGTTCGCGTGTAAGGGGAGGGCGGTTTCCCGCCCTCATTCGGTGTCTTACGTCTTGGCGAAGGTCCGTGAGATATAGTGGAACAATGCGCGGATCGCCTGCGCTTCGCCACCGATGGACGAATGCGGGCGTTCGCTCAAAGACCAGCCGTAAATGTCGAAATGCGCCCATTTCTTCGTCTGCGTCACGAAGCGCTTGAGGAAGAGAGCAGCCGTAATCGAGCCCGCCATGCCTCCGGCTGGCGCGTTGGTGATGTCGGCAGCGCGTGAACGAATATCCTTGTCGTAGCCCATATAGAGCGGCAGACGCCACAAGGGGTCATCCACATCCATGCTGGCATCGGCAATGCTGTGAGCAAGGTCCTCGTCGTCGGTGAAGAACGGCGGCACGTCAGGTCCGAGTGCGACGCGGGCAGCACCCGTCAACGTCGCCATGTCGATCATCAGATCAGGTGCATCTTCATCGGCATAAGCCAGCGCATCGGCCAGAACGAGACGTCCCTCCGCATCGGTATTGTCGATCTGGACGGTCAGGCCCTTGCGGCTCTTGTAGATATCGCCGGGGCGGAAGGCGTTGGCGGAAATAGAGTTTTCCACCGCGGGCACGAGCACGCGCAGATTGATCGGAAGGCGCGCATCCATGATCATCAGTGCAAGACCAAGAACGTTGGCTGCACCGCCCATATCCTTCTTCATCAACGCCATGGACGAGGACGGCTTGATGTCGAGGCCGCCGGTATCGAAGCAGACACCCTTGCCGACCAGCGTCAGGCGCGGATGGCCCTTCTTGCCCCAGGTCATTTCCAGAAGGCGTGGTGCGCTTTCGCTGGCACGACCGACCGCGTGCACCAAAGGGAAGTTTTCTTTCAGCAGGTCTTCGCCAGCCACGACGGAAACCTTTGCCTTGTAATGGGCCGCCAGACCGCGGAAGGCGATTTCGAGCTGATCCGGTCCCATGTCATTGGCAGGCACGTTGATCAGGTCGCGAGCCAGATAGACGCCGGCCAGAACACGCTTGATCTCGGCGTCCTCGGCATCGCGGGGAATCACAAGTTTCGCGCCGTTGCTTTTCACGGTGCGATATTTGTCGAAGCGATAGGCGCCGAGACCGAAGCCCAGCATCAGGCGGTTGACCGTCAGCGGTGCCGCTTCGATATGCCAGTCGCCTTCAGGCAGCTCCCTTGCGAGTTTGCCGGTGATGAAGGGCAGTTCGGATGGATTGGTGCCGAGACCCAGAAGCGCGCCACCGAGTGCACCTTCTGCGGACGGGATCAGAAGAAGCGCGCCAGCATCCGCTTTGAAGCCCGCCTTGCGTGCCCAGTCGAGGGCAATCGGATCGATTGCACCCTGTTCGATGTGCGCCGGCGTCACGGCAAAAACCGGCAGCGTCGTGCCTGCTTTGGAGCTGAAAGGCGTGGTGCGTTCGATAAATTGATAGGGGGGCATCGGCTGCTTTCGTAAAGGTCTGAAACCGGTAAATTAACACTCTGTTAGGGTTAACAGATTATTGCTGGAGCGAGGGTTGCGTCGGTTTAACTTACACCGTGCGCGCCGTTTCGATCAAACCGAAAGCCGGGGCAATGTCATGATTGCTGTTTCTACCATCTCAGCACGTCGCACGACACTGCTTCGCGGTGCATGCGCGGCGATCGTTGCGCTTTCCCTCGCCAGTTGTTCAACAACCAAGCCTGATCGCATGTCGACGGGATCGATTCCGCAGGTGTCGCGCGCCTACGACCAGATGAACATGGAGCAGTTGCGCCAGGCGGAAGCGTCCACCGGACAGGCCTATGAGCGCAACCCGAAAGACCGCAACACCGGCCTCAACTACGCCAACCTCCTGATGATGACCGGCAAGAACACACAGGCGCTGGCCGTCATGCAGCAGGTGGCAATCGCCTATCCATCCGACCGGGAGGTTCTGGCCGCCTACGGCAAGTCGCAGGCCGCTGCCGGTCAGCTCGAGCAGGCGCTCAATACCATCAACCGCGCGCAAATGCCCGACCGCCCCGATTGGCGGCTTTATTCCGCTGAAGGGGCTGTCCTGGATCAGCTTGGCCGCTCGAACGAAGCCCGTGCCAAGTATCGCCAGGCTCTCGATCTGAGACCAAACGATCCAAGCATATTGTCCAATCTGGGCATGTCCTACGTGCTACAGAGCGATCCACGTACGGCCGAAACCTATATGCGCTCCGCCGTTTCACAGCCAGGTGCCGATAGCCGGATCAGACAGAACCTGGCGCTCGTGGTCGGCCTCCAGGGCCGTTTCGAAGAAGCCGAACGCATCGCCATGCAGGAACTGTCCGCCCAGCAGGCACAGGCCAATCTGACCTATCTGCGCGGCATGTTGGCGCAAAAGAATGCCTGGTCGCAACTGGCCGATAAGGGCAAGAAGACGGCTGCGAACTAAACAGTCCTTCTTGACGGAATATCAGATGAGGCGGCCTTGATGGCCGCCCTTTTCGTTTGGGCCTGTCAAATCAAAACGTATCGGAAATACGGATGCCTGCGGGACCGAGAATGACCGCAATCAGCACCGGCAGAAAAAACAGGATCATCGGAACTGTCAGTTTCGGCGGCAGGGCGGAGGCCTTCTTTTCAGCCTCGTTCATGCGCTCGTCACGGCCTTCCTGTGCCAGAACACGCAGGGCCTGCGCCAGGGGCGTGCCGTATCGCTCTGCCTGGATCAGCGCCTGAACGACGCTTTTCACGCCATCCAGCTGCGTGCGGATGCCGAGGTTCTCCAATGCCGTCCGGCGGTCTTGCAGGAAAGACAACTCAGCCGTCGTCAGCACCATTTCTTCCGCAAGCTCAGGCGACTGGTCCGCCATTTCCTCCGCCACACGGCGCATGGCCGCTTCCATCGACACACCCGATTCGACGCATATCAGCATCAGGTCCAGCGCATCGGGCCATGCTCGCTTGATGGATTTCTGTCGCTTGGACATCTGGTTGGAAATGAAGATATTGGGCGCGTAAAAGCCGAGATAGCCAAACCCCAGCACGGCCATCAGGCGAATGCCGAACGGTCGCGTGCCCAGATTTCCCATGACGAAGACCCACAGAAACGCCAGCAGCAGGAAAACGAAGGGGAGGAGGAAGCGGGCTGCGAGAAAGGTGTTCAGCGCGTTTTGCGAGCGATAGCCGGCAGCGCGCAGCTTGTTGACCGTATTGGCGTCCACCAATGCTTCACGCAGGTTGAAGCGCTCGACGATCTTTCGGGCCGACTTGTTGTTGTTGGCCCGCAACGACGCCTTTTCACCCTTCGCAGCTTCGCTCATGCGTTCGCGCTCGCGGCTTCTGATCTGGTCGCGCTCGGTGGACACCGCTTTCATGCGTTTGTTGAGATCTCCCTTTTCGAAATAGGGAATGGCCAGCGTATAGAACGTCGCAAACACCGCCACGGACACCAGAATGGCGATGATCAGATGTGGGTTCATGAGGCTGGATGCGAATTGCTCTGACATGGTGCTGCCGCCTCAAAAATCGAAGTTGATCATCTGGCGCATGACGACGATACCGATGGACATCCACAGCGCCGAAGCACCCAGAATGAGATGGCCGCGGGAATCGGTGAAAAGCACCGATATGTAGTCTGGCGACGTCAGATAGACGAGCGTTGCTACGATGAAGGGAAGCGCGCCGATGATGACGGCAGACGCCTTCGCTTCCATGGAGAGCGCAGCCACTTTCGCCTTCATCTTGCGACGTTCACGCAGCACCTTCGACAGATTGGCCAGCGCTTCGGACAAATTGCCACCGGCCTGGGCCTGAATGGTGATGACGGTGCCGAAGAAGTTCACTTCCGGTAGCGGCATCGTCAGCATCATGCGGCCGATCCCCTCCGGGATCGTCATGCCCACCTGCTGCGCTTCGACCACCCGCTGGAACTCCGTCTTGACCGGCTCCTGCCCGTCCGATGCAATCAGCCGGATGGAATCGTTAAGCGGCAGACCTGACTTGATGGAGCGGTACATGACGTCGAGCGCGTTCGGAAACTCCTCGAGAAACTTGTTCTGGCGACGTTTGACCAGAAAGCCGAGCACCCAACGAGGTAGACCGAGCGCACCCACAAAGCCGCCGCCAAGCGCCAGAAAAAGCGGTGCCGCATAGAGCAGCGCAACCAGAAAAATGGCAAGCCCGAGGCCTGCGCTGATGAGATAGAATTTTTGAACGGAGATGGAAAGACCAGCCTGCACCAGCCTGCCGCGAAGGCTGGTATCTTTCCGGTCCTTCGATTTTTCGTTCTGCTTCTTTTCCAGGTCTTTCAGCGTATCCTGCACCGATTTACGCCGCTTGCTCATTTCCTGAACGCGGTCTCTTGCGGCCTTGATCTTGGTGTGGTCGGTCTCTGCGGATTTGACGCGGCTGACGCGGCTGGCGGTCTTCTTCTCAACCTCGATCTGCGGGAACAGAAAGACATAGGCTATCGCTCCTGCCGAAATGGCGACGAGGATCACGAGCAGCATCACCGTCATGTTCATTTGCTGTTCCGCCTTGACCTGGCCTTACGTTGCGACATTTGACACTTTCTACTGGGACTTGCTTTCCATTTCATCCAAGGCCGCCGCCAGGCGCTTCTCCTCGTTGAAATATCGGGCCCGGTCCCAGAAATGCGGTTTGCTGATACCCGTTGAGACATGGCGCCCGATGATCCGGCCACCCGCGTCTTCGCCGTCCATCTCGAAACGCATCAAATCCTGGGTGATGATCACATCGCCTTCCATGCCCATCACTTCCGTAATCTGCGTAATCCGACGCGAGCCATCGCGAAGACGGGCGGCCTGAATGACGATATCGACCGATGAGGAGATGATTTCGCGTACCGTTTTCGCAGGCAGGCTGAAACCACCCATGGCGATCATCGATTCCATACGGCTCAGACACTCACGTGGCGTGTTGGCATGGATCGTCCCCATGGAGCCGTCATGGCCGGTGTTCATGGCCTGCAACAGGTCGAAGACCTCAGGTCCACGCACTTCACCGACGATGATGCGTTCGGGGCGCATACGCAGGCAGTTCTTGACGAGATCACGCATGGTGATTTCGCCTTCGCCCTCGATATTGGGTGGCCGTGTTTCCAGCCGCACCACATGCGGCTGCTGAAGCTGAAGTTCGGCGGTATCTTCGCAGGTGATGACCCGTTCGGTCTTGTCGATATAGCTGGTCAGGCAGTTCAAGAGCGTCGTCTTGCCTGAACCCGTTCCGCCCGAGATGACGACATTGCAGCGTACACGCCCGATGATCTGGAGAAGAACCGCGCCTTCCGGCGTGATCGCACCGAAACGTACAAGCTGATCGAGCGTCAGCTTGTCCTTCTTGAACTTGCGGATCGTCAGCGCCGGGCCGTCGATGGCCAGCGGCGGCGCGATGACGTTGACACGCGAACCGTCCGGCAGGCGGGCATCACAAATCGGGCTGGATTCATCGACACGACGACCGACTTGGCTGACGATGCGCTGGCAGATGGACAGGAGCTGGGCATTGTCGCGAAACCGGATATCGGATTCGATGGTCTTTCCACCCACTTCGACGAAGGTCTGGCCTGAGCCATTGACCATGATATCGGAAATGTCGTCGCGCGCCAGAAGCGGCTCCAGCGGACCGTAACCCAAAACGTCGTTGCAGATGTCTTCCAGCAGCTCTTCCTGCTCGGAAATCGACATCGCAAAATTCTTGATTGTGATGATATCGTTGACGATATCGCGGATTTCCTCGCGTGCGCTCTCGGTGTCGAGTTTAGCCAGCTGCGACAGATCGATGGTGTCGATCAGCGCGGAAAAGACCTGCGCCTTCGTCTGGTAATACTCCTCGGTGCGCGCACGCTTGCGTGTCTGGGGCGGTGCCGCATGGGTTGGCGGGGCAGGTGGTGCGAGCACCAGGGTCTCTGCGGGTTCGGCGCGCGGCATGGACGCAACAGAAGACGAGGCAGGGGGAGACGCCACCTGCCCGATCTGTGCGCTCCTGGGGGAGCCTTCGTTGCCACGTTTTCCGAACATATCTGTCTTCCGGTCGCCTGCTGCACGCGGTGGCGTGCATCACTTGCGCTTTATGAGGTCCATGAATTTGCCCAGTCCGGCTCGCTTTGCCTTGCGTGCTGAAGACCGGCCCGTCACGATGTGGGATATCTGCGAGATGGTTTCGGCAATCGGCGATTTCGCGTCGATCTCGCTGATCATGCGCCCGCTATTGGCCGCATTGCCAAACAGCTGCACATCGAACGGAATGATGGCAATCGGTTCGATCTCCAGGGGCTCGAAGAAATCGGCAGGCGCGATTTCCGGGCGTTTGAGCATGCCGACCTGATTGAGCACCAGATGCGGGACCTTGTCGTTTGGTCTCAGCCTTTTCAGGGCATCCAGCAGGTTTTTGGTGTTGCGAAGATTGGCAAGATCCGGCACCGCCGTGATCACGACCTTGTCGGCCTCGGCCAGCACAGTCTGCGTCCAGTCAGACCAGATATGCGGGACGTCCAGAACGGCAACGGGAGAGCTGCGTTGCAGCAGTTCCAAAAGTGGCTGAAAGGCCAGACGTTCGAAATCATAGGGCCGGTCGAGCAGGGAGGGGGCGGCCAGCAATGACAGATGCTCGGAGCATTTGGTCAGCAGGCGATCCAGAAAAACCTCGTCCAGACGTTCCGGTGCATAGACGGCTTCTGCAATGCCCTGCGCAGGGTCCTGATCGAAATCGATATTGGCGGTTCCGAAGGGCAGGTCGAGATCGGCCAGAATGGTCTCTGTCGAAAACAACGTCGAAATGCCGAAGGCGCAATTGTGGGCGATCGTGGACGAACCGACGCCGCCCTTTGCCCCGATGAAAGCGATGTTACGGCCAAGTGGCTCGGATTCGGGATCCACGAAAATGGCCGAGATCGATGCCAGCAGATCCGGCATGGTCACCGGTGCGACGAGGTATTCCGAAATGCCATTGCGGATCAGATCGCGATAAAGCGAAATGTCGTTGTGGCGACCGATGATGATGACGCGTGTGGTCGGATCGCAGACCTCGGCAAGCGGCGCGAGATCATTGAGAAGGGTCGATGGCTCGCGCGCTGTTTCAAGAATGATCAGGTTGGGCGTTGGACTTGCCGCAAACATGGTTGCAGCGGCTTCGACCTCACCATTGGTCACCCGCAGGCTGACCTTGTTCATGCGCCGGTCGCCCGAAAGGCGCTCGATCACCCGCTGCAAACCGTCGCTTTCGCAAAAAGCGTGCACGGAGATGCGCGGCAGGGGCCGAAGCGCGTCGAGATCGCTCGTCCGCACAGGCTCGTCCGCGTAGGGTTCCTGCGAAGGTCCGCGTTGAATGTCGTAATCAACCGAGCTCATGGTTTATCCTGTTGCCGCAAACGGCCTGTGCTGAACGTCATTCCGTTGTTGCCGTGTTCTTGCCTGCACGATAATTGCCGATGACAGCGGAGCGGCGCTCCGCATCGATCGGGCTCATGCCGCGCGGACCGACGAGGTCCATCGGGTTTGCGATTTGTGCGGCGAGGTTGTTTTGAGACGCGCAGCCGAAATTGTACCAGTTCTTGTTGGAATAGGTGTTGTCGGATAGGTCTTCCGGCCATTGGCCGCACTGTCCGGTCATGGCGGTCATCGCGATGAAGCTCAAGCGAATGGGAGCGGCATCACCCGTGGGGGCCGCGCCATAATGGGTTTCCACGATCTTGCTTGACGCTATGCCGGACGACGTGAGCACGGAACGGATCTGGCGCTTGAGGATGGACGCTGCGGCGGAATTCGCAGATCCTGTCGGCACCTGAATCTGGACGACGCCGGAAGATGTCGCGGTATAGCTCTGGGCAAACCCCTTGATGGTGTCTGCCATGCCCACCGTCAGGCGGTTGTCTCCGGCCGAGACTGGAATATCGAGGGAATGCTGCGCTTCCGAGAGCGTAATCGGGTGGCGGGTGCGATAATCGTCGGGAATGGCGCCGGTCGACATCGGGTCGCGTGCACATCCCTGCGCAAGCGCTGCCGTGGTCAACAGCGCCAATACCAGGCCTGCCCGGCGGAGCGAGCGCGCATGTGCGAGCGGTTTCATCTGATCCATCTGTGTCATTTGTAGATAAATCCTACCGAGCCCTGATAGGGCTGTGTGTGTGCCTCTTGCCGGTTGCCGTAGACCTTGTTCACCCGGTTCATGAAATACATGGCGGCATCATTTTCCGGGTTGAAGTTGTCGTCGGGCCGCGCGATCTCGTTGCGCGATACCGGACGCACGAGGTAAGGCGTGGCGATGATGACGAGTTCGGTTTCGTTGCGAATGAAGTCCTTGCTGCGAAACAACGTGCCCAGAACGGGCACCTTGGAAACACCCGGTATGCCGGACATGGCCTGACGCACATTGTCCTGAACCAGACCGGCGATGACGATGGAGCCACCCGAGGGCAGTTCCACGCTGGTGGAAGCCTCGCGCTTGCGGATCGACAGATAGGTGCTGCCGGGAACCGAAACGCTGCTGCCATTGCCCGTCGCAGCGCTGCCTTCGAAGGTAGGCTCGGATACGTTGGTTTCGATTTTCAGGCTGATCCGTCCGGGCGACAGCACCACAGGGCGGAAATTCAACTCGATGCCGTAATCCACCGTATCGGTGGAGCGCGTGACTGTCGGGCGGCCGGTGGCGTCATCGATGGCCACCTCCTGTTCCGCGGGTAGGCGGAATTCGCCGCCGACATAGAACTTGGCCTGCTCGCCGGAAATTGCGGTGAGGCTCGGTTCAGCCAGCGTGCGCATGACGCCAGCCTGCTCCATGGCATTGAAATAGCTGCCCAGCGTCAGCTTGCCGATGGTGCCCGCGACATTGCCCGTAGCGGCGAGACCAATGGCGTTGCCGAGATTGGAGGGATTGGAGAACGCGATGCGCCCGCCCAGATCACTGCCTGAACCGCTGATCGAGCCGTTGAAGCCCAGTTGCTTCAACACCTGACGGCTGACCTCCGCAACCGTGACCTTGAGCGTGACCTGATCTTCACCCTCGATGGTCAGCATGTTGACGATGGAGGATTGCTGACGGTCTTCGGCAAAAATCGCGACTGCGCCATCACCGTTGCTCTGGCTGGTCTCGGTAATGTTGCGCGTGGTGGCCTCGCCACCCTTGAGAAAGGCGGATGCCAATTGCACGGCGCGGGCCGAATCCTGTGGCGTGCGCACGCTGCCCGACAGCACGATATTATCCGAGACGATCTCGACGCGAATGTCCGATTCGGGAATGAAGCGGCGCAAATTGGCCTGGAGGCCTGAAATGTCGCGTTCGACCTCAAGGTCGAGGCTGACGATTTCCTGGCCCTGATCCCCGAAGATGAAGATGTTGGTTTGTCCCACCGACTTGCCGAACAGATAGATCCGGCGCGAGCTGCGCGTGACCGCATCCGCCATGCTGGGGTCGGCGACGAGAATGTCGTGCGCATCCTGCGGCAGATCGATGACGAGCGCCTTGTTCAAGCCAAGTTTCAGCCGTTTGCGAACGCCCTGTCCGCTTTCGCTGATCCGCACGATGCTGGCGCTTTGGGCGAGCGCCTCAGATGTCGAAAGACCGAGCGGGGCATGCAGACCGGGAAAGCCGGAGAACGCAATGCAGAACGCCAGGCCGCCGGCAACGGACGAGCGCATGGACTGTACAAGGCGGGAAAATGCGCGATATCTGGTCATTGTGACGACCCTCCCTGTCCGTCCCGCACGATCGAGCCGGATTTGATAATCTGGATGGCCGGTTTTCCCGAACCGCCGCTCAAGAGGTAATCGGCTGATGGGGTTTCGCTTTCCTGGGCATCGGCGACGGATCGAAGCGACAATGTCAGCCGGTCCGCCATCTGTTGGGCGACCGTCATGATCTTGGCCTGTTCGGGCGTCAGTTCCAGCGTGGCGGTGGCACCGACGACTGATGTGGTGCCGTTTTCGCCTTCCTTGATCTGCTGGTCGATGGCCAGAACCCGGACATTGTTGAGAACATTCTCGGTCAAGAAGGCCCCGCCATCGCCCTTGCGGACCATGATGACGTCGACACGGTCATTGGGCAGCACGAACCCGCCTGCACCCGTAGCGACCGAAATCTCCGTGGCGACGGCGCGTTTGCCCGCAGGCAGCAACGAAGACATGATGCTCGTGCCGGAATCGACAACTTTTTCCGGGCGCAGCGGCTCACCTTCGAACAGTGGCAGGCGCACGATCGAACCGGTCAACTCGGCAATGGCGTCAGGCCGTTTGCTCTCGGTCAGGTAATTGTCGTTGATGCTGCCTTGCGGCCATGGTGCCCAGCGCACGGAATCCGCACTCAGCCGGCTCCCGACGGGCAGATTGATGGAGGAGACCAGAATATTGACGGTCGGCTCTTTCTGGATGATCGCTTCGGCCTGCTCGACAACCTGCTGCGGACCACCGAGCTGCATGGCCAGCAACCCTGCAAGACCGGCAGCAACAACAGCTACGGAAAGAATGACGACGCGCGACGGTTTCATGCTCGGGCCTTGAAGGAGTCAGAATCTTATCTCTGACCATGGCCCGCCATTGGTGTAATTATGGTTAATAAAATGTGTTGGCTTGTGGTTAATGAGAAATAAACGGTGCAATATCGCTGTCTATTCGCCTCACATCATAGCCTGCATGGCAAATTGCACGATGGGTGCCTCTGGATAAGTGAGCAAGCCCGCCGCAGCAATCGCAATGCCGTAAGGAACTTTGTCAGCGACGAGAAGCGAGTCTGGAACCGGAAGGCCGGTAGCCATAATCTGTTGGTGACGGGAGCGGATGAATAGAATTCCTATAGTCAGTATGCCACCGAAAACGGCAACGGCTACCATATAGAGTGCCAACGCTTGGTCAAAGCCAAACCAGACGGTAGATGCCGTCAAAAGTTTGGCGTCGCCTCCGCCCATCACGTTCAGCGCAAAAAGTGCGAAGCATGCGGCGAATACTGCAAGCCCAGCCAGCAGGCTCATGCTGATGCCTTGCCAACCCAAGTCCGTGAACGGCGAAACTATGACGAAGGAGCAGAAAAGGATCAAGGAAATCCGATTCGGTATCGTCATTGTAAAAAGGTCGGTTAGTGCAGCCAAAGCAAGACATATCGGGAGGATAAGGAATATTGATGCGGCTATCATAAATCACCTCCAGTACTAACCGATAAGTATCGGACTCTTTAAAATTTAAAGCAAAATGCCGCCCTAGTAAAAAAAGGGCGACATTGTGAGTCTGGTATTTACGGTCTGATCAACTACTGGTTGGCAGTCGTCAACTCGGTTCCAATATTGTTGAATAGAACAGTCAACTGAGTACCGACTGTTGTCGCGCCAGTGATGATGGCAACGGAAATCAGAGCTGCGATCAGGCCGTATTCGATGGCGGTCGCGCCGGACTCGTCTTTCATGAAGCGAGCGAAAATGTTTGTCATGGTTTGTCTCCTGAGACTCGTCGATTGTTGATCAGCACGCCGCCAACTGTTTGCCGTTGTTCGGTTGACGCCAAATTACAGACGGTCACTTTCCAATCGCTTAAAAAATTTCCTTAAGAAGTCGTAAACAGCCCATGTAATTTGGTGTAGTAAACAATATATCAAAGTAAAATATCGATTTTTACAGAACGGGAGACATGCTTATTCTCAAGGGTTTCGAGATGTTTTGCTTGCAGTAATATTTCCCGGGATGATGCAAGTCCCGTGTCATTATGATGCATTGTTATCACATAAAATCTATATTGGTGGTGCCTGCATTGCTGCGTCTCATTGTGGGATTTGTGTTTAACGGTTGATTCACCAATCCAGCGCATGATGTCCGGGATTAGAGACCGCGTGATGCGTCAACAAGGGCTGCCCATATCCATGTCATCCGTTTTCGTGGCCAGAATTGCTGTTGCGCTTGTCGTGCTTGCCGCGATACCGGCCACGGCGATGTCCAGCGAGGACGACATGTTGCGCGTTTCCATGAACCACGCCCGTGTCCTGAAACTGGATCGGCCGGTCAGCAAGGTCATCATCGGCAATTCCAAGGTCGCAGATGCGACGGTTGCGGATGCGACAACCATCGTCCTCACCGGACGAAGCTTCGGCACGACCAATCTGGTTCTTTTGGATAGCGACGGAAACGCCATCGTTGATCAACGCGTGCTCGTGTCCATCGATGAAGGCAACACCGTCCGCGTCTTCCGCCAGACCGCCCGCACGGTTCTGTCCTGCACACCCAATTGCGAAGAGCATTCCCCCAATGAGGGCTCGACTGGTAGCGGCCAGTAATCGTAACCAGCATATTCCGAGTGGATGATATCTGCTGCGACGAAGCCCCATCAAGCCAAGCGCGCATCAACGCAAAAAACGCCCGAAGGCGCTGTTTTTTGTGCGATTTTTTTAGCTAAGTGTCTGATCTGGCTAAGATCAAAAATGGAATGGTGCCCAGAAGAGGACTCGAACCTCCACACCCTTTCGAGTACCAGCACCTGAAGCTGGCGCGTCTACCAATTCCGCCATCTGGGCGACGAGGAGCCATGTACGGGGGCAGCCCTCTGGTGTCAACAAAGATTTTGAAGTTTTGTGACGATCATTGATTTTTCAGCGAAAAAATCGATGCGGCAGACCAATGGGCCAGACCAATGCCTGTTCTGCAAGGCGGGTGATTGCCTTAGATGTTCATCGAGAATCAGGTGTCCAGTCCTTCGTTTTTCGGCCTGTCGAGGTGGCCGAGGTCACGGGTAGGGTCTATCACATCTCGAACGCGCTGCTTGAGGTCTTTTACGCCGGGAAAACCGCCATCGCGTTTGCGCTCCCAGATGACGTTGCCGTCCACCAGGATTTCAAAACGCCCACCGGTCGCTGGCACGAGCGCGACTTCGCCGAGACCGTCGGCGAAGGTCTGCAGAAGCTCCTGCGCCATCCAGGAGGAGCGCAAAAGCCAGTTACACTGCGTGCAATAGACAATGGAAATGCGCGGTTTGGGGGGTGCGTCTGCCATGGTGCCCTCATTCGTCCTGCGCGGGATCATTCTTCAGTCGGCGCGGCTTTGCAAGGGGCGGTCGCTTGCCCTTTTCGTTGGTCGAGACATGAGGCGCTACGCGATCCGCTTGTAAAACAAAGTAGTGCCACAAAAAGCCCCGTCGGGGAAAAGCGCATAGTCCGGGATGACGCCTACGCGTTCCCAGCCAAACCGAGGGTAGATCGTCTCTGCGTCGCTGCCGGTTGCCGTATCCAGAACGAGAAGCGTTCTTCCGCGACTTGCGGCCTCTGCCTCCACATGTGTCATCAGCCGGCGCGAAAGGCCAAGTCCGCGTGCCGAACGGTGCACCAGAAGCTTCATCAGATCACCCCGGTGGGGCTGGTTGGGTTTGGAGGCAAGTCCGATCTGAACAGTGCCGACTGTCTTTCCATCCATCTGTGCCACGCCGTGGATCGTGTCGCCATGATCCACGGCCTCTGCCACGCTTTGCCAATAGGCCATCGCATCGGCGGGTTCGAAAGGCAGCATGAAGCCGACAGAGGCACCGCCATTGACGCAATCGGCCAGGATGTCGCAAAGGTCTGGCAGTGCGGCCAGTGTCTCGCCACCGGTTAATGTGCGGATGATCGTCATTCAAAATCTCCTGAAATATCAGCGTTTACGCTGGTCCAGCACCACGGCGTAGCGGGCGGGGGTGTCAGACGGGTTATGGAATGTGTGGCCTTCGCCAACGGGCATGAACAGGCAGTCCCCCTGAGACATCCGGTGCACTCCATCGCCCGTGGTCATTTCGAGCGTGCCCTCCAGCAACCAGACATATTGCGTCATGCCATGGCTGGCCGCATGCGGCGGAAAGCTGACTTGTGCGCGCGCGGGAAAATTCACCTCGACGATATCGACATCCGAGCCGACGCGGGGAGGGGAGATGGCGCGCCGTGTGTAGCCCGTATCCGGGTCCTGCCATATCGGTTGGTCCTGCCTTTTGATCAGCGGCGACACGGCGTCTTCATTCTTCGCGAAGAAACCCGACAGCGAAAGCCCGAATGCCGCGCAGATCCGGGCCAGAAGCGCTGCGGTGGGGCTGGCCTCGCCACGCTCGATCCGGGAGATCATGGCGCGGCTGACGCCGGATGCGTTTGCCAGTTGGTCGAGTGTCAGGTTGGCTTTCAAGCGCAGCTGTCTGATGCGGTCTGCGAGTGAACGTTCAAAGTTATCGTTTTCCATTATGTGATATTATAATTCTCTTATGGTGGAGTCAATGACCAGATATCGAGATATCCAGTGCCGTCACCATCCATCACGCTTTGCAGGTTGGAAAAAGCCCGATTTAAAAGGCTTTTAACCAAATTCCCGCTTTTCCAGCGCAAAGGCCCCTGCTATAGCGCGGGGCATGAGCACACATTCGACCCGCACCCCGCTTGACCATATCCGCAACTTCTCCATCGTCGCCCATATCGACCATGGCAAATCCACGCTGGCCGACCGGTTGATCCAGTCGACAGGTGGCCTTGCCGAGCGCGATATGTCCGAGCAGGTGCTCGACAATATGGATATCGAGCGGGAACGCGGCATTACCATCAAGGCACAGACCGTGCGCCTGCATTACAAGGCGAACAACGGCGAAATCTATGTGCTGAACCTCATCGATACTCCTGGCCATGTGGACTTCGCCTACGAAGTCTCGCGCTCGCTGTCGGCCTGCGAAGGCTCGCTCCTGGTGGTGGATGCGTCCCAGGGCGTGGAAGCGCAGACGCTGGCCAATGTCTATCAGGCCATCGACAACGACCATGAGATCGTGACGGTCCTGAACAAGATCGACCTGCCAGCCGCAGAGCCCGACCGCATTCGCGAACAGATCGAGGAAGTTATCGGCATCGATGCGTCTCAGGCCGTGCTGATTTCGGCCAAGACCGGCCTTGGCATCCCCGACGTTCTGGAAGCCATCGTCCACCAATTGCCACCGCCGAAAAGCGAGCTTGGTGAAAAGGGTCCGCTGAAAGCGCTGCTCGTGGATAGCTGGTACGATACCTATCTCGGTGTCATGGTTCTGGTGCGTGTGCTCGATGGCGTGCTGACCAAGGGTCAGACCATCCGCATGATGGGTACGGACGCGAAATATCAGGTGGAGCGCGTTGGCGTTCTGACGCCAAAGATGGTGGCTGTCGATAGCCTCGGCCCCGGCGAAATCGGTTTCATCACCGGCTCGATCAAGGAAGTGGCGGACACCCGCGTTGGCGACACCATCACCGAAGACAAGAAACCGACCGCCCAGGCGCTGCCGGGCTTCAAACCGGCTCAGCCGGTGGTGTTCTGCGGTCTCTTCCCGGTTGATGCGGCGGATTTCGAAGATCTGCGCGCTGCCATGGGCAAGCTTCGCCTCAACGATGCGTCCTTTTCCTTCGAAATGGAATCGTCCGCCGCTCTCGGTTTTGGTTTCCGCTGCGGCTTCCTCGGTCTGCTGCATTTGGAAATCATCCAGGAGCGTCTGGAACGCGAATTCGATCTTGATCTGATCGCGACGGCCCCTTCGGTCGTCTATCAGCTGACGATGACTGATGGGTCTGAGCGCGAGCTGCACAACCCGGCGGATATGCCGGATGTTGTGCGCATCTCTGAAATCCGCGAACCTTGGATCAAGGCAACGATCCTGACGCCGGATGATTATCTCGGCGGCATCCTAAAACTTTGTCAGGATCGCCGTGGCATACAGACTGAACTCACTTACGTCGGCAAGCGCGCCATGCTCACCTACGAGCTGCCGCTCAACGAAGTCGTTTTCGATTTCTACGATCGCCTGAAATCCATCTCCAAGGGCTACGCGTCCTTCGACTACCATCTGGACGGTTACCGCGAAGGCAATCTTGTGAAGATGTCGATCATGGTCAATGGCGAGCCGGTCGATGCGCTTTCCATGCTGGTCCACCGCACCGCAGCCGAAAAACGCGGCCGCGACATGTGCGAGAAGCTGAAAGACCTTATCCCGCGCCATATGTTCAAGATTCCGATTCAGGCGGCCATCGGCGGCAACGTCATCGCCCGCGAAACGATCTCGGCCATGCGCAAGGACGTCACGGCCAAATGCTACGGCGGCGACGCCACCCGCAAGCGCAAACTTCTGGACAAGCAGAAGGAAGGCAAGAAGCGCATGCGTCAGTTTGGCAAGGTGGACATCCCGCAGGAAGCCTTTATCGCAGCGCTGAAAATGAGCGACGATTGATATAAAAAGGGCGCCGCGGCGCCCTTTGTTTTGCGATTTTTCACCAGCTCTTTCCGGCAGGTAAGCCTCATGCCCGGAGGCAAGCGGTCTATGTCTGACGAATATATCAGTCCTATGGCTGTGTCTGCGTACCGCCGGTGTTCGGCGAAGCGGGAGCCGTGTTGCTTGGCGCGGCGGGCGTCATGGGCGCTGGCGTTGACGTCGTTGCGTCAGTGGTTGACGGGGTACTCATCTGCATCCAGATGAAACCGCCGACCAAGAGAACGACGATAACCGCTACCCACGGCGCCCAGCTAGCCGATTTGCGGGCTGCTGCGGGTGTTGTACGAAGCTCTGGACGGTCTGGACGAAGATTGGGGTCACGGGGCAGGTTTGGATCGAATGTCATGGTGTTTCTCCTCTTCCTATCAGATAAAATACAATTTTGCGTGATTGGTTCCGGAGATCTATAAGGGGTGAAAACTGGTAGCTCTATGATGTCGCGCGCGCGATATCGATTGCTTCCTGCAAAACCTCTGTGAATTTTGGGTCGTCGCATTGTGAGATATTGAACCGCATGTGTGATGACGCGCTTTTCGACTGACTGAAGATATTGCCTGGGGCGAGGACAACATCTTTCGAGAGGGCAACTCGAGCGACAGCTGCCGCATCGACACCGTCAGGCAGGCTGCACCACAAAAACAGACCCGCCTGCGGCTCGATCCATGGCTTGATGTCAAGCGTGCGAAGCCGTGCTGCCGTTTCCATCCTTGTTCGCGACAGTCTGACTTTCACCGCTTCCATGTGACGCCTGTAGCCGCCATCCTTCAGCGCGGCCAGGACCAGTGCCTCGCAAAGCTGGTTGCCGGAAAAACTCGTGGCGATCTTGAGGTCTGTCAAAGGCTCTATCCACCTTTGTGGCGCGGCGATGTAGCCGCAGCGAACGGACGAAGAGAGTGTCTTGGAAAAACTGCCGATCTGCACGACACGGTTCAGCCCATCGAAGGCCGCAAGTCGCGGTGCTCTATGGTCTTCGAAATCCGCAAAAATATCGTCTTCAATGATCGTCAGTCCGGCTCTTTCCGCCAACATCAGCACCCGATGCGCTGTGACCGGTGAAAGAACCGCGCCGGTTGGATTATGGATCGCAGAATTGGTTATGTAGAGGCGCGGCTGATATTCGTTCAGCACCTGTTCAAACGCCGCCACATCAGGTCCGGACGGCGTGTACGGCACGCCGATGACCTTGACCCTATGGGCGCGCAGGAGAGCGTGGAAGTTGAAATAGCAGGGGTCATCGACCAGGACCGTCTCCCCTGGCTCCAGCAGGAAACGGCAAAGCAGATCTATGGCATGCGTGCCGCTATCGGTCAGCATGATGTGTTCCGGTGCAGCATGTACGCCGTTTTCCGACAGTCGCCGTGCCAGCAGTTTCCTCAAGGATAGAAGTCCGAGCGGTGTGCCGTAGTCGGTCAACAGGTGTGGATCTGCGCGTGCCACGGTGCGCATGGCTCGGCGCATTGCCTCTTCCGGCATCCATGAAGGCGGCATCCAGCCACAACCGGGCTTGATCATGCCGTCCTGACCATCGAGCGCAAGGCGCGAGACCCAGAAGGGATCAACCGCGCGGTCGAGCTTGGGGCCGATCTCGGCTAGAGACAGTGGAGCCAAAGCAGCGACGACATAGAATCCCGATCCGGGCCGAGATTGAAGGACACCCTCTGCAATCAGTCGTTCATAGGCTTCAACGACGGTTGAGGTTGAAACCTGCATTATCTTTGCAAACGCACGCACGGATGGGAGTTTTGCCCCCGCCGCAAGGCTGCGTGAAGAAATTCGCTGCCTGATTTCCATCATCACGCTAGTGATGCGCGGCGCGCGATCACCAGGTTCAGGTGCCGTTGAACTCATCTGTATCGCTCATGTTGCCATAACAGTTTTTACAAACTGTATCGTACTGTCGCTATCAGTACCATCCGTTCCCGCCCATACCTTTATGGCAACGGAGTATTCAAATGGACCGGAAGTCGAGTGGTTGGTGGAGCGGATTTTTGGGCGTGGTGATTTTCAGTGGCTCTTTGCCTGCAACGCGCTTGGCGGTCTTGGGGTTCGACCCCGTATTTCTGACCTTGGCGCGAGCCAGTATTGCAGGACTGCTCGGCGGAGCGCTTCTCATGGTTTTTCGACAGAAGCGTCCCGCGCGGCCCGACATGCTGTCCCTGGCCATCGTTTCGCTGGGTGTCGTCGTCGGCTTCCCGTTGCTGACAGCCATGGCGTTGCAGCACATCACCTCAGCCCATTCTGTCGTCTTCATCGGCCTGCTGCCATTGGCCACGGCCATATGTGCCGTTGTGCGAGGAGGTGAGCGCCTGCCTTTGACCTTCTGGCTGTACTCATGTGCGGGAAGTGCACTGGTCGCGGGCTTCGCGATGACACAGGGCGGGTCGGCATCGCTGGCCGGCGATCTCCTAATGTTGGCGGCCATCGCGCTTTGCGGCATTGGCTATGCGGAGGGTGCCACCTTGTCTCGCAGGCTTGGCGGTTGGCAGGTCATTTCGTGGGCGCTGGTTTTGTCGCTGCCCATCATGCTGCCGCTCGCGCTCTTCACCCTGCCAGCAACGTGGAGCACGATTGGAGTTGCCGCATGGGGAGGGCTTGTCTACGTGTCGCTGTTCAGCATGTTGATCGGCTTTATCTTCTGGTATCGCGGACTGGCGCTGGGCGGCATCGCAGCCGTTGGCCAGTTGCAATTGCTCCAGCCCTTCATGGGCCTTGTGCTGGCAGCAAGCTTGCTGGGCGAAATTGTCAGCATCCCGATGCTGCTGACAACCGTTGGCGTCGTGGCCTGTGTCGCCGGCGCGAAAAAATCCGCGACGAAGCCGCAGCCTGATTAGCCCTTGCCACGGCGCGATGTCCAGCGAAGCCAGCTTTCCTCGTTGCCGCTGAAGACGTTGAGGTCGATTTTGCCCTCCACGCCATGGGACAGGCCGGAGCCGGAATATTGCCAGAACATCCATTTGCGATCGGGATAGACCTTGGAGGGATGCTGGGCGACAGCGCGCAGCCAGAAGGGATAGTTCAGGAATTCGCCCGACAGGTGGTCCTTGTAGAAATCCGGTGCCGTGTAGATGATCGGGCGTTGGCCGTAATGGCGTTCCAGCATGTCCATGAAGACCTGCATTTTTTCCAGAACCTTGGCGCGTGGCAGGCGCATCTTGCAGCTGGATTCGCCATTATATTCCACGTCGATGACGGGCGGCAGCGCATCCGGATCGCGCGGGACGTTGCGAATGAACCAGTCCGCCTGCTGGCTTGCGGGACGGCACCAGTAGAAGAAGTGGTAGGCGCCCCTGCGTAGTCCTGCGGCCTTGGAGCGGTTCCAGTTGGTCTTGAACATCGGGTCCAGATGGTCGCCGCCATCGGTCGCCTTGATGAAGGCAAAGTTCGCACCGCGTGATCTCAGCCTCTCCCAATCGATATTGCCCTGCCAGCGAGACACATCGACGCCATGCACGGCGAAATGCCGTGGCGTAATCTTGCCGAAATTGATCGGCTTGGCATCGCTGAAGTTGGACCGGAAGATGCGGGAACGTACGGCTGGGCCGGCATTGATGGCGGGTGCGGCAGCCATGGCCATCTGCACCGACGCCTCGTCTGGAAGTCCGACACCAGCTTGTGGCGACATGGATGTGTCGATCTGAGGCACGACACGGCGCGGCGCAGCCTCTTGATCGAGAGCGGCAAAAGCTTTGGGTTCCTGCGGAACCGGTCCGCCCCAGGCCAACACCTTCTGGGCAGGTTCGGCCCGAAGTGGCGCGCGCGTCTGGCCGACACTGGCCTGCGGCACCGGTGCCGAAGGCGTGACCGAACTCGTCGTTTCCTTGGAAGGAATTCCCGCCATCAGGCTTTCCGGCCCGGAACTGGACGTACATCCCGCAAGGGATAGGCAGGCTAGAAGAATGGCTGGCACTGTCGATCGATACATGAGAATCCGTACGCAAAACAGACGGGAAAGCACGAGATGCACCACCCTGGAACCGTGAAAAAAGATGACTAACGACAAATTATCAAAAAAGGCTGAATCCAACCTTTACGATGGGAAAATCACGAGAAAGACGAGATGACGTTTGCGTGAGACGACGTTGAGGGTGACAGCAAAAAGCGCGGACGAAACCGCCCGCGCTTACGTTCTGGATTTCCGTTCTGGCGTCAGGCAGCGCGCCGGTGATCTCGCGTGCTGTCAAGGCGGAACTGCTCCAGCAGACCGAGCAACTGATCCGTCTCTTCGTTCAGCTGTTCGCTGGCTGCACTTGTCTCTTCCACCATCGCCGCATTCTGCTGTGTCAGCAGATCCACTTCACCCACGGAGCTGTTGATCTGCTGCATGGCAACCGATTGGTCCTGCGTGGCCTGCGTGATCTGCCGGACATGGTCGCTGACATCGGAAATCTGCGTGCCGATCTGTGCCAGCGCTTCGCCGGTCTGGGTCACGAGGCTGGAACCTGCGGCAACCTCCTGGTTTGAAACGGCAATCAGCTGACGGATTTCCCTGGCAGCTGCGGCCGATCTTTGCGCCAGCTCGCGAACTTCATGGGCAACGACGGCAAAGCCCTTGCCCGCCTCACCGGCGCGTGCGGCTTCGACGCCGGCATTCAGAGCCAGCAAATTCGTCTGGAACGAAATGGAATCGATGACCTCGGTAATGTTGCCGATGGTCTTCGATGCATTCTCGATCCGCTCCATGGCCGATATCGCATTGCCGACGATGACGAGAGAATCATCGGTGTTGCGGCGGGTCTTGTCGACAATGGTGTTGGCTTCACGGGCACGGTCCACGGCGTTACGCATATTGGAATTGACCTCATCCACGGCTGCCGCCGTTTCCTCCAGCGAGGCAGCCTGACGTTCCGTGCGACGCGCAAGATCGACGGCAGATTCCGACATTTGCCGGGCGTTGCCCCTGATGGCGCCGACATTTTCCAATATGCCGCCCATGGTTTCGCGCAATCGCAGCATGGACTGGTTGAAATCGACGCGCAACTGCTCGAGACGATCACTGAAAGGGGTGTCGATGGTGGTGGAAATGTCGCCTGCGGACAGTCGCTTGAGACCGTCGGCCAAAGCGGCAACAGCAAACTGGATCTGGCGATCCAGTTCTTTTCGTTCGGCATCGTTCAACTGGCGGGCCGCTTCGGCGGAGGCGCGCTGTTCCCGCGTGGAGGCTTCAAGACGGGTGCGCTCTTCGGCATTTTCCTTGAAGACTTCAAGCGCACGCGCCATATCGCCGATTTCGTCGTAACGGTTCTTTCCATCCAGCGGAATGTCGATCTCTCCCTTTGCCAGACGTTTCATGGCGCTGACGATACCGAGGATCGGTCCCTTGAAGGTCATGACCAGACCAATACCGGCGAAAATCGCGACGAGCACACCGATGACCATGGCGGACAGAGAGATATCATTGGCCTTGCTGCGCTCGGTATCGGCGGCGGTGCGCTGCTTTTCTGCAAACGACGTGAGGCTTGCCCAAACGTTGCGAATTTCGTCTTCCGCCATGCCAAACGCAACCTTGCGCTGCTGGGAAATGGCAAGAAGCGCGGTCGCGGAACCATCCAGCTTGGTGGCCAGACCATCGATGGCCTTGGCGCTGTTGCGTGTAGCGTCAGACATCTTGGTGTCACCAGTCATTTCGCCGGTGGAAACATTCAGGCGAAAGGCAGCATCGCGGAAGGTCTCGAGCGCCGCCTTGCTAGGTGCGGCCACATATCGCACCATTTCAAGTTCGAGATTTCTGGCGTCGTCGCCAATCTGTCGGGCGGTCGCAAGGAAGGCCGTTGCCTGTTCGATAGGCTGGTCGAGCTTGCCGAACACTTCGGTTGCCTGCCGTGATTTCACGGAGGCAAATCCCTGTAGGCGAATGGTCGCTGGGCGCATCAGGTTCACGACGCGGTCTATGGCCCCGACGGTGGCGTCATTGACCACACCGATGTCCAACTGCGCGCGGATCTGCGTCACGCCATCGGCAAGCTGGTCGACAATCATCTTCTGATCGACATTGGCGATGGCGACAAGTTCCTTGACGGTACTTTCCAGTGTGCCGATGGCAGCTTTTACGACTGCGGTCTTTTCGTCAGGCGCCGTGACCTTGTTGAAGTCGGTGACGACGGTTGCGATGATGGTAGCGCCGCGGTTCAGCTTGTCGGCTTCGCGCAACAGCAGCTTGGCTTTCGCCTCATCTGTTTGCAGCGTACTTCTGATGTTTGTGGCGTTGGCCAGAAGACCGTTCAGCTCGCGGGTGATGGTTACGAGATCGGCGCTCATTCCGGCGCGCAGGGTCTGTTCCTGATTGTGGCTGGTCCAGAGCTCATCGACCTGCTTGTCGATGGTTGCTGTGCGCTCGATGGCTTCTTTTATTTCCGGAGAATTGCCGTCTTCGGTTGCACGCAGAAAATTGGCCTGCTCTGAAAGCTGGCGGTGCAGCGCCGCCCGTGTATCATCATTAGTATTGCTGAGAAACGATGTCATGCCGCCATAGACTTCCTTGAATCCGGTCAAGGATTGCAGGATCGTGTTGGAAACATCCATGCGGCTTTGAAGCAGGTTCGATGCGTATAGTCCCGACAAACCGACAGCCAGAATACTGGCAACGAATGGCGCGATGAACACAATGACCTTGGTTTGTATCTTAAACCGCGCCAGCAAATTATCGATGATCATTAACTTTCCCCAAAGCCCGCTTCTGAACTGACGTCCCCGTTTCTCGTGGGATCGTCGTGTTTCAACTTGTGCAACCGAGGTTTGAAAAAAATGTTAAGACCGAAGGGCTTGGCGATAGATGAGCTTGATATCATGAACGCCGGCGCAATCATCCGGCGTCCTGCTAAAGTGTGGTTGTAACCGTTGGCTTTGGTCAGTTGTCGGCTTTCAGTGTTGTGCGAAATGCACTGACGATCAGCGTTGCCAGTTGCGCGTGGATGTCGTCCCGGTCGCGGCCAGTGGGTGTGCAAATCGGGTCAATCTCTCCAACCGATTTCAGAAGCTCTGCCGCACCCGGCTTGCACACCGGCAAAAAGCTGAAGTGGTCCGCATCGTCGATCTGCACATATGTCCCGTCCTGCACCTCTCTGGCGAGTTGATCGGACAGGACAGAGACGGGAATTTTGCCGACACTGCCCAAATTGATAAAGGACAGCGGTATCTGGATATCTTTCAAGCTGTCTTTTGTGAAGGCAACCTCAAGGCCGGGATCGACCAGCACTGCGGTGTGGATGCGCACATCGTGGTTGGACTGTTCAAAGCGCGCTTTATCGACGCTGCGCAAATCAAACGGGGGCACTTGGATACGCTCTCCATTTCTATAACCACGCCCGCCAGTGAACCATGTGCAATCCATGGATTGCGCGTAATCGATGCAGTATTTCACATAGGCGTCGAGATCGGCCCGCGCGCCTGCCAGTTCCAACGCCGTGCTGCCGCCCAGGGAAAAGCCCAACACTCCGATGCGATCTGGATCGATGGAAGACAACCATTGAGCATTATGGGTCAAGGACGTGATGACGGTGGAGATGTCATCCGTACGCTCCCAGATTTTCGGCGTATCTTCAGGGGCGGAATCGCCACTGGTCGTTCCCGGATGATCGGGTGCTGCAACGATGAAACCCGCTTGCGCCAGTGCAGTGGCGATCCAGGCCATGCCGATGCCGCGAGAGCCGGAGCCATGCGACAGGAGCACCAGGGGTCGTTGGCCGGATTGAGGCGTAGCGTTCTTGAGTGCGGGAGCGCCCATAAAAATCCTGTTTTCGCCGACATCGACACGCTCACCCTGTTCATCGGTAGGATACCAGAGGGTCACGGCAAGGTCCTTGCCGCGCGCGGGCGAGTGGATGGAAATGTCGCGGGTGCCGACATCGCCACCTGCAAACGCGGGCGTCATGGCGATGGTGGAAAGGAAGATAGCGGAGAGAATGGTTCGCATCGAAAGGCCTCATGGGTTGGAGCAACGATGCCGGTTTCGTCCCGCATTATTTTTTTCACGCCCTGAAACACGTTTGAGGTCGTCCGCGAACACGATTCAGTCCATGTAGGAGCCATTGTCGGTTCAAGTTATGGGTCAGCCCACGTGCTTTTCATTCCTTTACCCATTGTCGTTTCACTTCTGCTGTTCCTGATGCTGGTCTCGATCCTCCATGGAGATGGGACAGGTAAAGCCAACCGCCCGTTTCTGGCGCTGATTGCGCTCAGTGCCGTGCAATCCGCGCTCGTGGGTCTGCGCTGGGGGTATCAGATCGAATGGCTGCGATTTGCCCTGCCGATCATGGCCTCGCTTTTGCCACCGCTGGCCTTTGCCAGTTTTCGCAGCCTGATGCACGGCTGGCGTCTGGAAAGCGCGGCGACGATTACGAGCGTCGTCGTGCCGCCCTTGGTGATCGCAGCGCTTTTGGTCGTCTATCCCGTGGCCATCGACGCCACGCTGATTGCGCTGTTTGTGGGCTACGCCATCGCCATCGTGCTGCTCGGCAGCCGTGGCCCGGACGGGCTGGAGGAGGCGCAATTCGCAAGCGTTGTACCGGTCCATCGCGCGCTTTATCTCGCCGCCGCCGCACTGTGCCTTTCGGCGGCTTTCGATATTCTCGTTGTGCTGGATTTTCATTGGGCGCGCGGAGAAAATGCGGGCGTCATCATCAGCAATGGCAACTTGCTGGGTCTGCTTCTCATTGGCCTTACCGCATGGGTCGCGGGTGATAGCAAACCGGAGGTATCGTCAAGCGGCGTACAGCTGGAGCCAGAGCCATCCAGCCCTACGGCCGAGGATCATGACATCATGGTGCGGCTTGGGGCATTGATGGTGGGGCAGAAGGTTTACCGCGACGAGAACCTCAACCTGTCCCGTCTTGCCCGCAAGCTGGCTCTGCCCAGCCGCCAGATTTCCCAGGCCATCAACCGTGCCACGGGTGGCAATGTCTCGCAATATATCAATCAGTTGAGGGTTGCAGATGCCTGCCGCCTGCTGGAAGAGACCGAGCAATCAGTCACAGCCATCATGCTGGAAAGCGGTTTCCAGACCAAGTCCAATTTCAACCGCGAATTTCGCCGCATCACCGGCATGAGTCCCCTTGCCTGGCGCGAACGTCAGGTCTGGAAACTGGTGTCAGCCAACAACAAAGGCCACGCGGAATAACCACGTGGCCTTTCCAATGCGTCTGATCGGGTTGATTACAGCGTGCCGTTGCGCTGCTGGATCATCATATAGGTGTCGTAGGTATATTCGGAAATCTGGGCCCAGAGATAGGCATCTTTCTTGAACGCCTGCTGGCTCTCATAGATCTTCTTGAAGTTCTCGTTGACCGAGGAAAGCTCCGCATAGGTTTCGAGCGCCGCCTTGTGGCAGACGTCCAGGATTTCCTGGCTGAAGGGACGCAGGATAGCGCCTTGCGCGACCAGTTCCTTCAAAGCCTTGGGGTTGCGGGCATCGTAACGCTCCAGCATTGAGGCGCTGCCCGCGGCGCAGGCATCTTGAAGCATGCGCTTGTAATTATCAGGCAGGCTGTTGAACTTTTCAAGGTTGACGAAGGCATGGCATGCCGGGCCACCTTCCCACCATGCGGGATAGTAGTAGTATTTTGCGACCTTGTAGAAACCGAGTTTCTGGTCGTCGTAGGGCCCGACGAATTCGGTGGCGTCGATGGTGCCCTTTTCCAGTGCCGCATAGACGTCGCCGCCTGCGATCTGCTGCGGTGTGATGCCGACCTTCTGCATGACCTGGCCCGTCAGGCCCGCGATCCGCATTTTCAGACCCTTGAGATCATCGATCGTATTGATTTCCTTGCGGAACCAGCCACCCATCTGCGCGCCGGTATTACCCAGCAGAATGGAGTGGATGTTATGTTTGGCCAGAAACGCGTTCAGCAGCTCGTTGCCACCCGCCTGGTTGAACCAGGCATTGGTCTGGCGGGCGTTGAGGCCGAAGGGAATGCTTGTGCCAAGCGCAAAGGTCGGGTCTTTGCCGACGTAATAATAGGAGCAGGTATGGGCCATTTCGACCGTTCCTGCCGTTACTGCATCTGCGGCCTGAAGGGCAGGGACGATCTCGCCACCGGCGAAATGCTGAATGGTGAAATTGCCGCCGGAGGCTTCCTTTACATGATCGGCAACGATCTGACCTGCACCGAACAGGATGTCTAGGCCTTTCGTGAAGGACGATGTCATGCGCCAGTTGATCTTGGGGTTTTCCTGCGCAATGGCAGGTGCGGCAAGAGCCGTTGCTGTGACGCCTGCGCCGACGGCACCAGCCCGGCGGATAAATGATCTGCGATCCATGTCGATTCAAGCCCTGAAAGTAGAAAAACAGGCGAACCGCCTGGTACGCCTCCCGCGAACTAATAACCATGTCCTCCATGAGCCTTCAAGATAATCTTGGTGATATTGAGTCTG
This sequence comes from Rhizobium skierniewicense, assembly GCF_014196515.1. GTDB lineage: Bacteria > Pseudomonadota > Alphaproteobacteria > Rhizobiales > Rhizobiaceae > Agrobacterium > Agrobacterium skierniewicense. The sequence continues at coordinate 88,771 of NZ_JACIDV010000007.1, read as the reverse complement.
GGAGGTCAGTTTTCCGGGCCCGGGAGACCCACGGCACGTCCTTGTCACGCTGCGGTTTAGGACCTTGATCGAACTTTTTAGAATAGTTCTAATTTATCTTGCGCTTTTGTGGGTGTGGCTGTAATTAGAATTATTCTAAAGAGGATAGATCCATGTTCCGCAGCATCTTGCCAGGGTCAAAGCGCCCCTTCTCATCCCTTAGCGAGCGGGAAATTCTTGCCCTTGCCATATCGTCTGAGGAGGACGATGCGCGCATCTACCGCTCCTATGCAGAGCATCTGAAGGCGCAATTTCCGCAATCCGCGAAAGTCTTCGAAGATATGGCGGAGGTGGAGCACGCACATCGCAATATGCTGATCGGCATGCACCAGGATCGCTTTGGCGAAACGATTCCGCTCATTCGGCGGGAACATGTCAGTGGCTTCTATGAGCGCAAGCCTGATTGGCTGGTGAAAAACCTGCCGTTGGAAAAAATCCGTGCACAGGCCGAAGAGATGGAGCAGCAGGCGATCCGTTTCTACGACGAGGCGGTCAAGCATGTAACCGACGCCTCGACGCGAAAGCTGCTGGGTGACCTCGCCGAAGCCGAACGCGGGCACGAAGACATCGCCGGCATGCTGGATGGGAAGCATCTGCCTGATGATGCGAAGTCCGAGGAAGAAGAGACTGCAAAACGGCAATTTATTTTGACGTATGTCCAGCCGGGTCTGGCGGGGCTGATGGATGGTTCTGTCTCCACGCTCGCCCCCATCTTCGCCGCCGCCTTTGCCACGCAAGACACCTGGCAGACCTTTCTGATCGGTCTGTCCGCATCCGTCGGGGCTGGCATCTCCATGGGCTTTACGGAAGCCGCGCATGATGATGGTAAGCTGTCGGGTCGTGGATCGCCGTTAAAGCGCGGACTTGCATCCGGCATCATGACGGCCATCGGTGGTCTCGGACATACGTTGCCCTATCTCATCTCACATTTCTGGACGGCAACCGCCGTCGCTGCCGTCATCGTCTTCATGGAGCTCTGGGCCATCGCCTTCATTCAGAACCGCTATATGGAAACCCCGTTCCTGCGGGCAGTCTTTCAGGTGGTGCTGGGTGGTTCTCTGGTGCTGGCCGCCGGTATTCTCATCGGCAATGGTTGACGATGGTGAGGGCGGGCGAAGCCGCCCGCCCTATCTCTATGTCAGTCCTTCGACGGAAGTCGCGCAATGACCTTGATCTCGAAATCGAACCCGGCCAGCCAGGTTACGCCAACCGCCGTCCAGGTGGGGTAAGGCTTCTTGTCGAAAACTGTCTCCTTAACGCTCATGATGGTTTCGAGCTGGTTTTCCGGGTCGGTGTGGAAGGTCGTCACGTCAACAATGTTGTCAAAGGTGGCGCCTGCCGCCGCCAGAACGGCTTTCAGATTGTCGAAAGCAAGCTGCACCTGTTTGGCGAACTCCGGCTCGGCCGATCCGTCGTCGCGGCTGCCGACCTGACCTGAAACGAACAGCAACTCGCCCGAGCGGACCGCAGGCGAATAGCCGTGCTTGTCATAGAGGGCGTGTCGATTGGGTAGAAAAACGGCGTCGCGTGTGCTCATGATGATCTCCGGTTTTGAGGCAGCCATCCCCGATGCCTGGCAAGGTGCTTGCAGGGTTTGGGGTCGGCTTGTCATTGATGTTCAGGCCGTAGTTTGATATACGGCTCGTATGTCTATATAGGTAACATACGCAACGTATGTCAATGAACATACGTTGCGTATGTGATTTAAAGGACGGACTATGTCACCCAAGACGCGCGCGCAAATGGTGGAAGAAACACGCGGAAAGCTGATTGCCGCTGCGCGAAAAGCATTCGCATCAAAGGGTTATGCAGCATCTTCCATGGATGATCTGACAGCGGAAGCAGGTCTGACGCGGGGCGCTCTCTACCATAATTTCGGAGATAAAAAAGGTCTGCTCCAAGCCGTCATCGATCAGATCGATGCAGAAATGCTGGAGCGCCTGCGGGTGGTGCAGGAGGGCGCTGAAACGCCATGGCTTGGTCTGATGTCCGAAAGCACCGCCTATATTGAAATGGCACTGGAGCCGGAAATTCAGCGGGTCATGCTGTTGGACGGACCGGCGGTTTTGGGCGATCCGGCCCAATGGCCCAACCAGACTGCTTGTCTTCGCCGCATCGAGGAAACCGTTCAGGCCTTGGTCGATGACGGAACGCTCGAGCGGGTCGATGCAAAAGCGGCAACATGGCTGCTCAATGGTGCCGTCTTGAATGCGGCTTTGTGGATTGCGGCCGCCGACGATCCACGCGCCGCTTTTCCAAAGGCAGTCGAAGCCTTTCGCCACATGGCGTCCGGCCTGTTGGCCGAACCTTGAAGCGGAATCAGACTGTTATCGCAGCGCGCCGACCAGAACGTCGCGGCCATCTTCGATGGAAACCCAGCGTCCCGTGTTGAAGGAGGCCTGACGCTTGAGATAAGTGTAGTTGGTATCTGTCCAGAGTTTGACGTCATCCGACAGGTTGTCAAGAATGAAATCGCCATCATTGGTGCGCAATGTCAGAACGGCATGGCCCTCACCATCCGGCTTGCGCACGACGGTGACCAGAAGGTCGGAAACGGCAAAGCCGCGTTCGGTGAGCTTCTTTCGCTTCAGCAACACGAAATCTTCGCAATCACCAGCCGTTTTAGGATATTCCCAGACTTCTTCCTTGCCGTACACTTCCATGTCGGTCATCGCGATGATGTTGGAGTTCACCTCCGTATTGATCTCGCGAATGACCTTCCAGCCATAGTCGGTGACACGCGGCGGCGGGGTCAGCTTGCTGCGGATATCGCACTCGGACACATATTTCTGGCAGAACTCGTAGTGACCGATAGGCTGAGAGGTAATGCCTCCGGTGACCATGGACGGGCTGCCCTTGTTCTCTGCCAGCGCAGAGGCCGCAGAAAGTAGTCCGGCCGCAACTGCGATGAGCAGAGCAAGCGCCCGAGGTGCGTTCTTCATGAAACCCGTCCCTTAAAATCTTAACGAAAAGTTAAGAGACGGCAGGGGTATGTGTCAATCGGAACTCAACGTCCATGAACGGAAGATGAATAATATGGTTAAGACCGTGACCGGTTTGCCGAAGCAGCAAGGCTTTTGACCGCCGCCAACATGCGCTCGATGTCCTGCGGACGCGAGAGACGATGGTCACCGTCGCGGATAAGGCTGAGCACCACATCGTCGATGGGCAGATGCTCGAGCAGTTTCAGGGCATGTGTGTAGGGCACATCATCGTCTTTCATGCCCTGGAGAATGTGAACAGGGCATCCCGTTTCGATGATGCCGTGCAGCACCAGGTTGTTGCGCCCATCCTCGATCAGGTCGCGGGTAAAGATGTTTGGCTCTGAACTATATTCGGACGGCTCCTCGAAATAACCGCGCTCGACAAGCGAGGTCTTTTCCGCATCCGAAAGATTGGGTTCGATCAGTTCGGCGGTAAAGTCCGGAGCCGGGGCGATCAGCAGCAGACCCGATACCTGCGGCCCGGTCTTGTCCTTGCGCAGTTCATCAATCAGTCTCAGCGCAATCCACCCGCCCATGGATGACCCGATCACCACGATGCGTTTTGGTGCCTTGTAGCGCAAGACGGCGATGGTTTCTTCCAGCCAGCGCGAAATCGTACCCTTGTTGAAATCACCCTTCGATGCGCCGTGACCGGAATAATCCAGGCGAATACAGGCAAGGCCGTGTTCTGCGGCAAAGCGGTCCAGTTCGACAGCCTTGGTGCCGGTCATGTCGGAGCGATAGCCGCCAAGCCACACCAGGGTTGGAGCATCGTCATCGTCTCGCGCGTCACGGGAAAGAAGTGCGATCTCGCGTGTGTCGCCTGCGGCGCCGACAGTAATGAACTCGATGGGTTGCTCGGTCATGATGGTGTTATTCTCCTGAAATTTGCCCTTCATGTAGTGCAAATTCTGAAAAAGCACGACAGGAGGTGATTTTTTTGCGTAAGCGTGCTATTGACTTCGCGGCGGCATTCACGACATTTCCGCCATTTGCACCGACAAGCTGGTTTTTGCCGACGCGATCCCGAAACAGATCAGGAGAATACGACCATTCGCAGACCGTTCAAAGCCGATGCCCCCGTCAAAGAGGGCCCGCGCTCCAACAGGGAAATTCGAATTCCCAAGATTCAGCTGATTGATGAAGAAGGCCAGAACCTTGGCGTCATGGCGACGGACGAGGCTCTGAAGATGGCGGAAGACGCCGGCCTCGATCTCGTTGAGATTTCGCCGAACGCCGAACCTCCGGTATGCAAGATTCTTGATCTCGGCAAGCTGAAATATTCGTCGCAGAAGAAGGCGGCAGAAGCGCGCAAGAAGCAGAAGATCGTTGAGGTCAAGGAAATCAAGATGCGTCCCAACATCGACACCCACGATTACGAGGTGAAGATGAAGGCGATGAACCGTTTCTTTGACGAGGGCGACAAGGTAAAAGTTACGCTGAAGTTCCGTGGCCGCGAAATGGCCCACCAGGAACTCGGCATGAAACTTCTGCTGCAGGTCAAGGAAGACACCGTGGCCATTGCCAAGGTCGAAGCCGAACCAAAGCTCGAGGGACGTCAGATGATGATGGTCCTGGCACCAAAATAAACCGGAAGCGTCTGAATTTCGGACGCTTTGACCACCGCGCAGGGGAATTTCTCATTCCCCGTTGCTCTTTTCCGTGAACGCGGTTATACGAGCGCGTCCGAACGGTCCGGCAGGGCATGCCGTGGCCGTTCTAGAATAGCTTGAAAGCAGGCTTCGTCTGCCTGTCTTTCGATACAAAATAATGGAGTAGCAAAATGCCCAAGATGAAGACGAAGTCCGCCGCTAAAAAGCGGTTCAAGATCACAGGCACCGGCAAGGTTCTCGCAGCCGCCGCCGGTAAGCGCCACGGCATGATCAAGCGTTCCAACAAGTTCATTCGCGACGCGCGCGGAACCATGGTTCTGGCCGAAGCTGACGCCAAGAAGGTCGTCAAGAACTATCTGCCGAACGGTCTCTAAGACTTTTCCGCACTTTTGGACATTTTAAGGAGATCATGACATGGCACGCGTAAAACGTGGCGTAACTTCCCGCGCCAAGCACACCAAGACACTCAAGGCAGCCAAGGGCTTCTACGGCCGCCGCAAGAACACCATCCGCGCAGCCAAGGCTGCCGTGGATCGTTCCAAGCAGTACGCCTACCGCGACCGCAAGGTCAACAAGCGCAACTTCCGCGCTCTGTGGATCCAGCGTATCAACGCCGCTGTTCGCGAATTCGGCCTGACCTACGGCCGCTTCATCGATGGCCTGAACAAGGCTGGCATCGAAGTCGACCGCAAGGTTCTGTCCGACATGGCGATCCATGAGCCAGCAGCATTCGGCGTTCTCGTCGACAGCGCCAAGAAGGCTCTTGAGTACCTCAAGGACGCAGGCACCACCAACGAGTTTGAAACCGCTGTAAAGTAATTACGGCGCGGACAATCTGTTGTTCATTTGAAGCCCGCGCCGGTCTCCGGCGCGGGCTTCTGTCTTGTCACGAAGGCACTCTCTCAATCGGTGCAGATTATCATGATCCAAACGGCAGACGATCAGGCGAAACATGATGGCTTCCGCGTTCATCTGCACGACGAGGACATCTCGGCTTTGATGCAAACGCTGCTTGCAAGCAAAAAGCGTGTTCAGCAGGTCAAGCTGTCCTCCGGCACGGTCTGGATCAAGCGTCAGGGCACGGAAAAGCCGTCCTGGTGGGTCAAGTCGCTCGGGGTTTTCGCCAAGCTTCTCCCCTATGCCTTCATGCGGCCCTCACCGGCGCTCGATCCTACCAGCATGATGCGCCGCGAGATCGACGCCATGGAGCGCTTTGCGGCCAAGGGTTTCCCCGTTCCACAGATCATCTACGCGTCCGATACGGCCATGGTTCTTTCCGACGCCGGTCTGACCATCGCCCAGCGGCTGGATCGGCTGGAGGATGCGCCGGCGGAGCATGACGCGCTGATGGTGGAGTGCGCCGCCGCCCTTGGCGATTTGCACAGGGCCGGTCTGTGTCACGGACGCCCGCATGTGCGGGACTTCTTCATGCAGGACGGGCGCATCGGCTTCATGGATTTCGAGGAGTTGCCGCAGTCGGTCATGCCGCTGGAAACCGCCCAGGCGCGGGATCTGTGGTTGCTGTTTCTGCCGCTTTCCACGCGGGTCTTGAACGGCGAACTGACGCTGGACGCAGCCTACCGCGCCTGGGCTGCACGTGCCCCACGGGCGGCCATTTCAGAATTGCGGCGGCTGACCATGATTCTGGGGCGTTTTTTGCCGCTTGCCCGGTTGATTGGCCGCGTGCAGATGGGTAGTGATCTGCGACGCTTTATCGTGGCTACCGATTTTTTGATGAATGCTCTCAAACGCGATGCCATCGAGACCGATGCTGGCAAGGCAGGACAGAATGACCGAACTTGATACATTGAAATCCCAACTGATCTCGGACATTGCCGCAGCATCGGATGAACCCGCCATCGAGGCCGTTCGCGTTTCGGCGCTCGGCAAGAAAGGTTCGGTCTCCGAGCTTTTGAAGACGCTGGGCTCGATGACGCCGGAAGAGCGCCAGACCCGCGGTGCCGCCATCAACCAGCTCAAGACAGAAGTGACGGACCTGATCACGGCCCGCAAGAGCGAGTTGAAAGATGCCGCCATCACCGCGCGTCTGACAGCGGAAACGCTGGATATCAGCCTGCCGGTTCGCCAGTCTCCGGCGGAGCGCGGCCGCATTCACCCGATCAGCCAGATCGTCGATGAAATCACCGCCATCTTTGCCGATATGGGTTTTTCCATTGCCGAAGGCCCGGACATCGAGACCGACTATTATAACTTCACAGCTCTGAACTTCCCTGAGGGACATCCAGCCCGTGAAATGCACGACACCTTCTTCTTCCCGCCGGATGAGAAGGGTGAGCGCAAGGTGCTGCGCACGCACACCTCGCCGGTGCAGATCCGCACGATGGAAGCGCAGAAGCCACCGATCCGGATCGTCATTCCCGGCAAGACCTACCGTCAGGACAGTGACGCCACGCACTCGCCGATGTTCCATCAGGTCGAAGGTCTGGTCATCGACAAGAAATCCCATGTCGGCAATCTGCGCTGGATATTGGAAGAATTCTGCAAGACCTTCTTCGAGGTCGACAGCGTCACCATGCGCTTCCGCCCGTCCTTCTTCCCCTTCACGGAGCCAAGCTTCGAGGTGGATATCCAGTGCGACCGCTCCGGCCCCATCGTCAAGTTCGGCGAAGGCAAGGACTGGATGGAAATCCTCGGCTGCGGCATGGTGCACCCCAATGTCCTGCGCGCTGGCGGGTTGGACCCGGATGAATATCAGGGATTCGCCTGGGGCATGGGGCTGGACCGCATAGCCATGCTGAAATACGGCATGCCCGACCTGCGCGACTTCTTTAACGCAGACGTCCGCTGGATGAACCACTACGGCTTCCGCCCGCTCGACATGCCGACATTGTTTGGTGGTTTGAGCGCGTAACCATGCCGACCGTGCTCCGAAAATATGGCTTCCGGTTCCATTTTTATGGCTTCGATATGCATGAGCCACGGCACATTCATGTTTCGGGCCATGGCGGGGTGGCAAAGATTTGGCTCGAGCCGATTGTGCTAGTCGATTCCAGAGGCTTTAAATCCAGTGATGTGAAGCGTATTCTGGATGTCGTGAATGAACACAGAGATCAACTTATGGAGGCGTGGGATGAGTTCTTCAAATCCGTATCCTGATAATGAAAGACCCGTCGAAGCTTGGTGTGATCCACACAATCTCCACGTCAAACTTGCTGATGGACGAGAAGTTGTGACGCCTCTTTGGTGGTATCCGCGGCTCCATTCTGCCTCGCCAGCAGACCGTAACAAGGTCGAATTGATGTTCGGTGGCGTTCACTGGCCAGAGGTTGATGAAGACTTATCCATTCGCGGTATGCTGAATGGTTGGAAGTATCCAGGGGTGAGAGCGCCTGAAAAGGCTGCCTGAATTATCTGTCTGGAAGACACAATACCGTTAAGGACGCATAGACATGAAATTCACACTCTCCTGGCTGAAAGAGCATCTGGAAACGGATGCCTCCCTTGAGCAGATTTGCGAACGCCTGACCGCCATTGGCCTTGAGGTTGAGGACGTGGATGACAAGGCGGCGTATAAGCCCTTCGTCATCGCCAGGGTTCTGACCGCTGACAAGCATCCGGAAGCAGACCGCCTCAAGGTGCTCAGCGTCGATGCGGGCGACGGCAAGCCGGTGCAGATCGTGTGCGGTGCGCCGAATGCGCGTGCGGGCCTCATCGGTGCGCTGGCGCGGCCGGGCACGTATGTTCCGGGTATCGACGTGACGCTGGCCGTTGGCAAGATTCGTGGTGTCGAAAGCCACGGCATGATGTGCTCCGAAAAAGAGCTTGATGTGTCCGATAGCCATGACGGCATCATCGATCTGCCTGACGATGCGCCGGTCGGTACGTCGTTCGCGGCCTATGCCGGTCTGGACGATCCTGTCATCGAAATCAACCTGACGCCGAACCGTCCCGATTGCACCTCGATCTATGGCATTGCCCGTGATCTTGCAGCGTCCGGTCTCGGAACGCTCAAGACCAAGCCAGCACCGAGCTTCAAGGTGGACGGCGTCACGCCTGTGGATGTGACGCTGGATCTGGATGATGCAGCGCTTTGCCCCGGCTTTTCCCTGCGCATCGTGCGTGGTGTAAAGAACGGTCCCAGCCCGAAATGGATGCAGCAGCGGTTGATCGCCATCGGCCTGCGTCCGATCAATGCGCTGGTGGATATCACCAACTACATGACCTTCGATCAGGGTCGTCCGATGCATGTGTTCGATGCGGCCAAGGTTGCGGGTAACCTCACCGTGCGCCGTGCCAGGGACGGAGAAACGATCCTTGCGCTGGATCAGCGTGAATACAAGCTTGGACCCAACAACGTCGTTATAGCAGATGATAATGGCCTTGAATCCATCGGCGGCGTCATGGGCGGCGAGCATTCCGGTTGCGATGAAAACACCACGGATGTGCTGATCGAATCCGCTCTCTGGGACCCGATCAACATTGCCAAGACCGGTCGTTCGCACGGCATCATCACCGATGCGCGCTATCGTTTCGAGCGCGGCGTCGATCCCGAATATATGCTGCCCGGTCTGGAGCGCACGACGGAACTGGTTCTGGACCTGTGCGGCGGTACGGCAGGCGAAGCCAAGATCGTTGGTTACAAGGGCTTTGAACCGAAATTCTTGGATTTCCCGCTGTCGGAAGTCAAGCGTTTGACCGGTTTGGACGTTTCCGCCAAAGAAAGCCTCGATATCCTCAAGGGTCTCGGTTTTGGCATCGAAGGATCGGGCGAACGCGTCAGCGTTTCGGTCCCTTCATGGCGTCCCGATGTGGATGGCAAGGCGGATCTGGTGGAAGAGGTCATGCGCATTCATGGCGTCGACAACATCAAGCCGGAGCCGCTGGAAAATCTCGGCGCGGTCAATGGCCGTATCCTGACGACGCTGCAAATCCGCACCCGCACGGCACGGCGCGCGCTGGCAAGCCGTGGCATGCTGGAGGCCGTCACATGGTCCTTCATTCCTGAAGCCCAGGCCAAGCTCTTCGGTGGCGGTTCGGCATCGCTCAAGCTGGCCAACCCCATTGCTGCCGATATGTCCGACATGCGGCCTTCGCTGCTGCCTGGTCTTTTGACTGCGGCGCAGCGCAATGCCGACAAGGGCCATGGGGACGTGGCTGTTTTCGAAGTCTCCGGCACCTATGAAGGCGATACGCCGGACGCCCAGCGCCGCGTGGCTGGTGGTATCCGCCGTGGCACGGCGTCGCTGTCCGGTTCCGGCCGCATGTGGTCCAACGCGGCCAAGGGCGGTGGCAAGCCTGTGGATGTTTACGATGCCAAGGCCGATGCGCTGGCCGTCGTTGAAGCCTGCGGCCTTCCGATGGGCAATGTTCAGATCGAAGCGGGTGCACCCGGCTGGTATCACCCCGGCCGCTCCGGCACCATCAAGATGGGACCGAAGGTCATTCTGGGCACTTTCGGCGAATTCCACCCGAAGACCCTGTCTGAACTGGACGTCTCCGGCGTTTACGCTGGCTTCGAAATCTATCTCGACGCCATGCCCGAGCCGAAGAAGAAGGCAACCCGCACCAAACCTGCTCTGGAACTGTCACCGTTCCAGACCGTCAAGCGCGACTTCGCCTTCGTGGTGGACAAGAGTGTCGAAGCCGGTGCCGTTATCAAGGCGGCAACGAGCGCCGACCGCAAACTCGTGACTGGCGTCAATGTCTTCGATGTCTTCGAAGGCGCATCGGTCGGTGAAAACAAGAAGTCCATCGCCATCGAAGTCCAGATCCAGCCGGTCGACAAGACGCTCACGGACGAGGACTTCGAAGCGCTGACCGCCAAGATCGTCGGCAATGTCGAGAAATCAACGGGCGGTGTTCTCAGGGCTTAAATACCTGTTCTGATTAACAAAGGCCGCGGAAACAGCTTTCCGCGGCCTTTGTTGTTTAACGGTTGGCCATCGCCGCCATTTGCTCGGGATATCGCCCACCGGCGACCTTGGTCGGCGAGAGAAGATCGCCAAGCCTTTGGGCTTCCTCCGCGCTCAAAGAAACATTAGCAGCAGCCACGTTCTTCTCCAGGTTTGCGATTTTGGTGGTGCCGGGAATGGGCACGATGAAATCGCCTTGCGCCATCACCCAGGCGAGTGCCAGTTGACCGGCCTCGACGCCTTTTTCTACCGCCATCTCCTCCAGCAGTGTGATGAGCGCCAGATTGGCATCGAAGTTTTCGGCCTGAAAACGGGGCAGGGAACGGCGGAAATCTGTGTCTGACAGGCCGTCGAGGTTTTTCAGCGCGCCGGTCAGGACGCCGCGACCCAGCGGGCTGAACGGTACGAAGCCGATGCCGAGTTCGCGGCAGGTATCGAGCACGCCATTTTGTTCGACATCGCGCGTCCATAGCGAATACTCGCTCTGAAGTGCGGTGATGGGATGGGTGGCGTGCGCCTTGCGGAGGGTTGCCGCATTGGCTTCCGACAGGCCCAGATGACGGATCTTGCCTGCCTCCACAAGTTCCGCCATCGCACCCACTGTCTCCTCGATCGGTACATTCGGATCGACGCGGTGCTGGTAGAACAGGTCGATGACCTCAACACCCAGACGCTTGAGCGAGGCTTCGGCAGCAGCGTGAACGTTCTCCGGGCGGCTGTCGGTGCCCACCATCATCTGCCCCGATGGTTTGCTGGCATCGATCCTGAAACCGAATTTGGTGGCAATGGTAACCTTGTCGCGGAACGGTTTCAGACCTTTTCCGACGAGCACTTCGTTGGTGTAAGGGCCGTAAACTTCCGCCGTGTCGAAGAAGGTCACGCCGAGGTCCACGGCGCGGTGAAGTGTGGCGATGGATCCGCTTTCGTCTGCCGCCGGGCTATAGGCGTGGCTCATGCCCATGCAGCCGAGGCCCAGCGCCGAAACGGAAAGATTGTCTCCGAGAATTCTGTTTTGCATCTGTCTGCCTTCCATAAGGAACTGCCCGTTAGCGGGCATGTTGGTACCATAGCGCGGCAAGGCGGCAAAAATAATCACGACAAATTCGCGCGGGTTGTTCTATCATTTAGAACAATGAACCGAATGCAACTTTCACAACTGGCCGTTCTGGCCGCCGTCGCAGAGGGCCGCAGCTTCCGAAAGGCAGCAGCAGAGCTCGGCATTGCACCGTCTGCCGTCAGCCACGCTGTGTCCGCGCTGGAGACGAGCCTTGGTATGCGCCTGCTTCACCGCACCACACGCAGCGTTTCTCCCACGGAAGAGGGCAGGCGTCTTCTTGAAACGCTGGCCCCCGCCCTTGCCGATATCGATGCGGTGATCGGCGCACTGGCCGAACAGGGTGGACGTCCCGCCGGGCCGCTACGCATCACCATGCCGCGTCTGGCCGCAGAAGATTTGATCGTGCCGAGACTTGGTGAATTTCTGCGTCTGTACCCGGATATCTCACTCGAAATTTCCACCGATGACCGGTTCGAGGATATCGTCGCCAAGGGGTTCGATGCGGGTTTGCGGCTGGGTGAGAATCTGGAAGCCGACATGATTGCGGTGCGTGCCAGTGGCTCGTGGCGGGGTGCCATCGTCGGTTCGCCAGCCTATTTCGCGCATCATCCCATCCCGCAGCATCCCCGTGACCTGATGCAGCATCGCTGCATTCGCCGCAGGTTTTCCAGCGGGCTGATCTATCGCTGGGAGTTGGAAAAAGACGGCAAATCGCTTGTCGTGGATGTGCCGGGACCGCTGATCCTTACCGACCAGAGCCTTATCCGGGCAGCGACCATCGACGGGGCAGGTCTCGCCTTCGTGTTCGAGCAGCGCGTTGAGGATGATGTGCAGCACGGCAGATTAATCAGGGTACTGGAAGACTGGTGTGCGCCGTTTGACGGGTTTTACATCTATTACCCCTCGCGCCAGCAGATGCGGCCAGCGCTCAGGGCGTTCGTCGATTTCTTTCGGTTCAAGGGGTAGCAGTGCTGATGAGTGTTACCACAGGCACCAGCACTGCTAAGCCATGTCAGAACTTGATGCGGTACCGGATGTGGCCGTCACTCTCCATATAGCTGTCATAAAGCTTGCGGGCGCGCGCATTGTCCTGGTTGGTGTGCCAATACAGGCGCGACCACCCCTTGTCCTCGCAGATGGAAATCAGATCATCGATCAATGCACGGCCAATTCCCTTGCCACGAATGGTCTCGTCAATAAAAAGGTCTTCGAGATAACAATCGGGCGTCTTGACCCAGGTGGAGTCGTGGAAATGGTGGATGGCAAAGCCAACCACCTGTCCATCCAGAACAGCAAGGCGGGCGGAAACGCGAGAGGTCGGATCGATGATCCTGTCCCATGTGTGGGCAGTCACACCCTCAGCCAGATCGACGCTATAAAACGCCAGATAGTCGTTCCACAGCTTTAGCCAATCCGCCCGGTGATCCGGGCGGGCGTCATGAATTGTCAGGCTCATTTATGCGCCAGCCTTGTCGAGAATCGCGACCATCTCGTCCGTCAGTTTCAGATTGACGGCGCGCGTGAAGCTTTCGAGCTGCGAAAGACTGGTGGCGCTGGCGATCGGTGCCGTGACCGTCTTCTTGCGCAGCAGCCAGGCAAGCGCGATGTCGGCAAGCTTTGCCCCGGTTTCGGCAGCGATCGTATCCATGGCACCGAGAATGGTGAGACCGCGCGTGTTGACATAATCTCCGACGCGGTAGGAGCGCGCGACACCTTCCGTATCCGCCTTGCTGCGGTACTTGCCAGTCAGAAATCCTGCGGCGAGGCTGTAATAGTTGATGACGCCGATGTCTTCCTTCTGGGTGAGTTCGGCAAGCGGTCCTTCAAATCTCTCGCGGGTGTAGAGATTGTATTCCGGCTGTACGACATCGAAGCGCGCCAGCCCGGTCTTGGCGGATACATCGAGTGCCGCTTGCAGGTCCGGCGCGTCGTAGTTGGAGCAGCCGATGGCGCGCACCTTGCCTTGTTCCTTCAGCTTGGTGAAGGCGCCGAGTGTTTCCTCGATCGGCGTTTCGGCGTCCGGCTTGTGCGCCAGGTAAAGGTCGATGTAATCCGTTTGCAGACGGCGTAGCGACGCATCGACGGCCTCGGCAATCCGCTCGGCTTTGAGACCCTTGTCATATCCAACCTTGGAAACGATGATGGCCTTGTCGCGCGCAACGCCCCCGCGCTTCAGCCATTTGCCGATGATGGTCTCGGACTCGCCGCCCTGATGGCCAACGACCCATGCGGAATAGACATCCGCCGTGTCGATGGTGTTGAAGCCTGCATCGAAAAACGCATCCAGCAACTGGAAAGATGTCTTCTCATCTGCCGTCCAGCCGAAGACGTTTCCGCCAAAGACGATCGGAGCGAGGGAAAGGCCGGTCCGGCCCAGTGCGCGTTTCTCCATGGATGATACTCCCTGTTTTTTCTGATGTTTCGCGACAGTAGCAAGCGGCTGGATGCTGAACCATTGAATTTCCTTGATGGCTGGCCGTGGCTTGCGTGATGGAAACGACGCTCAGGATGAAAGGGTTCGGTAAAAACTGGGTGGCTGTTCATGATGTTGCTGCCAGACGCGGCGCAGATGGCGGGCGGAAGCAAAGCCGGAGCGCTCGGCCACAGCCTCCATGTCGAGCCTCGAATGCGCAAGAATATCGCGGGCAAGGTTCACCCGCATCAGGTTGATGTAATCGACCACGCTGACCCCGGTATGGTCGCGAAACAGCCGCGACAGGTGTCGTTCGCTCAGGCCCGCCGCTTTGGCTATTCTGGCCAGGGACCAGTCGGCGGCGGGATCCGCGACGATGGCGTCCTGGGCCTTGTGGACGGATGGGTGAATGTGGTTGCGACCTGAAAGCCAAGGCGAGATCTGTGGATCATGCGCCGTGCGCCTGATATAGATGACCATGATCTGGGCAATGCGCGAGGCGATCACGGGGCTTGTGAGGGACGAGACGATGTGCAGCAGAAGATCGATGCCGGTGGAAATCCCAGCACTCGAAAAGCGCCTGCCATCCTCGACGAACAGCCGATTGTCCAGAACATGCGCCAACGGTGCCAGCCGTCTCAGTTCGGTGATGCAGTCTGCATGGGTGGTGCATTGATGACCATCGAAGACACCGGCTTCTGCGGCAATCAACGCGCCGGAGCAGATGGAGACGATCGTTGTGTCGTTTCGCACAACCTGGCGTAGCCAATCTGCGAGAACACGCCGTTCCTGCCCCGCGCCACCTTGTTTCGTTTCCAGCAGAGAGCCACCGGAAATCAGCACCAGGGCATGAGGGGGCAGTTCCTCCGGCAAGGCCTCCAGCCCGGCCAGCGCAAGACCGATGGTCGTCGTCTGCGTGTCGCTTGCCGCGACATATCGGCAATCAAACCGGACAGCATCCTGCTCCTGGTTGGCATACCGCAGAACCTCCACAGGGCCGGCAACATCCAGCAGCAACGTTTGCGGCGGCAAGACCACGAAGACTGGAATGAGGATGGTCTGGGCGCGGCCGCCACTCATTGTCATGCCGCTTCTTGTCGTGGCTGCAAGGCTTCGTCCACGGTTACGATCCGCGCGAAACGCCCGGAAAGGACCAGTTCGGTACGCATGGCGATATCCGCCGCTGAAAAGACCTTGCCGGACGCATGCGTCATCGGGAACGTCAATGTGGCCTCGGTCACGAAATCGACCGTATAGCCGAGATCAGAACCTTGGCGTGTGGTGGTTTCACAGCACTGTTCAGTGCGAATGCCGGAAACAATCAGGCGGTTGATGCCGTTTTGGGTCAACCAGATATCGAGGCCCGTACCGATGAAAGCCGAATGGCGGTTCTTGCGAAAGGTCACGGTCGGCTGGATGCGAAGCCCCTCCAGCGCCCGGACAAAGCCGCTCTCCTCGGCAAAGGCCCGGTCGCCATCGACATGAAAAATCTGCACGATGGGCATGCCCGCCGCTTCTGCGCCATCGATCAGCTTTTGCTGAGCTGCGAGATAGCCAGCCAGCCCGTTTTCATCAAAGTAGGGGGCATGACGGAAAGATTCCTGCACATCAATGACCAGCAGTGCTGTTTGTGGATGGGACATTTTCTGTAACTCCAATTTCTGATTGTTACAGTCTTTCCCATTATCCAATAGGGTAAAAGTACACGTAGCGCCGAATAAAGGACATTTTCAGCCATAGGGGTACGTGTTGTACCCTTGGGTGTCAACGGTTGCGTGTCTGCATTCGCATGCTAAGGTACCCCCATCACAGTGGAGGCATGCATGTTGCGTTTTGGAATATTGTCGACGGCGAAAATCGGTCGTGAGCTTGTTATCCCGGCTATTCAGGATGCGGAAAACGCTGTCGTGACAGCCATTGCCAGCCGTGACCTGACCAAGGCCCGGCAACTGGCAGACCGCTTCTCCGTGCCGCATGCCTTCGGGTCCTATGAGGAGATGCTGGCGTCCGACGTCATCGACGCCGTCTATATTCCGCTGCCCACGGCACAGCATGTGGAGTGGTCCATCAAGGCCGCCGACGCGGGCAAGCATGTGCTGTGCGAAAAGCCGATTGCGCTGAAGGCAGACGAGATCGACAGCCTGATCGCCGCGCGAGACCGGAACCGGGTGCTGATTTCGGAAGCCTATATGGTGACCTATGCACCGGTATGGCTGAAGGTGCGCGAATTGTTGACGGCCGGTACCATCGGCACGCTGAAACACGTGCAGGGCTCCTTTACCTATTTCAACCGCGATCCCGGCAACATGCGCAACATCCCGGAACTTGGCGGTGGCGCGCTTCCCGATATCGGCGTCTACCCGACCATCACCACCCGCTTTGCGACGGGCAAGGAGCCAAAACGCGTCCAGGCCGTGGTCGAGCGCGACCCGGAATTCGGCACGGATTTCTATGCCAGCGTCAAAGCGGATTTTGGCGATTTCGAACTCAGTTTCTACATTTCCACCCAGCTTGCCGGCCGCCAGCTCATGGTGCTGCACGGCACCGAAGGCTATATCGAAGTGAAGTCACCCTTCAACGCCAACCGCTGGGGTGCTGAAGAGGTGGAGCTCACCAATCAGAGCCACGGCCACTCGCAGGTTTTCCGCTTTCAGGATAGCCGCCAGTACCGTCGTGAGATTGAGGCCTTCGCGACGGCTGCGGGCGGCGGCAAAGCCGAGGTCGTTTCGTTGGAAAGTTCAAGGAACAGCCAGCGCTTCATCGATGCGATCTATCGCGCAGCTGAAAAGGACGGGTGGGAGACGGTCTGATCCGGTTCATTCCGCGTCGGAGGTCTGAGCACAAAGTGTAGCTGAGATAAGCCGGGATTGTGGCAATAGGTAGGGGCACACGCCCGCTCACACTGCGTTCAACTGCAGGGCAACTCAACGAGTGGGAGCTTCAAGCGACGCGTTCCGTCTCGGATCACCGAAACGACGCGCAATTGCACCCCGAATGTACACCGCGTTCAAACGGCGCGCAGTCCTCGCATCGCAAGCGCGGCGCCGAAGCCGGTTGCAATTCCGACATTATAACCTGCCAGAGCAACCAGAAGCGCTAAGAATTGGACGCTGGATGCAGAAACCAGGGCTGCCACAGTGAAGGCGACCAGGATCAAGATGCCGGTGGCCGCAATAGCGGTCAAGGAGCGAAGGGCAAGCGCCGCAACGCCGAGCGAAAGTCCAAGAACAAATACCATGATGCCGCTCCTCCTCCAGAGGGCCTGAGGAAAGGCACCGTCATCCTCAAAGACCCGTATTCTCCTCCGTATATGCACGTTCAACTTCCAAAATAGCAGATTGTTGCAATTTTGTGAAATTTAATCGGCAGAAAATTGTCAAATCCGCGTCATCAAGCCGGTTTGCGAATCGCCGGACATGGCGGTAGTAAAGGGCATGAGCGACATTTTCAGCCAGCCCCTCACCAATCTTGCCGAGTTTTCCGTTTCGGAGCTATCGGGCTCGATCAAGCGCACGGTTGAGACCGCTTTCGATCAGGTCCGCGTGCGTGGGGAGATTTCCGGCTATCGTGGCCAGCACACGTCAGGCCATGCCTATTTCTCGCTAAAGGATGACCGTGCCCGCATTGATGCCGTCATCTGGAAGGGCAGCTTTTCCAAGCTGAAGTTCCGGCCGGAAGAGGGCATGGAGGTTATCGCCACCGGCAAGATCACGACCTTCCCCGGCTCATCCAAATACCAGATCGTCATCGAAAGCCTGGAGCCTGCCGGTGCCGGCGCGCTCATGGCGCTTCTGGAAGAGCGTCGTCGCAAGCTGGCCGCCGAAGGTCTGTTCGATCAGACGCGCAAGCGCCGGCTGCCCTATATGCCCCGTGTCATCGGTGTCGTCACATCGCCGACAGGCGCCGTCATCCGTGATATTCTGCACCGCATCTCCGATCGCTTCCCCGTGCATGTGCTGGTCTGGCCGGTGAAAGTGCAGGGCGAAGGGTCGGGCGAAGAGGTTGCCAATGCCATCAGAGGCTTCAACGCGCTGGAGATTGGTGGTCCCATTCCGCGTCCAGACGTGCTCATCGTGGCGCGCGGCGGCGGTAGCCTGGAGGATCTCTGGAGCTTCAATGACGAGATCGTCGTGCGGGCTGCCGCAGAAAGCCAGATCCCGTTGATCTCTGCCGTCGGCCACGAAACCGATACGACACTCATCGACCACGCCGCCGATGTGCGTGCGCCGACGCCCACGGGTGCAGCCGAAATAGCCGTACCTGTTCGGGCTGATCTGGAAGCGCAGCTTGCGGGCCTGTCTGCGCGGCTGTCCGGTTCCATGTCCCGGCAGATGGACAATCGCCGCCAGGGCGTGCGGGCCCTGGTTCGGGCACTCCCTTCCATCGATCAGTTGCTTGCCCTGCCACGTCGTCGTTTCGATGAAGCCGCCAGTGGTCTGGGTCGTGGGCTGGAACTCAATACGCTCAACAAGCGCCGAAGTTTTGAGCGCACCGCATCGGGCCTCCGCCCGGATGTGCTGGCCCACGGCCTCAAACAACAACGCCAGCGTATTCAAGAGCGCATGCAGCGCGCCGAAAGTCTGGTGGAGCGCCGCCTCTTGCAGGCGCAATCGCGCGTGTCGTCCTCGGACTCTTCGCTGCGTGCTCTGCCGGCCCGGCTTCTTGGTCAGCTGGAGCGCCAAAAGGAAAGGGTGGCCAGCGCCGCCCGCCGCACCGATACCGCCGTTTTGCACCGCATGGCGCAAAACCGCTCGGGCCTTGCCGCCCATGACCGTATCCTGCAATCGCTGTCCTACAAGAATGTACTGAAGCGCGGCTACGCGGTCATTCGCGATGAGGATAACAATCCGCTGACCCGTGCGGCCGCTGTCACGTCAGGTACGATGGTGTCGATGGAATTTGCCGACGGTCGCGTTTCGGCGGTTGCCACAGGTGAAGACGTGGCCACAGAAGGCGGCATTGCATCTGTGCCGAAGAAAAAAACCACAAAGGCGCCGATATCGGGTCCGGCTGGTCAGGGCAGCCTGTTTTAGCCGGTCGCCGCCGCCTCACTCAAGGCCGGCGAGAAACGTTTTCAGCAGGCGGTTGAACTCGGCTTTGTCTTTTTCGCTGATGGCGGCAAGCAGCCGGTGCTGGTTTGCGACATGCGCCGTCACCGCCGCGTCCACCGTCGCAAACCCTTTTTCCGTCAAGGCAATCAGCACACTCCGCCGGTCATCCGGATTGTTGATCCGCTCCACCAGTCCTGCTTTTTCCAACTGGTCGATGCGGTTGGTCATGGTGCCTGAGCTGACCATGGTCATTTCAAGCAAGTCGCCGGGCGAGAGTCTGTACGGCTTTCCTGCCCGGCGTAGCGTTGCCATCACATCGAAAGCTGAAGAGGACAATCCGTGTTGCAGCAGAACGGTCTCAACCTCGCGGCTGAGATGGGTGGCCAGACGGTGCAGACGGCCCATAATGCCCATGGGTGCGACATCGAGATCAGGCCTTTCCCGTCCCCATTGGGCCAGAATGGCGTCGACGTGATCAGCTTCGGTTTTTTGACTCATGAACGAAAGATATCAGCAAGTCTCTTGACGTCAAGATAAAGATGCGTACACTGGATTTATCTTGATATAGAGATTCTTGAAATGAAGAAATATGCGCATAACATCTCTGACGTCGCCTTGACGGCAATCGCCCCCGCCATTTGGGGGAGTACCTACTTCGTCACGACCCAGTTTTTGCCGCATGGCTACCCTATGCACGTCGCCATGCTGCGTGCCCTGCCTGCAGGACTGCTGTTGCTGCTGTTTGTTCGCAGGTTACCGTTCGGCATCTGGTGGGGCCGGGCGTTTCTTCTGGGTGGGCTGAACTTCGCTGTCTTCTGGGCCATGTTGTTCGTCGCTGCCTACCGTCTGCCCGGCGGAGTGGCGGCCACTGTAGGCGCAGTACAGCCTCTGATCGTCATCGCGCTATCGCGAGTGTTTCTGGCGCGTCCCATTCGCGCCTTGGCGATCGCCGCCGGTATCATCGGCATGGCAGGCGTGGCATTCTTGGTGGTGACACCCCATGCGGCGTTAGACCCCGTTGGGATTGCAGCCGCTCTTGCCGGTGCTGTCTCCATGGCGTTCGGTACGGTCCTGACGCGCAAATGGCAGCCGCCGGTCTCCAGCCTGACATTTACCGCGTGGCAGCTCACGGCGGGCGGCCTCTTGCTCGTGCCGGTCGCCTGGTATCTCGAGCCCGCTTTGCCCGCACTCAGCGCGGCAAACATTCTCGGTCTGGCATATCTCGGCTTGATCGGCGCGGCCTTTACCTATCTCCTGTGGTTTCGCGGGCTTTCGCGCATCGAGCCATCGGTGGCGGCATCACTCGGCTTCTTAAGCCCCGTGGCAGCGACGCTTTTAGGCTGGCTGGCGCTCGGTCAAAGCCTCGCGCCAGTCCAGATCGCCGGTTTTGTCATGGTGCTGTCCAGCGTGTGGATCAGTCAGAAAACTATGGCGCCACGCTAGACCTCGTCAGGCCCACTCGCCCTTGCGCATCACGGGTACCGCGGTGCCATCGTCTCTGACGCCATCGATATCCACCTGGTCCGAGCCGATCATCCAGTCGATGTGAATGAGGCTGGAGTTGCCCCCCTGCGCCTTGATCTGATCCTGCGTGAGTGACGCACCATCCAGGAAGCACTTGGAATAGCATTGACCCAGCGCGATGTGGCAGGACGCATTTTCATCGAACAGCGTGTTGTAGAACAATATGCCGCTGGCGGAGATGGGGGAGGAGTGCGGCACCAGGGCCACTTCCCCCAGACGTCTTGCGCCCTCGTCCGTATCCAGAACCTTGTTCAGGACGGATTCGCCCTTGGACGCTCTGGCCTCCACGATGCGACCTGCCTCGAACTTGACCTGGATATCGTCGATCAATGTGCCCTGATGCGACAGCGGCTTGGTCGAGGACACGTAGCCATCCACCCGCAGCGCATGCGGCGTGGTGAAGACTTCTTCGGTCGGAATGTTGGGATTGCAGGTGACGCCATTCTTGGCGACAGAGGCACCACCGTGCCATTCATGGCTGTCTGCCAGACCGATGGTCACATCGGTGCCGGGTCCGGTGAAATGCAGGGCGGAGAACCGCTCGCCATTCAGCCACTTGGAGCGCTTTGCAAGGTTGGCATTGTGCTCAGCCCAAGCGGCAACCGGATCGGCCAGATCGACGCGTGACGCCGCAAAAATCGCATCGGCCAGCTTCTTCACAGCCTCGTCTTCGGGAATACCCGGAAACACCTGTTTGGCCCAGGATGGATTGGGGTAGGAGATGATGTTCCAGTTGATATCGAAGTTGGAAATCTTCTCGAGGGCTGGCTTGTAGGCTGTGGAGTTCGCCTTGTTGGCGCGTGCCACCTTGGCTGGGTCAGCATCGGCCAGCAGCATCGGGTTGTCGCCGGAGATGGCCAATCGGGCAGCTCCGTTTGCATAGGCTTTCGCCATGCCTTCATAAAGCCAGCCGGAGGCCCGGTCGAAATTGGCGTCACTGGCATGGTTGTAACGCGCCAGTGTCGTTTCCTCGTCGGAATAGAAAGCCGTCACCAGACCGCCGCCAGCCATATAGGCGTGCTTGGTCAAGAACCGCACCAACG
Source organism: Rhizobium skierniewicense (assembly GCF_014196515.1). Classification (GTDB taxonomy): domain Bacteria; phylum Pseudomonadota; class Alphaproteobacteria; order Rhizobiales; family Rhizobiaceae; genus Agrobacterium; species Agrobacterium skierniewicense. The sequence continues at coordinate 67,174 of NZ_JACIDV010000007.1, read as the reverse complement.
GCAGCGCAGCCAGCGGTGCCGTGATGACCAGATCCTGGTCCTTCTGCAATTGCAGCCCGACCTTGATCGCAACTTCAGCCAGCTTTTCCAGTTTGACGGGATCGATGGGGGAGACTGTCATGATACGCCTTCACGTCTGTATTGAGAGGCGCGAAACATAGCCCATTCACCGCGAAAGCCAACCGGCTTTCTGCTATTCGGTCATGAGCGGCGCGGCGATGGCCCTGAGAACGGCCTGTGCATCGGCAGGTGAAAGCCGGACCTGCAATCCCCGCTGGCCGCCATTCATATAGACGAGATCATGGTGCATCGATTGGTGTTCTATGGCCGTCGGCACCTGCTTTTTCTGGCCGAAAGGGCTGATGCCGCCGACATGATATCCGGTGGCGCGTTCGGCATCGGCTGGCTTCATCATATGGGCAGATTTGCCGCCAAAAGCCGCAGCCAGCTTCTTCATGCTGACCTCATGATCGGAGGGTACGACAACGCAGACCGCCTTGCCATCGACCTCGGCCATCAGGGTTTTCAGCACCAGATGCGGTTCGGCACCGATGGCTTCTGCCGCCTGAAGACCGATGCGCTCCGCATTTGGATCATAGTCATAGGTGATGGTCGTGAAGGAGATACCGGCTTTGGTCAGCACCTGAGTCGCGCGTGTCGTCTTCGACATGGATCTCGCCTAACCGAAAAGCGCGGCATAGGCATCAGGCTTGAAGCCAACCGTGATCTTGCCCTTTGCCTCCAGAACCGGCCGCTTGATCATGGAAGGCTGCGCCTGCATCAAGGTGATGGCCTTTTCGCGGTTCAGATTGGCCTTGTCGGCCTCATCCAGCTTCTTGAACGTTGTGCCTGCGCGGTTCAGCACCGTTTCCCAACCCGTTGCGTCGCACCACGCGTTGAGGTGGGCGTCATCAATCCCGGCATTCTTGTAGTCATGAAACACATGGTCGATGCCCCTCGCTTCCAGCCAGGTGCGCGCCTTCTTCATCGTGTCGCAGTTCTTGATGCCGTAAATCGTAACCGTCATATCATCAACCTTTTCATGCCTGCGCCAGACATAGCAAAATCTCGAACGCTTTCAAATCGCATCGAGCCATGCAAATTTGCACGGTCTGACATCCAAATGAGTTCGAGCTGCGCTGCATGGCTTGCCTGCTATATCATGAGTTGTGCAAAAGCCTTCGCATGCTCATATTCTGGGCAACACGAAGGAGATAACCACATGCGTAACGTGACCAAGACATCCCGTAAATTCTTTGGCGAAACTTTTGCCGTTTTCGGCGCAGCTCTGGCCGTTTCCGCTGCTGTTCGCTCCCACCGCAAGCCAGCAGGCGCTGACCTCGACGCACTCGGCATCGACCGCACGGCCTTCGACAAGGTTCAGCTCTAAGCCTGAATTCTTGTTGGCTGAGCGGCAGCGTTTCGCCTGATAAATATTAGATCAATAAAAAGCCGGTCGATGTGTTTTCATCGACCGGCTTTTTCATTGCAGAACTGCTGACTTTATTCCCACTCGATCGTGCCAGGCGGCTTGCTGGTCACGTCATACACGACGCGGTTGATGCCTTTGACTTCGTTGATGATGCGGGTTGCCGCGCGTCCCAGGAAGTTCATGTCGTAAGGGTAGAAATCTGCCGTCATGCCGTCCACCGAGGTTACGGCGCGCAGGGCGCAGACGAAGTCGTAGGTGCGGTAATCGCCCATAACGCCGACAGTCTGCACCGGCAGCAGCACGGCAAAGGCCTGCCAGATGGTGTCGTAGAGACCAGCCTTACGGATTTCATCGAGATAGACGGCATCGGCCTTGCGCAGAATATCCAGCTTTTCGCGCGTCACGACACCGGGGCACCGGATGGCGAGGCCGGGGCCGGGGAAGGGGTGGCGGCCGATGAAGCTTTCGGGCAGACCAAGCTCGCGGCCAAGCACGCGCACCTCGTCCTTGAACAGTTCGCGCAGCGGCTCCACCAGCTTCATATTCATGCGCTCTGGAAGACCGCCGACATTGTGGTGGCTCTTGATGGTGACGGATGGACCGCCGGAGAAGGACACGCTTTCGATGACGTCAGGGTAGAGGGTACCCTGCGCCAGAAATGCGGGCGCGCCCTTGCCGTCGGACGCGATCTTGGCGGCTTCGGCCTCGAAGGTCTCGATGAACAGACGACCTATGGTCTTGCGCTTGACTTCCGGGTCGGAGACACCGGCCAGTTCCGTCAGGAACACGTCTGACGCATCCACATGCACCAGAGGAATATTATAGTGGTCGCGGAACATGGTCACGACCTGATCGCTTTCGGCCAGACGCATCATGCCGTGATCGACATAAATGCAGGTCAGCTGGTCGCCGATGGCTTCGTGGATCAGCACCGCGGCAACGGAGGAATCGACGCCGCCCGACAGGCCGCAGATCACCCGCTCGGTACCGACCTGCTCGCGGATCTTGCGGATCATCTCGGCGCGGTAGGCTGCCATGGTCCAGTCTGATTTCAGACCGACGATCTTGTGCACGAAGTTTGACAGCAGCTTTGCACCGTCAGGCGTATGCATGACCTCCGGGTGGAACATGGTGGTGTAATAGCGGCGCTCTTCATCGACGGCGATCGCAAACGGCGCGTTTTCGGATGTCGCGGCCACTTCGAAACCATGCGGCAATTGCGTCACCCGGTCGCCATGGCTCATCCAGACCGGGTAGCGTCCGCCCAGTTCCCAGAAACCGTCAAACAGCGGGCTTGCCTTCTTGATCTCGATATCGGCACGGCCGAATTCCGCCGCGTGCCCGCCTTCGACTGTGCCACCCAGCTGGGTGCAGAGCGTCTGCTGGCCGTAGCAAATGCCCAGGATCGGGATGCCGGAATCGAACACAGCCTGCGGTGCGCGCGGGCTCCCCTCTGCCGTCACGGAAGCGGGACCACCGGAGAAGATCACGCCCTTGGGTGCCAGCTTCTCGAACGCATCTGCGGCGTTCTGAAATGGATGGATTTCGCAATAGACTCCGGCCTCGCGAACACGGCGCGCAATAAGCTGCGTCACCTGGCTGCCGAAATCGATGATGAGGATGCTGTCGGGATGGGCTATCTGGGTCATGGCGAGCCTTTAAAGAAATCCGGGGCTTTAGGCAACCCGTGACATGGCCTGAAAAGCCAGAAAATAAGCGATTTAGCAAGACCTTTAGAGCGCGATCTCGCCATCTTCCACGGCGCGACACAGCCTGTCGACCGCTTGCGCCAGCTTCGCGTCGATCACGTCCAGATATTCCGTCCAGTCATCGATATGGCTGACATCCGCCTTGCCATCGGAGATACCGCGCAGACCGATCAGTGGAATGTCGAAGCGCTGGCAGGCCCGTAAAACGGCAAACGTCTCCATCTCCACCATATCAGCATCTACCCCGTCATAGTCCGCACCCGAGACGACATTGGCGCCGGTGGAAAGCCGCGCTTGCGCCACCTCTGGAATGCGCAAAGGCAAAGCGATTTCGGCAGGAAGATCGACAAACGGCGTGCAGCCTTTCTCGAACCCGAAGGCGGACGCATCCATGTCACGATAGGATACGGAGGTGGCCTGATAGACCTGCGCCTGCTCCAGCGTGCGCGATCCGGCAGAACCCAACGACACAACGAGATCGGGCAGACTGTCCCGCATCCGCAGTTCGGCAAGCGCGGTCGCCACCGAAACAGCGGCTTCCACCGGGCCAACGCCCGTCATCAGCGGTGTGAAACGCGCTTTCAGGTGCGGGCCATATTCGGCATCGGCAGCCATCACGAACAGCAGACGTTTGCCCGCCACATCGACAGTGTCATCCGTCATTCGTCGAAGCCTTCGCGGCCCTTCATCACCATCATCGTGCCGGTCATGGAGGCAATCAACTTGGCGGGTCCATCGGACAGCGCATAGGCGCGACCGTCTGCGACGATGATGTTGCTACCCGGCTTGGTGATCTCTCCGCGAAACAGAAACCGCTCGCCGCGCCCCGGCGACATAAGATTGACCTTGAACTCGATGGTCAGGAGCGAAGTCTCCGGCGCGATGATCGTATAGGCGGCGTAGGTGCAGGCGGTGTCCAGCGCGGCTGCAATGACACCCGCATGCAAAATGCCGTGCTGCTGCGTGAGTTTGGCATGAAACGGCAGCTCGATTTCCACCAGCCGGTGCTCGATGCGTGAAATCTCGGCGTTGATCGCCTGAACGACGCCCTGACGTGCGAAGCTTTTTTCTATCCTCTGGCGAAAATCGCCGGGATCGGTGAAATTCATTCCCCTGCCTTTCCTGTTCTTTGAAAAAACATGGCGCGTTGATCGCGGCATGGCAAGGGGAGGCTGGGTGCTAATTCAGATAAACGATGCTGGCATTGAGCAGTGTGGCGAACGCAACCCACACCGCGTAGGGCACGAAAAGCCACATGGAGATGCGGTCGCGCGTGGCGGTCATGAGGATGAACGCGACGACGCAGATCAGCATCGGCACGATCAGGATCAGCGCGCCGGCGGGGCTCTGCATCGTGAAGAAGATCGGTGACCACATGAAGTTCAGCAGCATCTGGCTGCCCCACAGCTGCATGCGCCCGCCCATGCGGCTTTGCAGCCACGTGCGTGCTCCAGCAATCGCGATCATCACGTAAAGTGCCGTCCAGACAGGCCCGAAAATCCAGTTGGGTGGATTGAAAAAGGGCTTGTTGAGCGACTGGTACCATTCGCCCGGCACGTTGTTCATGCCGATCAACGCGCCGGTGGTCACGACTGCCAGAACGAAAAGGAAATAGACCAGCGCTTTTTTCATAGACATGAAATGCATAGACGTGCCTTCTGTTCCGGTGTTATTTTAGCAATTTATCAGGCAAGTCTCACAATGTGCTGGTCCCACGCCACAGCACTGGTTTTGGTCCCGAATTGCCCGTCATAGGACGAGGTGACGATGCCTTTTGTCGCAGCTGCCACACCTGCGGCCTCGCGAAGCGCCGTCTCGCCGACAACCCTTCCGTTTTTCTCATCCAGCATCACCGTCGCATTGCCATTGGGCGATGTCAGGCCGACGATGCCGTCGTTTCGATTGATGGCGATGGCCCCGACATAATTGGCCAGTCGCGCGGTGGTTTCTTCCGGCAGGTCGATGAAATGGAGATCATCACCCTTGGAAAAATACCCCACCAGCGGCGGCAAATCGTTGCGCGGCCCCTCATACTGACAGGCAAACCAGATGCGCCCGTCACGTCCCAGATCGACATGGCGGGTTGAAAGCTGGCGCAGGTCTTTCGCAAGCCCATGCCGCTGGATCAGCCGCCCCGTCGCCGCATCGAGCAGCACCAGCGAAGGCTCCATCGCATCGATGTTGAGTTTGGTGCGACCAAAATCGGGGTGTGTCTCAATGCCGCCATTGGCGATGATGATCATCCGCCCGTCATCGCTGACAGTCATGTCATGGGTGCCGATGCCGCGCGCATCATATTCACCGATGCGCCTGAAGCCATCACGGGCATCGTAGAGACCGATCACACCACGATTCCTGTCAAAGTCGTTTTCGCTGGCATAGAGGATCGATCCATCCGGTGAAAACTGCCCGTGGCCGTAAAAATGCCGGTTCTCGGGCGTGTGCATCACGATGGGTTCGTGCCGTTTGGCCGGGTCGAATGCCATGAAGAAGGTGCCGGGCCTGCGAGCAAAGGCCACCGTCACGCCGGTTGCACGGCTGGTCGCCATGCCATGGGCGCGGGAGGGCAGAACCAGCCGATCGATGATCTCTCCCGCTTCGCTCACCGTCGCAACGCCGTAGGAACCGTCGCGGTCGCGGAAAGCCGAGGCGAAGACCGCATCTGTTCGCTCCAGCGCATAGAGCGAGCGCGGCGCAAGCGTTGCCAGAAACGGCAATCCCGCCGCCTTGATGAACGTGCGGCGATCGATCAGCAGTCGTTTGTCCCTCGCCACCCTTCAATCTCCATCCGCGAACGAAAAGCCGGAGCTGAGGCCGACGGCCCCACCATACTGGTCGTTGATGCGGTAGATAAGGTCCTTGCCGTTCAACAGAAGATAATCGACCTTGGCGCGTTCCTTGTCGTCATCCAGCGCCTTTTCCACATCGGGCTCGATAGTGCCGGACACGCGGACCATCGATTTGGCGATGAAGTCGATAGAGCCCATGATCGAGCGCTGGTCGGGTGGCAGAAGTTCGTTCATGCCTGCCTTGTGCAGCAGCGTCTGAACAGCGAACACGTTGTCGCCGATGCTCTTCCATGTCAGGCCCGATCGCCAGTAGATCGCGGTGCGCGGAAATTTGGCATTGTCCGGGCCCTTGTAGAAGGTTTCGATGCGTTGGTCGCGAATGGCTTCCGATCCATGGACCAGAATGCCCAGCAGCGCCACCAGCGCTTCTCGCTCGTCACGAAACACCGGATTGGCAGGTCCGGGTTCCTTCCAGTTCTTCGCCATCCCATCGGGCGCGTCCCAGAGTTCGGACAGTTCCTTGCCGATATTGGCAACATTGCCCGCAATGGCCGCGCCATAGCGGCAACGGAAGCCGTTCCTGTCCGTCAGAATGGCGTCCGCACCCGTGCCGTAAAGCACATATTCCAGCGCACCAAAACCCTGCGCCGCAACGCTTTTTGCCCGCAACCCCTGCGGCGTCGTCACGCTCTCGTCTTTTTCCGAGAGATACCGCTGCACCTGCTTGAGGCCGAGACCCTTCTTGTCGGGATAATACAGCACCCGCTCGAAACGGTTCTGCTCGATGACGGGGCCGACGCGGACGATCTCGATGCCCGCCCATGCGTGGGCCGCATCCGCAAAGCCTGCTTTCGCCGCCGCCATCGTGTCTGCGGAAGGCGCGGCGCACAGCGCCTGCATCTTCCCCTCCAGCGCCTCGGCGCTATCGCGAAAACCGTCATAGCCGGGGCGAATGAAGCCATCCACGGCCTTTTCCATCACGCTGCGGACTTTCACCGGGTCCAGCGGTGGCGGCGGCATCAGTTCCACATCCTGCGCAATTGCATGGCCGAAGCTGCATAGAAACGCGAGTGGCAGAAGGGCGTGAATTTTTCGCATCGCATTTTCCATCAAAGGGACTCCAGAAATTTGAGCAAAGCCTGCCGATCGGACTTTTGCAAGGCAGCAAAATCATCGCGCGCTGTTTGCGCCTCGCCGCCATGCCACAAGATCGCTTCGCTCAGGCTGCGCGCGCGCCCGTCATGCAGGTAAAAACCATTGCCATTGACGGCTTGCGTCAGGCCAATGCCCCAGAGCGGCTGGGTGCGCCATTCCTGCCCGCCCGCTTCGCCCACCTGCTGACCATCCGCCAATCCCTCGCCCATGTCGTGCAATAGAAAATCGGAATAGGGCCAGATCAGTTGAAAAGAATGCAGCGCATCGTTGGCGTCGCGCTTGGTCACGAATTTCGGCCTATGGCAGGACGCACATCCCGCCTCATAGAACTGCTGCTTGCCCCGCAGAACTGAGGGGTCATCGACATTGCGTCGCGCGGGGACGGCCAGATTCTCAGTGTAGAAGGTCATCAGATCCAGCACGGGCGAGGGCGCTTCCACGTCGCCCAGTCGCTTCTGCACACCGGTCGGCATGGCCAGACAGTCCGGCTCCTTGTCCGTGCAGTCGCCAAAGGCATTCGGCGTATCCGGCGAGGAGATGCCGATATCATGGGACAGCGCATTGGCGGCCTGATCCCGCACGCTGGCATTCTGCGCCTTCCAGCCGAAGCGACCGAGTTTCAATTCACCTGTCCGGTGGTCCCGCACCCATGCCGGTCTGCCGCCGTCAGGCCTGGCATTGGCCAGAATATCTTCGTCTGTGATAGCCTCGATCAGGCCCAGACCCAGCGTCGGCTGGGCAATGCGGGGAGAGAGCGTCGTGTCGGGCTCCAGCGGTCCGTAAGTCAGCCCGTTAATAGTATATGTGGGCTTTCGCAGCGATACGGTCTCTCCGTCGCCAAGCGTGACCATCTGCTCCTCATAGGAGATGGTAAGCTTGCCTTCCGCCTTAAGGCCCGGGACGGCAAGGTTCTGTAGCTGCCCACCATAGGTCGCATCGGGAAAGTTCACCACATCGTGGTCGCGGATCGCTCGTAATTCGTCCGGGGTGCGTGCGGGCCGCGCCAGGCGCAAAAACATCGAAACCGCGTCTTCATTCTCCACCGGTGGACGCCCGCGCCCATCCTTGATGTGGCAGGTCTGGCACGACCGCGCATTGTAAAGCGGCCCCAGCCCGTCGGAGGCCTGCGTGGAAGACGGTGAAGACACCCACAATTTCTGAAACAGCGCATTGCCCAGCTTGAAATCCTGGCCACGCTCGAAGGTCATATTGGCGGAGGCCTGCGAAAACGGATCGCGCATTTCAGTTGTTGTCGCCGCACCGGCAGACATGGCCTCGGACGGCTCTGCCTTGGAAAAGTCTGTTGTTGGTTGCGTGACGTTTCGGACACGCACTGCGTCTTGCGCAGAAAGGACAGGCTGCTTGCCTGTTTCAGCCGCCGTCAGCAACTCGCCAGTGGCGGCCACGATCAGAAGCGGACAGAGGAAAAGAAGCGACCGCAAGCGTTTCACACCCATCGACCTAAAGGGAGAAGCGGGCCGCATGTTATCAACGCGGCCCGCCTCATTATCCTACTTGAAGACAGCGTTCGGGCTATCAAGGCTGTCGGAGCCTTCGAGCTGGATCTTGCCCAGATCGAGAGCTGCAATCACGCGTTCAATGGTCTTGGTCTGGTCCAGAAGCCCGTCGATCGCAGCCTGCACGGTCGCGTTGCCGTCCTTGTTACCCTCGGCAATCATCTGGTCGTAAGCCTCAACCGTCTGGCCGCGCTTTTCCATGGCGTGCATGGCATCCAACGTCTTGGTCAGCTTGGCCTTCATTTCGGCATCCAGCGTCTTGTCACTGGCGGCAACGAGTTGCGAAAGCGATGGGCCGGTCAGGGTCTTGCCGTCCACGGTCGTGTACTCACCGCTATAGGCGGCTGCGATGCCGATGGCGTCGTTCAGATGCGAGTTGTAGGTGTTGTCGGAGAAGCAATCATGTTCTTCTTCCGGGTCGTGCAGCAGAAGGCCAAGCTTCATGCGTTCACCTGCCAGTTCGCCGTAAGACAGCGAGCCCATGCCGGTCAGAATGGCCGTCAGCCCCTTCTTCGGGTCGGCTTCCACGGTTTTTGCCGCTTCGCCATCCGGTGCCCAGTTGTCCGTCATTTCCTTGAGGTCGGCCACCAGAAGCGTCGAGGCCGCCTTCAGATAATCGGCGCGACGGTCGCAATTGCCTCCGGTGCAATTCTTGGTGTCGTAATCGGTATAGGGTCGGTTGCCCGCACCCGGTCCCGTGCCGTTCAAGTCCTGGCCCCAGAGCAGAAACTCGATGGCATGGTAACCGGTGGTCACGTTGGCTTCCACTTCGCCCGCTTCCGCAAGGCTGCGGATCAGATCCGGCGTGATCTTGGAGGCATCGACCTCTTCGCCGCCGACCTTGATTTTTTTGTTGGCGATGATGTTGGCGGTGTAAAGCTCGTTCTCGTCGCTTTCGGTGCCGTAGGCGCTGTCGACGTAATCGATCAGGCCTTCGTCCAGCGGCCAGGCATTGACCTTGCCTTCCCACTCATCGACGATCGAGTTGCCGAAGCGGTAGACTTCCGTCTGCTGATAGGGAATGCGGGCCTTGATCCAGGCTTCACGCGCAGCCTTCAGATTGGTTTCGCTCGGCGTGGCGATCAGCGCGTCGATGGCCTTGTCGAGTGTCTGCGCCGTCGTCAGCGCGTCCTGATATTTTGCAAAGCCCAGCTCCGCATAATGTTTGACCACGGCTGCCGGGTCGGTCGCGGCGCTGGCGGGAAGTGCAGTGAGGGTCACGGATGTGGCCAGAAGCGCAAGACTTGCGCCAAAAATGGATTTGCGGAACATGGTCTCTCCTATCGGCCCCCTTGTAACGAGGCCGTGAAGGCGAGTTCTGAACCAATCGCAAACTTGTGTCAAATATTCTAGTTTAGAAGCTTTCCAAGCAGGCTGCCGGATTTCGGCTCTTGTCAAATCCGGCAGTCCTGTTGGCTTTAAAACGCTCAGGCGTTCCGCTTCATCGAACAGAAAAAGAAGCCGTCCGTATCGGTCGTCCCAGGCGTCAGCGTTATGGTCTCGCCATCCGCCGAATGCGGCTTGGCGGCATCGGCACCAAAAAGGCCTGTCCAGCGATCCAGTGCGGAACGGATGGAAAACTCCGGGTTCTCGGCACAGAAATGACGAACCTGACGCTCGTTTTCTTCCGGAAGGACAGAGCATGTGACATAGACCAGCTCCCCACCGGGGCGCACGAACATCTTGGCCTCATCCAGCGCCTGCCGCTGCTGCTCGACCCGCTCTTCCAGATTACGCTGCGTCAGCCGCCATTTGGTGTCGGGGCGACGACGCCATGTGCCGGTGCCGGTGCAGGGGGCATCGACCAGAACGCGGTCGAATTTGTTTTGATAGCGTTCCAGGGCCTCGGCGCGGTCGTGAACCTGCACATTGCGGGTTCCCGCGCGCTTCAAGCGTTCGATGATCGGTGCCAGACGCTTGCGATCGGCGTCGAAGGCGTGAACCTGCCCCTTGTTGTTCATGGTCGCTGCCATGGCCAGCGTCTTGCCGCCACCGCCTGCGCAATAATCGAGGATCTGTTCACCCTCTTGCGCACCGGCCAGATCTGCGACGATCTGCGATCCCTCGTCCTGAACCTCGAACCAGCCTTTCTGGAAGGAAAGTTCGGCGGTCACATTGGGGAGACGCGAAGGGCCTTCGCCCGCCGCAATCCGCACACCCTGACGGGCGATGCGCGTGGTCTCGGCCTTCGCGTCTTCCAGCGCCTTGATGACCTTGGCACGCGATGCCTTCAGCGTATTGGCGCGAAGGTCGAGCGTCGGGCGCTCGTTCAGCGCTTTTGCCTGCCGCAGCCAGTCCTCACCGAAGGTCGCCTCGAAAGATGCCTGCACCCAGTCGGGAATGTCACCCTGAACATGGGCAGGCGCGTCAGACAGCGCACGCGAGGCGAAGGCCGACAAAGCCGCATCTGGCAGAGGCTCCGGCGCGAACTTGTCGCCATCGAATTCGGCTGTCAGCTGCTCGGCGGATTTGCCCCATTGGCGCAACATGACGGCATAGCCGAGCGCAGTCGCGCTTCCGTCATCCATCAGCCATGCGTGGGAAAGTTTCATGCGCAGGGCATCGTAAACGATGTTCCCGATAGCGGCCCTGTCGCCGGAACCGGCAAAACGATGCGCCAGTCCCCAGTCCTTCAGCGCGTCGGCAACCGGGCGTCTACGCGCCTCGATATCCGCCAACACTTCGATAGCCCCGGCCAACCGCCCGCCCAAACGCATATTCTACCTCATTCACAATCTGTCCGGGTTGGTAGACGCGAATGGTGTCGAGGGCAAGTCTTCGCCCGGAATTCCCTAAAAAACGCTTCGAAGCAACAGGCTCAGTTGGAGGCCATGATTTCGTAGCAGACCTTGGCCGTGCCGGAGCTGACCATGCCAATGTTCTTGGCGGCTGCCTTGGAAAGATCGAGCACGCGACCCTTGATGAACGGACCACGGTCGTTGATGCGAACCACGACAGCCTTGCCGTTGCGGGCATTGGTCACCTTGACCTTGGTGCCGAAGCGCAGCGAACGATGAGCCGCCGTCAGATTGGAAGGGTTCATCCGCTCGCCCGAAGCTGTCTTGGAGGTCAGTGCATACCAGGATGCGCCTCCGCAGCCGGTACCGGCCTGTGCTGAAAGTGGAGCGATGATGGAACATGCGGCTATAGTTGCAGCCGCAAAAGTCATGCGTCGTATATGCGTCAAACTGTGCTTCCCTGATACTCGGCCCCGCGCCGATGGACTTAGGCGTATTGAATTGAGGTGAGTGTAGAGCGAGCGAAAGATGGCGAAAAATGGCCAATGGGTGTTCACGAAGTGTTACGCGTTGTAACATTCGTGAAGGGCGTCTACCCCGTGAATTTCGATGGGTTTCGACGTATTCGAAAAAATTCATTTGGAATCAACGCCAAACGAAAAATCCGTGCAGAGATAGGGTAAAGCGAACCGGATCACGAATTCACTGTGAAATAATTTTCCAAGACATGAAAATTTTAGCCAGATTGCGCCTTAACAAATGGTTAAAAAGGCGAAAATGCGATTAAAACATTCCTGAAAAGGGCTTTGGATGGATTTTTCAGGGTGGCGGAATATGAACGTTTATTCATCTCGCCAGGTGCCCTCATCCCACATCTGTCGCAGCGATTGGCGGTAGTTGGGATAGGCAAAGGCGAAGCCCAGCTCTTTCAGCTTGCGGTTTGAGACGCGTTTGTTCTCGCCATAGAAAGAACGGGCCATCTCGCTCAACTCTGCGGTCTCAAAGGGTTGCTCTTCCGGGGGGGCCACATCCATCAGGTCCGCAGCAAAGGCGACAACATCCTGCGGCGGTGCAGGCTCGTCATCCGTCACGTTGAAGATGCCGTGGGCCTTGTGTTCGATCAGAAATTCGGTGGCAGCACCAATATCCTCCACACGGATGCGGTTGAACACCTGATCCTTCTTGACCAGTCGCCGCGCCGTGCCCTTTTCAAGGTTGATGAGGCCGTTGCGACCCGGACCGTAAATCCCCGAAAGCCTCAGGGTGCAGAGCTTGACGCCCGCCTGCTGACAGGCCGCGTCCCAGGCCTGTTCGGCCTCCACGCGCTCGACGGAACGTACGGAGACGGGGCGGCAGGGCGTGTCTTCATCCACCCAAGCGCCATCATGGTTGCCATAGACCCCCACAGTCGAGAGATAGGCAGCCCATTGCAAATCCGGCATGAGGCTTTTGAGGTCGCCCTTGCACAGCCGCAGCAGTGGATCGCCGGAAGCGCTGGGTGCGATCGACTGCACCACGTGCGTAACGCCGCGCAATTCAGCGCGCAATTCGTCGCTGATCGCCTCGCCCGAAAAAATGAAGGGAGCGATGGCCTGACACTGCAATGTCGAGATTTTGTCTTCGCCGCGCGTCGTGCCGGAAATGCGGTCCATATCGGTCTGGAGTGCTCTGGCGATGGCCTTGCCGGAATAACCGGCCCCGAAAATCATCAGATGCGACATTTACACTCCTGCCAAGAACCATTCGTCCAGCACGCCCGAATCGTCTTCGGATGCACGTGTGCCAGCGTAGGCATTGAAGCTGTGCCTGTCCATCAATCTTGACAGCGCCCACACCGCCATACCGCGCACGTCGGGCGACACATCCTGTACAAGTATTTGACATTGTTCGATAAACTTGGCGTCACCGGAGTTTCCGGCAGCGATCAGGACATTGCGAATGAAGCGGTTACGACCAATCCTCTTGACCGGGGATCCGCTGAAAAAAGCACGAAAAGCGGCATCGTCCAGCGTCAGCAGAAAAGCGATTTCCGGTTCCTTCAGGTCGTCGCGGGCCTGAAATTTCATCTCGGATGCGTTCGCCGCAAACTTGTTCCAGGGGCAAGCGGCCAGGCAATCGTCACAACCATAGATACGGTTGCCGATCATCGGCCTGAATTCCGGCGGTATAGACCCCTTGTGCTCGATGGTCAGATAGGAAATGCAGCGCCGTGCATCCAGCTTGTAGGGCGCGGGAAAGGCATTGGTCGGGCAGGCGTCGAGACAGGCCCGGCACGAGCCGCAGTGGTCCCTCTCGGCATCGTCCAATTGTAGCTCTGCCGTGGTAAACATGCTGCCCAGAAACAACCACGACCCATGGCTGCGGCTGACGAGATTGGTGTGTTTGCCCTGCCAGCCCAGCCCGGCCGCCTCGGCCAGGGGCTTTTCCATCACCGGCGCGGTATCGACGAAGACCTTCACATCTTCGCCCGCACGCGCAGCAAACCGCGTGGCAATCTCTTTCAACCGTCCCTTGATGACATCGTGATAATCGCGGTTGCGGGCGTAAACGGAGATTGCGGCCTTGTCGGCCTTGGACAGGATGCCGCGCGGGTCTTCGTCGGGGCCATAGTTCAGGCCAAACATAACGACGGACTTCACCTCGCTCCATAACGTCTTGGGGCGCGCACGGCGTTCCTGCGTCTCTTCCATCCAGTTCATGGTGCCGTGAAAGCCGTTGTCGATGAATTCCCGCAGCCGTTCTGGCGCGAGCGGAATGCTGTCGGCGGAGGTGATGCGACAGAGATCGAAGCCGAGCGCGTCGGCCTCTGCGCGGACGAAGTCCGTCAGCTTGGCAGCACGCGTCTGTTGCTTCTGCAATGCCGTGTCGATTGCTTTTCTCCCGATGCGCGGCGCAATGAAACCGCGTCGTGCATCATTATACCGCAAGCCGATGTCGCAGGCTTAAAAATCCAGGTCCGCATAATGGGACGAGGGCGCAAGCCGCGGCACCCGCTCTGTCAGCAGCGGTCGGAAGGATGGGCGCGATTTGACGCGCTGGTACCATTCCTTGGCAATGGGGGCTTCGAGCCAGTTGATCTCGCCGAGATAATCGAGAATGGATACGGAGGCACCCGCAGCGAGATCGGCGTAGCTCAGCCGGTCGCCCGCAAGCCATGTGCGCGAACCTGCCAGCCATTCCAGATATTTCATATGCTGATGGACGTTGGAACGCGCGGTGCGCAACAGCTTGCTGTCAGGCGGGCCACCACCCTGTGCAGTCGACATTTGCAATTTGTAAGCACGTTCGCGCACCAGCGGTCGCGTCACGTCGGTTTCCATCTTTTGTAGAAACCATTCCGTCAGGCGGCGGATTTCGGCGCGCTGGAACGGATCTTCGGCCAGAAGGCGTCTGTCCCGTTTCAGCACACCATGGGTCTCGTCCAGAAATTCTGCCAGAACATAGGGACCGCAGAGCGAGCGCATGTTGTCATCGAGATAGACGGGCAGCGTTCCCGCCGGGTTAAGTGCCAGAAACTCCCGTCGCTTTTCCCAAGGCTGCTCCTCGACCAGATCCGCCTGAAAACCATATTCGGTCAGGATCAGCCGGACGAATCGGGATGCGGTCGACATGGGAGAATGAAAAAGGGTTGGCATAGGCACTCAGATTTTTTGTGAAAGGAAGGGTTGTCTTTATCGCCAGGCGGCGGACAAACGATGGCCTGTGCAGAAACTATAAGTTCAGCTTTTTTAAGACAAGTTTAACAGCCGAGCGATTGCCACATCACTTTATCGCTGAAAAGGCGCGTTCACTCACGAAAAAAGCGCCTTCGATCAACCCGATGGCGCTTTTCTAAACTCATGGCACAAGCGCTTTGCTTGAAATCGATCAGTTTGCCGAGATCGAGCTCGTGGCGCATGGATCGACGCCATAGGCTGGCGAACAACCGGTCTTGCCAGCTGCGACCGTGCCCGGCGCCATGAACGAACCTGCCAGAACAACCAACGCCGCACACGCAAAAAAGAGTGCGATAGACTTGCCCATTTTATATTTGCCTTTCAGACGATGACCGCAACGACACCAGCCGCCGCACGATGATTGTTAGGTTCTGGATTGTGTGTAGGATGTGGCGTTTAGCAATAAAGGACCTTGCTGAACACCGGGTTAATGCGAACTCTTGTTCACAGTTGCCCATGTGCCACGCTTGGTCCAGTGTCGTGCTGATGTCATGATGTGCCCCCACATACGAAAGAAAAGGCAGCGAACGTGATCGCTGCCCGTTGGATGCATAACTCATGGGTTTGGATTTGGTTGCACGCCCTTTTTTAAAAGCGTAACGCCCGCGAGCTGGACGCCGATTTTCCATCCAAAGCGGGATAAGGGCTTAAGCGGCTTTGCCTGTTTTGCTGAACTGTCCGTGGGTGCGGTAGCTCACCATGTAGGACGGCAGAACGGATGCGACGCGTACCGGTGTGATGCCGAGACCGTCGAGCGTCCTCCCGGAATTGGCGGCCTCTGCGGATACGATATTGTCGTTGCGCAGCATCGTGACCTGATCGGCCGTCAGTGGCGGCGTGATCAGCGGTACCATCGATGCGACCTTGCCGATCATCGATGCGATGCCGAAGGGCAGATTGATCAGCGGGCGCTGGCGATAGGTCGCTGCCAACACCGCCTCGAGACAGTCTCGGAATGTCATGACGTCCTGACCACCCAGCTCATAGGTCGCGCCAGCCTTCAGCGCGCCATCGACGCTGCGTGCCACGACTTCGGCCACGTCCTCGACATAGACGGGCTGGAACTTGGTGTGCCCGCCGCCGATCAGCGGCAGAAACGGCATACGCTGCGCCATACCGGCGAATTTGTTGAAGAAATCGTCTTCCGGTCCAAACACGATCGAGGGACGCAGAATGATGGCATCCGGCAGAACCGTGCGGATCGCAGCTTCGGCACGGCCTTTCGTGCGGGCGTAACCAACGGACGAATTGGCATCGGCGCCGATGGCGGAGATATGCGTCAGGGTTGCGCCTGCGTTCCTTGCGGCCTCGGCCACGGCGCGCGCACCTAATTCCTGTACGGCGTCGAAGGTGTTGCGACCGCTCTCGAACAGGATGCCGACGCAGTTGACCACATGGTCGGCGCCTTCAACGGCCTTGTTGATGGACTCCTTGTAACGCAGATTGGCTTGCACAAAGGAAATCTGCCCGACATTGCCCAATGGCTGCAAGAAACCGGCCAGATCGGGACGGCGAACGGCAACACGAATGCGATAGCCGCGCTTGGCCAGAAAACGCACAACATGCCGCCCGACAAAGCCCGAGCCGCCAAAAACGGTGACGAGAGGGGGAAGGTTGGCCAATGGCATGGGAGGCTCCTGCGAAGCGTTGAATATATGCGTTTCCGTCTCTTAGCTTAAAGCCGATGCAACGGGAAGAGAGAACAGCGTTTGTGGCCAACCAGAATGAACGGTTGCTGGACGATGATCAGGTGCCGTCCATGATCATCAGTTCGGTATCGGCCACCTCCTGGCGGATTTTCAGCGCCTGCTGGTATTCGTCGGAGTTGTAGCAATCGAGCGCGTGCTGCATCGAGGGAAACTCGATGATGACATTGCGGGCCCGACCCTTGCCTTCGAGTTGCGTCACAACGCCACCGCGTGCCAGAAAATTCGCTCCGAACCGCTCGAATGCGGGTTTGGCGGTGGAGATGTAGTCCTTGTAGCGCTCGGCGTCGCGCACATCCACCTGTGCAATCCAGTATCCCTTGGCCATGGTCTTATCCTTTTCAGAGTGCTCTGGACATCTCGTCCAGAATGGCAAGCGCCGCAGCCTTTGGATCGGCTGCTTTGACGATGGGTCGGCCTACCACCAGATGGCTGGAGCCAGCCCTGATCGCATCGAATGGTGTCACAACCCGCTTCTGGTCGCCGGCGTCGCCACCGATAGGGCGAATGCCGGGGGTAACGACGGCCATATCAGAACCGACGATCTCACGCACAGCGGCAGATTCTTCCGCCGAGCAAACGATGCCACCCATGCCTGCGTCCCGCGCCTGTGCGGCGCGTTTCAGCACCAGAGAACGGGCGTCACCCTGATATCCGGCATCCAGCAGATCGGCGTCGTCCATGGAGGTCAGAACCGTGACGCCCAGAAGCGTCAGCCCGGACCCATGCGCCGCCTTGACCGCCGCCCGCATCGCTTTCGGATAGGCATGCAGCGTCAGCATCGACATGCCCATCTTGGCGATGTTTTCTACACCCGAAGCCACCGTGTTGTCGATGTCGAGGAGCTTCATGTCGAGGAAGATGTTCTTGCCGCTTTGCGCCAGTTCCCTGGCAAATTCCAGCCCGCCCGCAAAGGCCAGCTGGTGGCCGATCTTGTAGAACAGGACATCGTCGCCGAGTGCGCTGACAATGTTTTCGGCCTCAGCCACGGTTGGAAGGTCAAGCCCGACGATCAGGCGCTCGCGTGCGGTCATAGTCTCATCCCCTGCCATGTTTCCCCCTGCCACGTTTCCATTGCCGTCCAGTCGCATGTGATGCGCCGGTCTGCAAGGGTAAAACAGAACAGATTGCCACCACCCGCAGGCTGGTCGGTGCTGCGGGTAATCTGGCTTCCTGCGAGGTGGCATTTCAGCAGGGTTCCGACGCCGCCATGTCCCACAAAGGCAATTGGCAGCATAGGATCATGGTCAGCGAGAACAGTCTCGACAGCCGATACGATTCGGGCTTGCGCATCGATGGCCGTTTCCCAACCCTTGTAGCTGGCATGTGGGTGGGCAAAGAACCAGTCCGCCGCTGCCTCGAACTGGTCCGGCGGCAGAAACCCCGTCGCACTCCTGTCGTTCTCGTGCATGTTGGGAACGGTCTCAACGGCAACACCGCTCACCGATGCAACAATCTGCGCGGTTTCGGTGGCCTTGTTCTCGGCGCTGCTGACGATGCGGCGCAATGTCTTGGCCCAGGGCAGGGCACTGGCCTTGCGTGTTCTTTCGACGCCCAACTCCGACAGCCCCCAATGGGGAACCGGCACATCGGCGTCGATCCTGACCTGTGGGTGGGTGATGTAAAGCGCGTACATGATGCTACGCTAGCTCAGGCGCGGGTGTAGGTCCACAGCTGTGCGGGCGGAATGTTGCGCACCACGAAATCAAAGTGGCGAATGTGGTAGAGGTGCGGTTGCGCCACGATCGGCGACATCGGGCCATAGGAAATCTGGAGGACCGGACGTCCATGCGGCACGCGATTGAGCAGGTCGTCGAGAAGACGGATGCGCTCGGCCATCGGGAAGTTCAGCATTGGTACGGCTGAGATGACGCAATCGAACATCTGGTCTTTTTGCGCCGCCAGCGTGGTGTCCAGATCGAAAGCATCGCCATTGATGAAATTCACGCCCGGATAGCTGCGCAGCAGTTGCTGGTAGAAGTCCGTGGAATATTCGATGGCCGTCACGTTTTCCGGCCTCACGCCTCGGCCTAGAATAGCCTTGGTGATACAGCCGGTTCCAGGCCCAAGTTCCAGCACGGGCAGGCCGGATTGCGGGGTGATGACACTGGCCATGCGCCGTGCGGTCACACCGGAGGTCGGAACGATGGCGCCTACCTTTTTCGGCTGGTTGACCATTCCCTTGAAGAAACGAATTTCCTCTTCGAATTTCCTGCCGAAGCGCTGTTTCAGGCTCAGTCCCATCCGGTCCCCCTCTGTGTTCCGTCAAAACAACATTTGGTGAAACTGTGGCGATATGTTGTTTCGAACTGTCGTAAAGACAATGAAAAATGTCGCAACAGGAAAATGTCGATAACTGGGGAAAATCTGCAAACAAAAAAGCCGGTGAGGCGGTCACCGGCTTTTTTGCGTTTTCACGAGGTGAGAATACGCTAAACGCGCATCGGCATCAGCACGTAAAGGGCGTCATCGCCCGCATTGTCGCGCACAAGCGTCGGTGAACCCGCGTCGGCCAGAAGGAAAATCGCGTCTTCGCCGGAAAGCTGCGCCGTGATGTCCAGCAGGTATTTGGCGTTAAAGCCGATCTCCATGCCTTCGTGTTCGTACCCAACCGCGACTTCTTCCGTCGCACTGCCGGAATCCGGATTGTTGACGGTCAGCGTCAATTGCCCCTCGGTGATGGCAAGCTTTACCGCGCGGCCACGCTCGGACGAGATGGTCGAGACGCGGTCCACTGCCTTGGCAAACGACTGGCAATCGACGCGCATTTCCTTGTCGTTGCCGGTGGGGATGACGCGCTGGTAATCCGGGAACGTACCGTCGATCAGCTTGGACGTCAAAACGATGTCGCCGATCGCAATGCGGATCTTGGCATCGGACACCTCGACCGTCACTTCCAGTTCGGGGTTATCGACCAGCTTCTGCAACTCGCCCACCGTCTTGCGTGGAATGATGATGCCGGGCATGCCCTCGGAACCGGACGGCGCGTTTACGTCGGCGCGTGCCAGACGGTGGCCGTCGGTGGCGACGGCACGCAGCTTCAGGTCGTTGCCGCTTTCGATCGTGTGGAAGAAGATGCCGTTCAGATAATAGCGTGTCTCTTCGGTCGAAATCGCAAACTGCGTGCGGTCGATCAGCATTTTCAGGTCAGTTGCCTTCAGTTTGAAGACGTGGCTGAAGGTCCCGGCCGTGAGATCCGGGAAATCGGTTTCCGGCAGGCACTGCAACGAAAACTTCGAGCGGCCGGATGCAACCGTCATGGTCGAGCCATCGGGATTGGTGGCCAGAAGAACCTCGGAACCATCAGGCAGCTTGCGCACGATTTCATACAGCAGATGCGCGGGCACCGTCGTCGAACCGGCCTGTTCCACCATCGCTGGTGTCGCTTCGGTGATTTCGAGATCGAGGTCGGTCGCCTTCATGTCCAGCTTGGCATCGGATGCGCGCAAGAGCACGTTGGACAGAATGGGAATCGTGTTGCGCCGTTCCACCACACGATGAACGTGGTTCAGCGATTTCAGAAGGTTCGACCGCTCGAGGGTAATACGCATGAAGACTTCCGCTTTCAACCGATGCGATCCTGGATAGGCCGGATCGCCAAGATAGTGTCTCCGGCATTTTGGCCGGATAATGTGGACGGGCAAAATGGCAGAGTTATCGAGGAAAAGGCAAGGGGCCAGACCGCGTCATTCCTCAATTTTCCACGCTATACATTCCCTTACATGACGTGAGCGCCAACAACGGCCCTTGTTCGCAGGCGCCGTCTTGCCCATAAAGACAGGGAAATACCACAGGACGGGAATGATGCAGTGACAGATGAAGCGGTGAGCGACCAGACGATAGACGACGCAGACGGCACGGGCCGCGGTTTCAAGGTCGGTGGCTTCACCGTGCCTGCACGCCCCATCGATGCCGCACTCTATCTGGTCGCCACCCCCATCGGCAATCTCGGAGATATCACCTTAAGGGCGCTGGAAACACTGGCCTCTGCTGATGTTCTGGCCTGTGAGGACACCCGTGTCACCCGCATTCTGCTGGACCGTTACGGTATCCGCAATCGCCCCTATTCCTATCACGAGCACAATGCCGAAGAGGCCGGCCCCAAGCTCATCGCTGCCCTGGATGCCGGAAAATCCGTGGCGCTGGTGTCGGATGCGGGCACGCCGCTGGTCTCCGATCCCGGATATCGCCTGGGGCAAATGGCAGTCGAGGCGGGCCACCGCGTCGTGCCCATTCCGGGCGCTTCGGCACCTTTGGCTGCGCTGGTCGGCTCCGGCATGCCGAGCGACGCTTTCATGTTCGCAGGCTTTCTGCCAGTCAAGGACAAGGGCAAGCGCGACCGTTTTTCCGAGCTTTCGAAAATTCCGGCGACCATGATGTTTTTCGAATCCCCGCACCGCATCTGCGCCACCATAAAGGTCGCCTCGGAGGTTCTGGGGCCGAACCGCCGCGCCGTCGTATGTCGGGAACTGACGAAGACCTTCGAAGAGTTCCGCCGTGGCACGCTGGGTGAACTGACGGAATTTTATAACGAAGACCGTATCGTCAAAGGCGAGATCGTGCTCCTCATCGAGCCGCCGTCCTATGACGAAATTCCTGATATGGAAGACGTCGAAAAGCTGCTGAAAGACCTTGTCTCCACCATGCCTGCCGCAAAAGCGGCCGCAGAGGCCGCCAAACTCACCGGCCTGCCGCGCAAGGAGCTTTACCAGCGCATCCTTGACCTGAAGGGTAGCGATGGCGCGTGAGGCAAGCAGACGCCGGGCCGAACGGCGCGGCCATATTGCCGAATATTGGGCAGCGCTTTATCTGCTGGTGAAGGGCTATCGCATCCTCGCCCTGCGTTACCGCACCCGATCGGGTGAAATCGATATTATCGCACGCAAGAAGGACGTGATCGCCTTCGTCGAGGTCAAGGCACGGGCCTCTGAAACAGGCGCTATCGATGCGGTCAGCTCCGCGTCGCAAGTCCGCATCCGCGCCGCCGCCGATCTCTGGCTGTCACGTCGTAAGGACGCCGCTGCTTTATCGCTGCGTTTCGATATCGTTGCAGTCCTGCCGCGCCGCATGCCCAAACATTTCATCGACGCTTTCTAGGGAGACAAGTGGATGCGCAGCGAACGGGAGAAAATGGCAGCGGGAGAATGGTATTGCTGTCTGGATGATGAACTCGATGCCCTGCGTGTCGCGGCCCGCCGGGCCGTCCACCAACACACCAGCATGGTGCCGGATGCCCGTGGTGCAATGGCCCCGCTTCTGCGCTCTCTCTTTGGGTCCGTCTCCAAAACCGCCTTCATCGAAGCACCGTTTCATTGCAGCTACGGCTTCAATATTTCGCTGGGTGAAAACACCTATCTCAACGCGGGATGCGTCATTCTGGATTCCGGCCCCGTCACCATAGGAAACGGTTCCATGCTCGGCCCCGGCGTGCAGATCTATTGCGCCGATCACCATAGGGATGGCGCGCAGCGCGCACGTGGCATCGAGATCGCCAAACCCGTCACCATTGGCAACAATGTCTGGATTGGCGGCGGGGCGATCATCCTGCCCGGCATCCGCATTTTCGATGGCGCGATCATCGGCGCGGGCTCGGTCGTCACGAAAGATGTCGCCGCCGGTCAGACTGTGGTCGGAAATCCCGCCCGCCTCGTTTCGGCATCGTTGCCGGCAACTCGTGATTGATGCGTGAAGTCATGGAGCACTTCTTGGTGCCGTACTGTTATAAATCCGACATAAAACCGTAAACGAGACGTCATGGAACGCGCCTATTCGCATCCTCACCCAACAAGGGCGGTAGAGGATCGGAACTATGATCAAGAAGTTTTCCATGGCTGCAATGGCCATCACGTTTTCGGCGACATCGTCCATGGCGGCGACCAACATCACCTGGTGGCATGGCATGGGTGGCCGCAACGGCGAAGTCATCAATGAAGTATCGCAGAAGTTCAATGCCGCGCAGACCAATTGTGCACTGACGCCTGTTTCCAAGGGCTCTTACGAAGAAGCGCTCGCCAGCGGCATCGCGGCCTTCCGTTCAGGCGAACAGCCGAACATCCTTCAGGTCTTCGATGCCGGTGCCGCCACCATCATCAATGCCAAGGGCGCGATCATTCCGGCCGAAGACATCATCAACAAGGCCGGTTACAAATTCGATCGCGAAGCCTTCATTCCCGGCGTGCGGAACTTCTACGCCGCTGCCGATGGCAAGTTCGTCGGCATGCCGTTCAACTCGTCTGCGCCGATCATGTACTACAACACCGAAGCCTTGAAGAAGGCCGGTGTCGAAGCCCCCAAGACCTGGGAAGAGTTCGAGGCCGCAGCGCCGAAACTGAAGGAAGCCGGTTTCATTCCCCTCGTTCAGACGCAACTGACCTGGGAATTCACCGAGAACTTCTTCTCGCGTAACAACCTTCAGTTCGCCACAAACAACAATGGTTACGACAGCGTTGTCGACACTAAGCTGAAGGTCACCGATCCCAACCTCGTCATGATGTTCGACAAGCTGAAGGCCTGGAAGGATCAGGGCTATTTCGCCTATTACGGCGCTGGCTGGAACGATAACCAGAAGCCGTTCGAAGAAAACAAGGTCGCGCTGTGGATCGGGTCTTCCGGCTCCTTCGGCGGCCTGCAGAAGACGGCACAGATGCCGTTCTCCGCAACCTTCCTGCCCTATTGGGGCTCCATCAAGGGCGCTGGCACCAACTCTTTCATCGGTGGTGCTGCCCTGTTTGCCATGTCCGGCAAGTCGGACGCCGAAAACAAGTGCGTGGCTGACTTTTTCCAGTTCCTGACATCGCCCGAAATCCAGAAGTTCTACCACGAGGCAACCGGTTACGTCGCCATCACCCAGGCGGCCTATGAGCTTGCCAAGAAGGAAGGCTTCTACGAGAAGCAGCCCGTTGCCGAAGTCGGCATCAAGCAGCTGTCTCTTCCAGGTGGTGAATGGTCCAAGGGCTACCGCCTCGGCTTCTACCCACAGATCCGCGCCATCATGGAACGCGAATATGGCCGCATCTTCTCCGGTGAAGTCGAGCCGAAGCAAGCCATGGAGATCATCGAAAAGGAAGGCAACGAGCTTCTGGCCCGTTTTGCCAAGACTGCCGGTTGATTGAACTGAAGCCATAAGAAATGGGCCTCCCTTCAGAATGAGGGAGGTCCGTTGGTTGTCTGAAGGCTAGCCAGTTTCTCTTTTGTCATCCTCGGGCTTGTCCCGAGGATCTAACGAACCACAACATTGAACGTGGTCAGATCCTCGGGACAAGCCCGAGGATGACGTCGAGCAAGTGGGTAAGACCTGTCCATGATCCCGGCCTCGCTTCAGACATGAAGAGACGCCCACAACACACAAAGGTTCGCGCGCGTGGCCTATACTTCGTCCCAGCCGGGTCTCGTCCGGCCCATTCCCGGCGTCGCCGCCAAGGCCAAGAAGCCTGTCGAGATGGCGCAGCCCGCCAAACGGGTGCAGTTTTCGTCGTCCGCGCTGCCTTATCTGTTGATCGCGCCACAACTCATCGTCATTTTCGTCTTCTTCTATTGGCCGTCCGTACAGGCCGTTCAGTCGTCATTCTATATCGAAGACCCCTTCGGCTTCGGCTCCACCTTCGTCGGCATGGCCAATTATTCCGATGCGCTATTCAGCGCCGAATATCTCAACATCGCCAAGTTCACGGTGATTTTCACTGTTCTCGTTACCGTCTTTTCACTGGCGCTCGGCCTTTTGCTGGCGGTGAAGGCGGACGCGATCATTCGCGGCGCTTCGGCTTACAAGACGCTGCTGATTTCGGTCTATGCCATCGCTCCGCCGGTTGCGGGCCTCATCGGCATGATGTTTTTTGACCAGCACATCGGCCCTTTCGTCAAGATGGCCGCCTTCTTCGGCTGGCACATGCAGGTCGGTGTCACCTATTTCGATACCGCCTTCGCCATGATTTTCGTGTCCGTCTGGAAACAGATCCCCTATAATTTCATCTTCTTCCTGTCGGGCCTGCAAAGCGTGCCGGTGTCGGTGCGCGAAGCCGCCTTCATCGATTGCCGCTCCGGCCTTCGCCGGTTCTGGACGGTCATCATGCCGCTTCTGGCGCCCACCGCTTTCTTCCTGCTCATCATCAACATCACCTATGCACTGTTCGATACTTTCGGCGTCATCGACGTGATGGTGAAGGACAAGGCGGCCAACAACCCGATTACCCTTGTCTACAAGGTCTATGTGGATGGCTTCCGCGGCAATGACATTGGCGGCTCATCGGCTCAATCGGTCATTTTGATGATCGTCGTCTTCGTGCTGACGGTCATCCAGTTCCGTTTCCTCGAAAAACGCATCCATTACGGTTGAGGGATTTTCACCATGTACAAGACAAAGCCCCTCGATCACCTGATCCTCATCATCGGTTCGCTGTTTCTCATCATGCCTGTGGTGGTCGCCTTCATGACGTCGACGCATACGGCAGCGCAGATCCATATGAATGGCCTGACGCTTCTGCCGGGAGACAATTTCGTCGGCACCTATGAGAAGGTCTTGACCCAGAAGGGTGGCTTTACGGGTCAGATCACCGGCCTCAACATGGTCATCAACTCGCTGATCCTCGGCATCGGCTTTGCTGTCGGCAAGATCGTGCTGTCGATGCTGGCGGCTTACGCCATCGTCTATTTCCGCTTCCGCTTCGCCACGCTTGCCTTCTGGGTCATCTTCACCACCCTGCTTCTGCCGCTGGAAGTCCGCATCATGCCGTCCTATGAGGTCATGAGCAAACTGGGACTGTTGAACTCCTATACCGGCCTCATTGTACCACTTCTGGCATCGGCCACCGGCACCTTCTATTTCCGGCAGTTTTTCAAATCCGTGCCGGATGAACTGTTGGAAGCTGCCCGTATCGATGGGGCAGGGCCGGTCAAGTTCTTCATCGATATCCTGCTGCCTCTGTCGCGCACCATGATGGCGGCCATCTTCATCATCATGTTCGTCTATGGCTGGAACCAGTATCTCTGGCCCATGCTGATGACTAGTGATGAGAGCTTCTTCACCATCATGCGCGGCATCAAACAGATCCTTCAGGTCTGGGTCGGCTCGCAAATTCCCGATTACAACGAAGCGTTCGCGCTCGCCGTTCTGGCCATGCTGCCACCTGTGTTGATCGTCGTCATCTTCCAGAGCTGGTTCATCAAGGGCCTCACCGAAAGCGATAAGTAAGGACAACCACAATGGCCGAAATCGAAATCAGTCAGGTCTGCAAGGATTACTCCAACGGCATACGCGCCGTTCACGATGTGGATATCTCCATCAAGGACGGGGAATTCATCGTCCTCGTCGGCCCGTCGGGTTGCGGCAAGTCCACGCTGTTGCGCATGGTTGCCGGTCTTGAGGAGATATCTCAAGGCAAGGTCAGCATCGGCAACCGCGTCGTCAATGACGTGGAGCCCGCCGACCGCGACATCGCCATGGTCTTCCAGAACTACGCGCTTTATCCGCATATGTCGGTTCGCCAGAACCTGGAATACGGCCTGAAAAACCGCAAGACGCCTAGGGACGAGATCGATGCGCGCGTGGCGGAAGCCGCCCGCATGCTGGAGCTTCAGCCCTATCTGGATCGCAAACCGCGGGCTTTGTCGGGCGGTCAGCGCCAGCGTGTCGCCATGGGTCGCGCCATCGTGCGCAAGCCCGCCGCTTTCCTGTTCGATGAGCCGCTGTCGAACCTCGATGCCAAGCTGCGCGTTTCCATGCGCGGCGAGATCAAGCGCCTGCAACGCCGTCTTGGCACCACCTCCATCTACGTCACCCACGACCAGCTGGAGGCCATGACGCTGGCAGATCGTCTGGTGGTGCTGAATGCCGGTCGTATCGAACAGATCGGCGCGCCGCTGGAGGTCTACCACAAGCCAGCCTCCACCTTCGTCGCCAGCTTCATCGGCTCGCCCGCCATGAACCTCCTGGCAGGCGAACTGCACGGCGACAGGCTCGCCATCGGCCCCGCCACGCTCTCGCTCAATGGTTATGCCCCGGCCTCCGGCCCTGTCACGGTCGGCATGCGCGCAGAAGACCTGCGGATTGCCCGCGCCGGTGAACAGGGCATCCCTTTCCGCGTGGATTATATCGAGGAGCTCGGCTCGCAGCGTCTCCTCCATGGTCTGGTGGGCGATCAGGTTCTGACCGTGGCCTGCGCTGCCGAAACCGAGATGCCGCAGGAGATGTTGCTGGCGATTGCGCGCGAAAAGCTGCATTTCTTCCACAATGACACCGGCAAGCGCATCACGACCAGCGCCGATGTCATGCCGCGTCAGCCAGCGGAGCAGCGTGTCGCGGCCCATTAGAGCGTTTCCTTGTTAAATGGAAACGTTCTGCCGGAGCAGATTTTCGTCAGGACAAAGGCGATTGGCGAAGGGCATACCCTGAGGTACGGTCGAGCCGATCGCCTTTGTCCCGGCGGAAATATGCCCGGCCCTCCGGGTTGGTTGAAACGGGCCATCTGCCTGCCCGGACGGCTTGGCCGTATGCTAAGGCTACGCCACGCGCCATCCGGACAAGCAGTCGATCCCGTTTGAACCAACAGAACTGTTTCCATTTAACAAGGAAACGCTCTAAAAGTCGGCTGGAAATGCACGTCGTTAAACTTGTCTCAATTTAAGGAAGAGCATTCTTACTCGATCTGTGCTAGGGCGTTTCCATTGCAAGGTTGGGGACGCAATATGGTTTTTCATGTCATGATCGCAAGTGTGGCTGCAATGGCGGCCCGCGCCGTGCCGCTGATGCCGCGCGCCAGGAGTGTCGGGCGGACGCAAACCGTTGTATCGGCTGCTTCCAGCGGCCTGATCATGCAACCCGCCCCCATCAACCCGGACTGGATCCTCGCAGGCGAACCCGTAGCCCGCATGGCAGACCATTCCAGAAGTGCAGATCGCGCCGCCTATACCGCTCTGTGGGATTGCACGGCTGGCACGTTCCGCTGGTTCTTCGCCTGGGACGAAACGGTCCATATCGTCGAGGGCGACGTCCATGTGACTGCGGAAGATGGCACCATTCATATGCTCCGAACGGGCGACGTTGCCTATTTCAAGGCCGGCACCTGGGCCACATGGCGTGTGGATACCTATGTGCGCAAGGTCGCCTTCCTGCGCCGCCCTTTCCCGGCGCCGATCGCCTTTGCCTATCGCTTGAAGAACAAGCTGTTGCCGGCCAAAACGCCCTCGCTGTAAGCCCCGAAACCGTCAATAAAACTCATAGATACGCCACTCCGTAGCAGTTGCCTTTGAAGCTTGCCTGCCCTACACATTTCGGGCTTTCAAAAGGAAATTGCGCATGGCCAAAATCAAGAACGTCGCGATCCAGATGGATCATGTCTCCGGCATCAACATCGCAGGCGACAGCACCTTCGCGATCAGCCTTGAGGCGCAGGCCCGCGGTTACCGCCTGTTCCATTACACACCGGATCGTCTGTCGATGCGAGATGGCAAGATCTACGCCACCGTCGAACAGATGCAGTTGCGCGATATCAAGGGCGATCACTTCTCTTTGTCTGAACCGGAGCGTGTTGATCTCGCCACCATGGATGTTATCCATCTGCGCCAGGATCCACCCTTCGACATGGCCTACATCACCTCCACGCATTTGCTGGAGCGCATCCACCCCAAGACGCTTGTGGTGAATGATCCGGCATGGGTGCGCAATTCGCCGGAAAAGATCTTCGTCACCGAATTCGCCGACCTCATGCCCACCACGCTCATCACCAAGGACGTGAGCGAGATTGCCCGGTTCCGCGAAGAGATGGGCGACATCATCCTCAAACCCCTTTACGGCAATGGCGGCGCAGGCGTCTTCCACTCCACCCGCGATGATCGCAATTTTTCCTCGCTGCTGGAAATGTTCGGCCAGATGTTCCGCGAACCCTATATCGCCCAGCAATATCTGCCGGATGTCCGCAAGGGCGACAAGCGGATCCTTCTGGTTGATGGCGAGCCGGTTGGCGCCATCAACCGCGTGCCTGCGGAAAACGATGCCCGCTCCAACATGCACGCCGGTGGCCGTCCTGAACCGACAGAGCTCACGGCCCGCGAAAAGCAAATCTGCCAGCGTATCGGCCCCGCATTGCGGGAGCGCGGCTTCCTCTTCGTCGGCATCGATGTCATCGGCGATTACATGACGGAAATCAACGTCACGTCACCCACCGGCATCCGCGAAGTCAAGAAATTCGGCGGTGCCGATGTCGCCAGCCTCTTGTGGGACGCGATCGAGCGCAAGCGCGACGCGCAGGGCTGAGCCGTTTGGAGTGGCGAAAACCTGAGGTTTTCGCCACGTCTTACAACTCACGCCGCCTTGGCGACGTGATACTCCTTGATCGCAGCCATCTTGATAGCCGGATAGCGTTCCGCTTCATAGCGCAGCGAAAACGCATCCTGCGCCAGAAACACCGGGTCACCGTCCAGATCGCGGGCAATATCGCCGCGCTTGACGGTCAGGAATTTCTCCATATCCGAAGCCTGATCCGAGGAAATCCAGCGGCAGATCGAGAAACGCGACATTTCAAACGAAACCGGCAGGCCGTACTCGCCCATCAGCCGTTCCTTCAGAACATCCAGCTGCAAGGCACCGACAACGCCGACGATGGCGGGCGATCCGTCTTCGGGAGAAAACAGCTGTACGACGCCCTCTTCGGCCATCTGGTGAAGCGCTTCTTTCAGCTTCTTCGCCTTCATCGCATCTTCCAGCCGCACGCGGCGCAGAATCTCGGGCGAGAAGTTCGGTACACCCTGAAACACCAGGTTTTCCCCCTCGGTCAGCGTGTCGCCGATGCGCAACGTGCCGTGGTTGGGAATGCCCACCACATCGCCCGCGAATGCCGTATCGGCAATGTGTCGCTGCGACGCGAAGAAGAACTGCGGTGCCGTCAGGCCCATCTGCTTGCCGGTACGCGCCAGCCGCGCCTTCATGCCACGCTCCAGCTTACCGGAGCAGATGCGCGCAAAGGCAATGCGGTCGCGGTGGTTGGGGTCCATATTGGCCTGAATCTTGAACACGAAGGCCGTCATTTTTTCTTCGGCCGCGTGAACCGTTCTCGTATCGGCCACCTGGTCGCGCGGTGGCGGCGCAATGTCGCCGAGAGCGTTGATCAGGTCTCGCACACCAAAATTGCGCAGCGCGGAGCCGAAGAAGACCGGCGTCAGATGTCCCTCCAGAAAGGCCTCGCGGTCAAAAGGACGGCACGCCTCCAGCGCCAGCTGCGTTTCCTCGATAAAGGCCCCGCGCTCGTTTTCCGGCAACCGGCTGGCCACGTCCTGCGGGCCATTCACCTGCGTTGCCTCGACTTCCGTGTCGGAACCGCGAACCTTGTTGCTGGCCAGATAATAGGAACCGCAGAAGCTCTTGGAACGACCGATCGGCCAGGTGATCGGTGCCGTGTCCAACGCCAGCTTTTCCTCGATCTCGTCGAGAATTTCGAAGATGTCTCGGCTTTCGCGGTCCATCTTGTTGACGAAGGTGATGATCGGAATGTCGCGCATGCGGCAGACTTCGAACAGCTTCAGGGTGCGCGGCTCGATACCCTTGGCGGCATCGATGACCATGATGGCGGCATCCACCGCCGTCAGCGTGCGGTAGGTATCGTCGGCAAAGTCTTCATGGCCCGGCGTGTCGAGAATATTGTAGACCTTGTCGTCATATTCGAAGGTCATCACCGAGGTCACGACCGAGATGCCGCGCTCGCGCTCGATTTTCATCCAGTCGGACCGCGTCTGGATGCGATCCTTCTTCGCCTTCACTTCACCGGCCAGCTGAATGGCGCCGCCGAACAGCAACAGCTTTTCGGTCAGCGTCGTCTTACCGGCGTCCGGGTGCGCGATGATAGCGAAGGTGCGGCGGCGGGAAACCGCCTCGGCGAGTGTTTCGGGCATCAAACAAATCCTGTGGAATTGCGCGGTATCTAGCGTTTCGGGGCCGCTTTTGCAATTGACCTTGGCGCGCACAAGGAAAACTAATGCCGCATGACCAAAGAAAACCAAAATCGCCCCGCCCTGAATCTCGTTCGTCTGGACCATGCACAGGGCATCGAGCTGCCTTCCTACGAGACGCCGGGAGCGGCTGGCATGGACCTGCGTGCCGCCGTCGCCGGGGATGCGCCGGTGGTGCTGACACCGGGCGCCCGCGCACTGGTGTCCACCGGCTTCATCTTCGAAGTCCCCCAAGGTTTTGAGGCGCAAATCCGCCCGCGCTCCGGCCTTGCCATCAAGAACGGCATCACCTGCCTCAATTCACCGGGAACGGTGGACAGCGATTATCGCGGCGAGGTCAAAGTCATCCTCGCCAATCTGGGCCAAGACGATTTCGTCATCGAACGCGGCATGCGCATCGCCCAGATGGTCGTAGCGCCCGTCACTCAAGTGACCGTTGTCGAGGTCGACGAGACCTCGGATACCGCGCGTGGCACCGGTGGTTTCGGCTCTACCGGCGTCTGATGGCTGACAACCCGTTGCAATTTTCCGCGCGGCATACGTGAAATTGTTCACTTCTTGTTCTTGTCTTATCATGACCGTTGTGCAAGGTTGCAGGGGCGGACACTTACACGCGTGATTGAGCGTTTTCTAAAGTCCGCCTGTTGGGGGCTTTCATGGTTGCGCGCGTCAATACGGTGGCATTTCAGGGCATAGAGGGCGTGCCGGTCGAAGTTCAGGTCATGGTCGCACCCGGCAAGGTCGGCATGCAGATCGTCGGCCTGCCGGACAAGGCTGTTGCCGAAAGCCGGGAGCGGGTGCAGGCGGCCTTGCATGCCTCTGGTCTGGCGCTTCCGGCAAAGAAAGTCACGGTCAATCTCGCACCGGCTGATTTACCCAAGGAGGGAAGTCATTTCGATTTGCCCATCGCGCTGGGCCTGATGGCCGCCTTGGGTGCCATTCCTGCGGATGCGCTGGGTTCCTATGTTGTTCTGGGCGAGCTTAATCTGGATGGGACCATTGGCGCCGTGTCTGGCGCGCTGCCGGCCGCCATCGGCGCAAACGGGCAGGGTAAAGGTCTCATCTGCCCGGCAGACAGCGGTGGAGAAGCGGCATGGGCCGGTGCCGACTTCGATATTCTCGCTCCGCGCAGCCTGATCGCTCTCGTCAATCATTTCCGCGGCACACAGCGTCTTTCGCGACCGGTTCCAGCCATCCGCGCCCATCCTGCAAACCTGCCGGATCTTGCCGATATCAAGGGGCAGGAAAGCGCCAAGCGCGCGCTGGAGGTGGCCGCCGCCGGAGGGCATAATCTGCTCATGGTCGGTCCGCCCGGTTCGGGCAAATCCATGCTGGCCTCACGCCTTCCCTCCATTCTGCCGCCGCTGTCGGCGGCGGAATTGCTGGAAGTCTCCATGGTCCATTCCATTGCCGGGCAATTGTCCGGCGGCAAGCTGTCGGATCGTCGCCCGTTCCGCACCCCGCACCATTCCGCCACCATGGCAGCCCTTGTTGGTGGTGGCCTGCGGGCGCGGCCGGGGGAGGCCTCGCTTGCCCATCACGGCGTGCTTTTTCTCGATGAATTCCCGGAATTTTCGCCGCAGTCGCTGGATGCGCTGCGCCAGCCACTGGAAACCGGTGAGTGCATCATTGCCCGCGCCAATCATCGCGTCAGCTATCCCGCAGAAATCCAGCTCGTTGCGGCCATGAACCCATGCAAATGCGGTATGGCGGGCGAGCCCGGCTTTACCTGCGCCAGAGGGCCGCGCTGCCTGACAGATTATCAGCAGCGCATTTCCGGCCCGCTGATGGACCGCATCGATATCCGCATCGAAGTGCCGGCTGTCTCGGCCGCAGATCTCATCCGCCCCATGGCCGCCGAAGCCAGCGTCGATGTCGCCCGCCGCGTCGCCCGCGCTCGTGATCTGCAGCAGGACCGTTTCGCGACCGCCGGTTTCAACGGCATCCGCACCAACGCCCGCTGCTCAACGGCGCTGATCGAAAAATTCGGTGAACCCGATGCGCCAGGCCTGCAACTGCTCCGCGACGCCGCCGAAAAACTGAAATTCTCCGCCAGAGGCTACCACCGCATCCTCAAGGTCGCCCGCACCCTGGCCGATCTGGACGACAAGCCCACCGTCGGCCGCATCCATCTGGCCGAAGCGATTTCCTATCGCATCGCAGGTGAGCGATTGACGGCGGCAGCGTGAGGGGAAATCACGAGCGAACCTTATTGTCATCCTAAGCCAGTCACAGGAGAAGCGCCGATGGTGGCGTTCACCCCCACTGTCTGCCGGCATCTCCCCCACAGGTGTGCAGATCAACAAAAGGCATACTCAATGCTCCGAACGTAACGGTCGGAACGATAGCTCTGGCAAAACATGCTCTCGTCCCGCCGCAACTTTTAAGACGTCCAATGATAATGCCCCCAGCGGATCTCCCCCCTTGAGGGAGAGATGCCCGGCAGGGCAGGGGGGGAACGGCACATTCAGATCCTCATCAAAATTACTTCCCAACAAAATCAGTACCTTAAATGAAAATCTGAAAAAACAGCAAAAAACACCCCGCAGTTTTCTCCACGGCTCGCGAATCGACCGCACACTGGTCCCGTTCCGCCCTCGGATACACCGCAAGGCGTTGCGGCGAGGCGGAACCGGCGCTGGTGGTGAGGGGGTACGCAACCCCTCATCGCCGGGGTCCGGCAGCGAATCCCCCCGGCGGCAACGGGTGGGGCGTGGCACCGGTTTCGGACCGGCCGGTGCACCGCCCCCGATATTCGGACCGGATCGGCATGCCTGCCTCGAATATCCAGACGGGTTTCGAGATCCAGGCAGTGTCGCTCCTGTCCGCCCGCCGCCGGGTGTACCGACAGCTCATCGGCTCCTGGTCGAACGCGACCGTGAGGAGTTTGAAGCGAAAGTCAGGCGGTACACAGGCAAACGCTGCATCTGCCCGGCATCCTCGAAGGGGGAGAAAGGGCAGGTGCGGCCGAACTGGCAGGTGGAATGTTTCGGCAACGAAGCACCCGCCGCCCGGAGGTAAAGGGTTGGACCTTGAACATGTCCGACCGGTGAACCGGCAGGGTTTCGGCCCTTTGCCATCCGGGATGCGCCAGCCGTGGCAAGAGGATCGCTGGCGGGCACAAACCGCTGAACGGGGCGCTGAAAGGTGCCAATATTAGACTACCCAACGAGGCAGCTTGCAGCGCCCCGTCCGAATACCATGGCCGATGAGGCTGTGGACCCTGAGAAGAAAGCACACCACGGGCAGAGGCTGCCGCGTGAACGGCGAAGCCTGCGCAAAAGGCTGGCCGGGATTTTTGACAGGATGGCTATGGGAGAACGCAGCCGCCTCATCTTCAACGTTCAAGAGGAGCGAGAGTTAGCCGCGATTCGATCTCCCCACCTGTGGGGGAGATGCCCGGCAGGGCAGAGGGGGTAAGCCACATCCGCGACGTTCGTAAGAATCGTCATACGGAGCGCACCTCACCCTTACCGCTCCATCAACGAACCGAAAAAACGCTCAAAATCCCAAACCCTCAAACAGGGCCGTCGACAGGTACCGCTCGGCAAACGACGGAATGATCACGACGATGGTCTTGCCCGCATTCTCATCCCGTGCGCCGATCTTGCTCGCAGCCGACAACGCAGCACCGGAGGAAATGCCCACAGGCACACCTTCGAGGCGGGCAACGAGGCGGGCGGTTTCAAAGGCTTCATCATTGGTGACGGTGATGATTTCGTCGTAGATTTTCATATCGAGAACGTTGGGCGCAAAGCCCGCGCCAATACCTTGAATTTTATGCGGGCCGGGGGAGCCGCCCGAAAGAACCGGGCTGTCGGCGGGCTCGACGGCCACGACCCTGATCTCAGGCTTGCGGGATTTCAGAACCTGACCGACACCGGTGATCGTGCCGCCCGTGCCGACACCGGAAATGAAGATATCGACATCACCATTGGTATCGTTCCAGATTTCTTCCGCCGTCGTCCTGCGGTGGATATCAGGATTGGCCGGGTTTTCGAATTGCTGCGGAATGATCGCATTGGGCAGTGTTTCGGCCAGTTCATGCGCTTTGGAGATCGCGCCCTTCATGCCCTTGGGGCCTTCGGTCAGAACCAGTTCGGCACCCAACAACGCCAGCATCTTGCGCCGTTCGATCGACATGGTCTCTGGCATGGTCAGGATCAGCTTGTAGCCTTTTGCCGCCGCAGCGAATGCAAGCGCAATGCCCGTGTTGCCTGACGTGGGCTCGATCAGCGTTGTCACGCCAGGGGTAATCTTGCCCTGCGTTTCCAGCGCTTCGATCATGGCAACGCCGATCCGGTCTTTGACCGAAGCAATGGGGTTGAAGAATTCGAGCTTCGCCAGAATGGTGGCTTTGACACCCTTTTCGTTGGCCAGCTTGTCGAGACGCACCAGCGGCGTGTCACCGATCGTTTCGGTGATCGAGGAATAGATCCGTCCGCGTCCCGGTTTTCTGGCTTCAGACATGACAGGCTCCCATTGTGCAAATGCATCAGAATTTTGCGCAGAATAGGAGGAATGGTCCGATCACGCTAGAGAATGAGAATGCGTATGTGGAGTCATTCCTGGCATATCGTTCTCAAAATTGCAGCTTTGTCGACACGATCATTTCAGGTCGCGCGCGTGGCGATCATCGCTGCTGTTGCCGCCAGAATCCCGGCGGCGGTACGGTTGAGGATGGTCAGCGCGCTGGGGCGCTTCAACAGGGCCCGGGCCTTGGATGCCAGCAGAATGTAGGGCAGCAGCACTGCCATCAGCACGGTGAAGGTCACTGCCAGCAGGGTGATGTATTCGGTGCTACCGATCACGCGGATATCGATGAGCGTCGGCACCAGCGCCACGTAAAACAGCATGGTCTTCGGGTTCCCCAGCGTGATGAGCAGTCCCGATAGAAACGACATGGCGATGCTGGTGCTCTTCTTCGCCTGCAGATCCTTCGGCAAAATTCCTGCTGTCCAAAGTTTCCAGGCGATATAAAGAAGGTATATGGCACCTGCTATCTTTAAGACCATGAAGGCCTCCTGAAAGGTCTGTGCCAAAAAGGCAAGACCCAGGATGACGGCGGTCAGATAGACCATATCGCCCAGCACCAGACCCAGCCCCATGAAGAAGGTTTCGCGAAAGCCCGAGCCCAGAGCCCGCGCAACGATGGCCGTCATGCCTGGGCCGGGAATGGCCGCTGCAATGAAAAGGGCGGTGGCGTAGGCGAGGAGGCTGGCGATGCTCACGATCATATCCTTCGAAAACAGGAGATATCGCTATAGCATGACGACAGCGTTTGAACAGACCGGTCCCGAAACGGACAAAGCCCGCACGAGGCGGGCTTTGCTGCAAATCATTCGGCAAGCGGTCTGATCAGAGGAACGGGCGATCAGGCATATCGTCGATGCTGATTACACCGTCAGTGTTTTTGTCAAGGCGTGTGAACATTTTCTCGCCAGCGGCCGTGAATTCGGCCTTGCTGATCTGGCCGTTGCCATCGGTATCGGCCATGGCGAACATGCCGTTCATCTTGCCGCCCTTACCACCCATGCCACCCCGGCCGCCTTCGCGTCCTTCGTGTTTGCGGCCTGGCTCACCCTTGTGGTCGGCCTGTTCCGGGCCACCCTTCTTGCCATCGGGACCCTTGGCGTCTTCACGCTCTGGGCGCGGGTTGGCGGCGCGGTATGCCTCCATCTTTGCCCGGCGATAGTCGCGCATTTCCTTTGGCGTGATCGAACCGTCCTTGCTGGCGTCGATCTCGGTGAACAGCGCATCCTGGCGCGCTGCGAACTCCTCCTTGGAAACCTTGCCGTCCTTGTTCGTGTCCGCCATCTTCAAAAGATAGACATAGGCCAGTTCCGGGCGCATGGGCGGGCCGTCTCGGCCGGGGCCGCGCGGTGCCGCCATTGACATGGGTGCGGTTGTGCCGAGCACGAGCGCCGCTCCAAGAGCTGTCAGGGCAAATTTACGAATTGTCATGGTCTGTACCTTTCAAATGCTGTCCCTGATGGAAAGGTAGTGCCGCCGTTCTCCCTTCACCAGTTAAACATCAGCAATGTGCATGACAAATCGGTAATGCAGGTCAGGCCATCGGCAATGCCTTGAGAAAGCCTGTCAGATCATCGGTGATGAAATCGATGTGCTCGTCGCTTGCGGCGGGAATTTCCCAGCGCTCCATGATGACGCCTTCGAGGTTGCGCGGCACCAGCAGCACCGTCTTCATGCCCAGCGCCTTGGGTGCCACGAGATTGCGCGGCAGGTCCTCGAACATCGCCGCCTTGTTCGTGTCGAGCTTGGCAAGGGCTGCGAATTTCTCATAGGTCGCGCTGGCGGGCTTGGGCAGATAATCGGCCGCGACGATGTCGAAGATATCCTCGAAATGGTCGACAATACCCAGCGCACCGGCTGCCGCCTGCGCATGCGGCACACTGCCATTGGTCAGAATGAACTTGCGGCCCGGCAACGCCTTGATCGCCTCACCCAGCTCCGGGTTTGGGGCAAGCATCGAATAATCGATGGCATGGGCCCGCTCCAGAAAAGCATTGGGATCGATACCGTGATGGATCATCAACCCCTGAAGCGTCGTGCCATGCTCATGGTAATAGTGCTTTTGAAGCTTGCGCGCCTCGTCGGGCTCCAGGTTCAGCAGTTCGGCGACATAGGCCGTCATGTTCGTATCGATTTGCGAAAACAGGTTCACCTCATGCGGGTAAAGCGTGTTGTCGAGATCGAACACCCATTCGGTCACATGGGAGAAAGCGGCGGCGTCAGGTGCATTTTTCGGTTTCGTGCTCATGCCCATTCTTATGCAACGGCTGGACCGCAAAGAAAACGGAAAAGGCGACGCCGTGTGAGAAAAGCGACCTTGGCGGACGCGCAAAGCCCATGATACCGCCATGTCATGGAACTCTGGATCGGCATTACCTTTGTCAGCGCGTTTTTGCAAAATTTGCGCTCGACCTTGCAAAAGCACCTGAAGGCCAGCATGGGAACGACGGGTGCGACGTTCATGCGCTTTGGTTTCGGCGTGCCCTTTGCGCTTGCCTACCTTGCTTTTCTGCACTTTGGCTTGGGCAAGCCGCTTCCGTCAACCAACGCAACGTTCGCAATATGGGCCGTCGTTGGCGCCATGGCGCAGATCGTCGCGACATTTTTGCTGGTTCACCTGTTTTCCCTGCGAAACTTTGCAGTGGGCACGGCCTATTCCCGCACGGAACCGGCACAGGCCGCCATCATCGCCCTGATTGTCGTCGGCGAGAGCGTCAGTTCCGGCACGGTTTTGGCCATTGCGATATCGGTCGCAGGGGTGATGCTGATTTCCGTGGCGCGAACAGAGCTGTCCCCGACATCCATTCTGACGTCGATTTTCAGCCGCACCGCAGGCATCGGGCTGGCATCCGGTGCCTTTTTCGGCATGTCGTCGGTGGCCTATCGCTCTGCGTCACTTTCGCTTGCCCCAAGTCTGGAAAGACCGGATGCCATGATGCAGGCGAGTTTCACGCTGGTCGTGGTCATCGTCCTACAGACGCTGTGCATGCTGGGTTGGCTCGTCTGGCGGGAGCGTTCCGAATTGCCGCGTATCGCCAAAGCGTGGAGACCGGGCATTGCTGTGGGGTTCGTGGGGGCAACTGCCTCGTTCGGCTGGTTCACCGCCATGACGCTTCAACACGCTGCGGTGGTCAAGGCGCTGGCGCAGGTCGAAATGCTGTTCGCCTTCGCCTCGACGGTGTTTTTCTTCAAGGAAAAAATCAACAGGCTGGAAGTGACAGGATGCCTGTTGATCGTGCTCGGCGTTTTGTCGTTGCTCGCATTTGGCTGAGCGACAAGGTTCAGGGAACGATGAGCGTGCCCGCGCCTTCCGTGAAGATTTCCAGCAGAACCGAGTGGGGCGTCTTGCCGTTGAGGATGACGACGCCCTGAACGCCCGCCTTGATGGCTTCGATGCAGGTTTCGACCTTGGGGATCATGCCGCCGGAAATCGTGCCGTCCTTGATCAGTGCGCGGGCCTGCGAGACCGTCAATTCCTTGATCAGTTCCTTGTTCTTGTCGAGAACGCCTTCGACATCCGTCAGGAACAGCAGGCGGCTGGCATGCAGCGCGCCTGCGATGGCACCGGCAAAGGTGTCGGCGTTGATGTTGTAGGTCGCACCGTCACGGCCAGGCGCCACCGGTGCGATGACCGGGATCATTTCGGACTTGGCGAGAAGGTCGAGCAACGTGCGATCCACCTCCACCACTTCGCCGACGAAGCCGAGGTCGAGAACGCGCTCTATGTTGCTGTCGGGGTCGATGACCGTCTTCTTCGCTTTTTCGGCAAAGACCATGTTGCCATCCTTGCCGCACAGGCCGATGGCCCATTCGCCAGTCTGGTTGATGAGGGCAACGATTTCCTTGTTGATCGAACCAGCCAGAACCATTTCGACGATTTCGACCGTCTTGGCATCGGTGACCCGCAGGCCCCCCTCGAATTTCGATTCGATGCCCATCTTGGAGAGCATGGCGCCGATCTGCGGGCCGCCGCCGTGAACGACGATGGGGTTGATGCCCGATTGCTTGAGGAGCGCGATGTCTTCGGCGAAGGCTTTGCCCAGGCTCGTATCGCCCATGGCATGGCCGCCATATTTCACGACGATGGTTTTGTGCTCGTATTTCTGCATGAAGGGCAGGGCTTGCGCCAGAAGTCGAGCCTGCATTTCGCTTTCGGAAGACGTCATGGGAAAGAACCTCGTCGTTGATTGTGGCGCTTTTAACCCAAGTTTTTGACGGATGAAACAACGGACAGTCATGCGACCGCAGAAAGTTGAAACGTGATCGCGTCGTTTATCAGCAACGATTGACATGCGAGACCAATCGGACCAGCTTTGCAACAGGGGAGATGTGCGTCGCCAGCGGGTTGGGCTACGCACCAAGCCAGGAGTTCGACGACGAATGACCTTGCCGGATCGGGAGAAGCCAAGCGGGTTGCGCGATGAGGTGCTAGCAGGCGAATATGTTTTGGGAGCCTTATCCGACGATGCCCGGGCGGTCCTTGCCAGACGCATCAAAACGGACCGTCAGTTCGCCGCGACCGTGCGTCGCTGGAAGACTGGCCTTGCAGAAAACGACAGGCGGGAGCGTCGGGTGTTTTCTAACTATGTGAGGGACGCGTCTCTGGACCACGCCCTGCGCCGTCCGCACGACAGGCTGCACCGCAGTATCTACGGGAGATTTTCGATCGTCCTGTCGCTTTGGAATTCTGCGCGCTTCTGGCGACTGACGACAATTGCGGCGATGCTTTGGGCGATCGTGCTGCTGTTTGCAGTCGCTTGAGCGGCTGGTGTGAGGTGACTGTCGCCACCTCATTATTCTCAGCCGACACTCACCGTCCGGACGATTTCAGCCCGAAGGGTGTCCAACCCTGACGATTTCTCTGACGATGTTGCCAGAACCTCGGGGTAGGCCGCCGGACGCTTGCGGATTTTCTCCATGGTCTCGCTGATGAGGCGCGGGACGCCGGCGTCCTTGATCTTGTCGGTTTTTGTCAGCACGACCTGGTAGGATATGGCCGCCTTGTCGAGGATGTTCAAAACATTCTCATCATTGGCTTTGATGCCGTGGCGGGAATCGATCAGCAAGTAGACGCGCTTCAAGGTCGCGCGTCCACGCAGGTAATCAAACACCAGCTTCGTCCAGGCATCCACGTGGTCCTTGGGCGCCTGCGCATAGCCGTAACCCGGCATATCGACCAGCGCCATGGGCGGAAGATCGCCCGCTTCACCGGAATAGCCTTCAGGAACGAAGTAGTTCAGTTCCTGTGTGCGGCCCGGCGTGTTCGACGTGCGCGCCAGCCCCTTATGGCCGACGAGCGCGTTGATCAGCGACGACTTGCCCACGTTGGAGCGCCCGGCAAAGGCGATCTCAGGCGGTCCTTCAGGTGGCAGAAACTTCATGGCGGGCACACCGCGAATGAAAATCCAGGGCCGCCCGAAGAGCGGCTTTTCCGTCGCCGGCTGGCCGCTTTTGCTGTCGCCCGTCATTTGGTTTCCACCGGCTTTCGTTTGAACAACGCCTTGATGTTGTCGAACAGCTCGATCTTGGCGCCGTGGCGCTTCATGATCACGGCCTGCTGGGAAATCGACAGGGTGTTGTTCCACGCCCAGTAGATGACGAGACCGGCAGGGAACGACGCCAGCATGAAGGTGAAGATCAGCGGCATCCAGGTGAAGATCATCGCCTGTGTCGGATCTGGAGGCGTCGGGTTCATCCGCATCTGCATGAACATCGTGATACCCATGATGATGGGCCAGACGCCGATCATCAGGAAGTGCGGCACGTCGTAAGGCAGAAGACCGAACAGGTTGAAGAGCGATGTCGGATCTGGCGCTGACAGGTCGTGGATCCAGCCGAAGAACGGCGCATGCCGCATTTCGATTGTGACGTAGATGACCTTGTAGAGCGCGAAGAACACCGGAATCTGCAAAAGCATCGGCCAGCAACCGGCCACCGGATTGATCTTCTCTTCCTTGTAGAGTTGCATCATGGCCTGCTGCATGGCCATGCGGTCATCGCCGTGCTTGGCCTTGAGCTCTTCCATCTTCGGCTGCATGCGCTTCATGTTGGCCATCGAAGCGTATTGCTTGGAAGCCAGCGGGAAGAACAGAAGTTTGACGACGATGGTGGTCAGAAGGATCGCAACGCCGAAGTTGCCGATGTGACGGAAGAAGAAGTCCATCAGTTTGAACATCGGCTTGGTGATGAAGTAGAACCAGCCCCAGTCGATCAGAAGATCGAACTTCGGAATGCTGTACTCAGCCTCGTAGCGATCGACCAGAGGAACTTCCTTGGCGCCCGCGAAGACGAGGTTCTTCAGTTCGATCGACTGGCCCGGAGCAACGGTGACTGCGTCTGCACGGTAATCGGCCTGATAGCGCGGCTGACCATCTGTGAAATGGGTGTAGCGGGATTCGACAGGAATGGTCTGCGGGGGAACAATCGCTGCTGCCCAATACTTGTCGGTAATGCCGAGCCAGCCGCCCGTAGCCTTGGGCGAGGTGAAGGGCTTTTCCTCGATATTCTTGTAGCTTTCTTCCGTCAGGCTTCCGTCTGCACCGGCAACGCCGAGAAAGCCTTCGAAAATCACGAAGACCGGAGGGGTGGCAGGCTTGTTGTTGCGGGTGATGCGGCCATAGGTCGAAAACGAAATCGGCTCCTGGCCGGGATTTTCAACCTTGTCGGTGACGGTGATCATATAGTGATCGTCAATGGCAAGCGTGCGGGTAAAGACCACGCCCTTATCGTTGGTAAAGGTCAGCGCAACCGGTGTCGTTTCCGTCAGCTTGGAACCGGAAGCCGCCGTCCAGACAGTGGAGGGACCGGGAACCGTGCCCACCGCTTCACCGGCGATGTAACCGAGTTCGGTAAAATAACCGTCTCGGGTGTCTGAGGGCGAGAACAGGGTGATCAGCGGGCTCGAATCGTCCACGGTCTCGTGGTAATCCTTGAGGCGGATATCGTCCAGACGTGCGCCGGTCAGATTGATGGAACCCTGAATGGCGTTGGTGTCGATCTGAACGCGGGGAGACTTGGCGAGTGCTTCGTCACGCGAAACGGTTGCCGCCTGCTGGGCGGTTGCGCCGGGCAGCGCCCCTGCGGGCGTCGGCGCGCCGGGTGCGGCGTTCGTCGTTGTTTGCTGGCTCTGCTGGGTCGCCTGCTGAGCCTGACGCGCCTCCTCGGCGCGGCGTTGCTGCTCGATGCGCGGGTTCATGTACAGGAACTGCCAGGCTAGTACGATGACAACCGAAAGGCC
This sequence comes from Rhizobium skierniewicense, assembly GCF_014196515.1. Taxonomy (GTDB): domain Bacteria; phylum Pseudomonadota; class Alphaproteobacteria; order Rhizobiales; family Rhizobiaceae; genus Agrobacterium; species Agrobacterium skierniewicense. The sequence continues at coordinate 24,707 of NZ_JACIDV010000007.1, read as the reverse complement.
GATCGCGATGAAGTAGTTGCGGTTTTTTTCCATCATTCTTTCCTGGAGCGGGTCTCCCGGGAGCGGCCCGATTTCGCGCGTCCCTCGATCCGCTCTCTGAGCAAGTGTTCCAGTACGGCAAATTCGGTCTTCAATACATCCCTGCGGGCGACAATCACATAGTCAAGTCCGGGCTTCATGGAAGACCCGGCTGAAAGCCTGACGGCTTCCTTCAAACGGCGTCGCATGCGGTTGCGCTCAACTGCGTTTCCCTGCCGTTTCGTCACGGTGAAACCGACCCTTGGAGCGGTTTCGGGCTGTTTCCGATCCAGCACTTCGAGAAGGAAAGTGCTGCCTCGTCTTTTTTCTCCTGCCTGGACAGCAAGAAACTCCGGTCGGTTTTTCAACCGACCGGGTATGTGTCTATCATGCGTCATATGCCACGACTTTCATCGGGCTTAAGGCCCAATTAGGCCGAAAGACGTGCGCGACCGCGTGTGCGGCGAGCGGCAAGAACCTTGCGACCGCCGGCAGTTGCCATGCGGGAACGGAAACCATGACGACGCTTGCGAACAAGCTTGGATGGCTGGAAAGTACGCTTAGACATTTATTTAATACCGCGGGGTGCGGCCCTTCTTGACTTTGCCCCTTGTGGGACAAGAGCGTTTCGATTGACGTTCAGACCATCGGCGCAAGCGCAAAATGCCGGAACGTGCGGGCTTATAAGGGCTTACGGCCTGGAAAGTCAATCGCTGCCGGCCAAACCCGCACCGTACGTTTGGCCACGTCAATGCGAGTTTAAGCCACCACGTCATGTAACTCCGGCGGTAAGGTCTTCATTTCAAGAGTAAAGCAGGTACCGATCAAATTCGAAATTAATTTTTAAGAGTAGATCGATAAATGTTGTCATGGCGAACTATCGGTTCGTCTGCGTTCTCACATCCGTGTGAGGGGGGGCGCTTTGTAAGGGGGGTACGCAGTGAGAATTCGGGGAAAAATTAATCTTCTGGTGGGGCTTTTAAGTCTCGTGGCATGCACGATCGGCGGCCTGTCGATCTATGCGGTCAAGGAATACCAGTCACAGACTGTCGCTCTGGATGCGATTGCTGACAGAGCGCGCCGTGGAGAGACATTGAACCGTCTTGTTACTGCTGTCGTCATGGAGGCGCGTGGTGTTTATGCGGCCAAGGACAAGGAAGCGGCCGCAAAATTCGGCGATGGCATCCTCAAAAACCTCAACGACATGGATGCGTTGCTGAAGGATTGGAAACCACGGGTTCCCGCCAGTCAGGTCGCGGCATTTGCCAATATCGAAAAGCGTTTCGCGGATTTCCGCACATTCCGCACGGAAACGGCGCGTCTGGGACGCGAGGTCAGCCCTCAGGATGCCAACACGCAGGGCAACAACGAAGCCAACCGTGAAAACCGTAAGGCCTACCAGGCCGATATCGATGCCGTCGTGAAATCCGACATTCAAGAGCTTTCCGCAGTCAAGAAAAGCACCGAAAACTTTGGCGAGATGATTTTTCTCGTTGTCGTCTTCGTGACAGCCGGTGGTGTCATCGCCGCGTCCGTCCTTGGTCTTTACATCGGCTCGAAGGAACTCAGCGCGCCGATCCTCAACGTGTCGAACGCAATGAGGTCTGTTGCCGAGGGCAAGCTCGACACAGACGTTCCCTATCTTGGCCGCAAGGACGAAATCGGTGAGATGGCGGATGCCGTCGAAGTTTTCAAACGCAACGGCCTGGAGGTGCGCCGCATGAACGCGCAGGAAGCGGCAATGCGCGCCAAGAGCGATGATTTGCAGGCGGGTATGGCCGAGGTCGTGAGTGCGGCTGCTGCCGGTGATTTCACCAGACGCATCACCAAGGACTACGGTGACGACAACCTCAACCGCTTCGCCACCAACATCAACGCGTTGCTGTTGAGCGTCGAGACCGGCGTGACCGAGACCGGGCGCGTCATCGAAAGCCTGGCTCAGGGCGACCTGACGCAGACGATGAACGGCAGTTTTCAGGGCGTGTTTGCCGAGCTTCAATCCAATGTGAACGAGACATTCTCCAAGCTGAAGGGCACCCTCTCCGAAGTTCGTGGCAGCACCGAAAGCATCAATGGCAATGCCAACGAGCTGCGCTCCGCCGCAGACGACCTGTCCAAGCGGACCGAACAGCAGGCGGCGGCTCTGGAAGAAACCTCCGCTGCTCTCGACGAAATTACGGCAGTCGTTCGCAGCTCCACCGCGCGCGCCGAGGAAGCCAGTGCGATGGTTTCCGAAACCAAGGAAAAGACGACCGAATCCGCCAAGGTCGTGCGCGATGCGGTCACGGCCATGGGACGGATCGAGCAGGCGTCGCGTGAAATCAGCCAGATTATCAGCGTTATCGACGAGATCGCCTTCCAGACCAACCTTCTGGCGTTGAATGCTGGCGTGGAAGCAGCGCGCGCCGGTGAGGCCGGCAAGGGCTTTGCAGTCGTGGCCCAGGAAGTCCGCGAGCTTGCACAACGCTCCGCAAACGCGGCCAAGGACATCAAGACACTCATTACCAAGTCGGGTGACGAGGTTGGTCGTGGCGTGACGCTGGTCAAGCGCACGGGCGAAGCTTTGGACGAGATGGAAAACCGCGTGCTCGGTATCAACGACCATATCCATTCGATCGCGACCGCCGCCAAGGAACAGTCGACCGGCCTTCAGGAAATCAACACGGCCATCAATCAGATGGATCAGGTCACGCAACGCAATGCCGCCATGGTGGAAGAGACCTCGGCTGCGACCCACAAGCTCAGCGGCGAAGCCGAAAACCTCGTCTCGCTGGTTGGACGCTTCCGCCTGGGCAATGAAACCGCGCCGGCATCCTCTTACCGGCCTGTGGCTGCGTCTCATCGCTCTGCTCCGGTCGCGTCTCCTGCACGCAAAATGATGGGAAATGTTTCGCGTGCCTTCAATGGCAATGCCGCACGTGCTCAATCCAGGGACGAGTGGCAGGAGTTTTAAGCCTCACGGAAGACAAGATCATCACGACGCCGCCAGAGATGGCGGCGTTTTTGTTTGACCTTGATATCGCGACAGCTTGGAAAACGGTGCGGGCGCCTTAATATCTCTTGGAATTACGAGCCCGCGCCGATATGAAACCAGAGGCCACACATCAACAGGAACAGGCCTGGTGTTTTCGACCGTCATGAACAGGACCGACCGTCAGACTGCGGACCCGCAGACCGAGGTACCCGCCTTGACGAAGGGCTTGTCCGGTCGTCTGCTGCTGTTGACGGTCATCTTCGTCATGATTGCCGAAGTGCTGATCTTCGTCCCCTCTGTTGCCAATATGCGCCTCTCATGGCTGCGCGATCGCTTGAACACCGCTGCGGCGGCTGGCATCGTTATTGATGGCTTGCAGACGGAACTGCCCAGAAGCGTCCAGGACGACACCCTGCTGGCCACCGGCGCCAAGCTGATTGCGCTGAAGAAGGACGGGACCTCGACGCTTCTGGCCGCCACCGAAGTGCCGCCGAGCGTCGACGATCAGTATGATCTGTCGGGCGTTTCGCAACTGGAAGCCGTGCGCGATGCCTTCTCCGTGCTTCTCTTTGGCGGTGACCGTGTCATTCGCGTGTTCGACGTCATCGGCGATAGCAACATGATCATCGAAATCGTTATCGGTGAGCATAAACTGCGTGCCGCCATGATCGCCTATGCGGGCAACGTGCTGATGATCTCGGTAGCACTCTCACTCATCACCGCCAGCCTGATTTTCGTCTCGATCAACCGCATTCTCATTCGCCCGATCCGTCGACTGACCGCAGGTATGCAGGTGTTTTCCGAGCAGCCGGATGATCCCGCCAACGTCTTCAAGCCTGAGGAAGGCAGCGACGAGCTGGCCGTGGCCGGGCGACATCTGGCGGATATGCAGACCCAGCTCCAGAAGACCCTGAAACAGCAGAAAAACCTCGCCGATCTCGGGCTGGCCGTCTCCAAGATCAACCACGACATGCGCAACATCCTGTCGTCGGCGCAACTGATGTCCGACCGTCTGGTGGATGTCGAGGACCCGATGGTGCGAAGCTTTGCCCCGAAGCTTCTGCGTACGATTGATCGCGCCGTGGGCTATACCAGCGCGGTTCTCGTGTATGGGCAGGCGACAGAAGGTACGCCGAAAAGGCGGCTGACAGACCTGAGTGAACTGGTGCAGGACGTTAAGGACATCATTGCCATCGATCCCGCAGCTGAGATCGATCTGGTGGACAATGTTGCCCCGGGCACGCTCATCGATGCCGATGGCGAGCAACTGTTCCGCGTCCTCTACAATCTCTGTCGCAATGCCGTGCAGGCGCTGCAACAGGCCAGTGGCGAGGTTTACCCCGATAAACGGCTGACGATTGCGGCGCAGCGCAATGGAGACGTGGTCAGTATCGTCATTGATGACAACGGCCCGGGCATGCCGCAAAAGGCAAGAGAGAACCTGTTCTCTGCCTTCCGTGGTTCAGCTCGCTCCGGTGGCACCGGTCTTGGTCTGGTCATCGCTCGGGAGCTGGTGCTCGCCCACAAGGGAACGATCGCGCTCGTGGAAAAATCCGGCAACGGCACCCAGTTTCGCATCGAAATCCCCGACAGCCCGAAGACCGACCAGCATTCGAGCCTGTCCGAGTGAATGGACGCGCCTGTTTTCGGCGCGGCGGGCGGACGGCCACAGCCGACGGCCAGTTTCGGACCTCTGCTGCAGTCCTATCAAATCATGATCGATTTCAATGGCTTGCAAATTTCATTGCAGGAAAATGACAATTTTCCAGTGAAATGACTTGCATTCATTCCCCGGACGTTTTAGAGGATCGCCACGCCAACGGAACACGTTTCCACGGCAAGCACCCGTAGCTCAGCTGGATAGAGCATCAGACTACGAATCTGAGGGTCGGACGTTCGAATCGTTCCGGGTGCGCCACTTTCTGCTTAAAAATCTCAGTATTGATTGTCGCAATACAAGTCCCGGATGTGACAGTTTCTGGTGTGGCATTGAGCGATAAAGACCGAGCCTTTGCTCGATTATTTCCCGTCCGAAGTAATGCTTGTTTTGTCACGGCTAGACTTGGCTGTTTTGGTTAGGCTGAGGCAAGCTTAAAACCCTAATGTTGTTCTATATTCCACAGGCGGAACAACAGATGATCGATATGTCGGAGCCGAAAGGTTCCATGTCCGTTACCGCAGACCAGCTTCTTTCAAGAACATTTACGTTCCGGGTCGCAAAGAACGATACGGTGATCAGTGAAGACTTCGTGTTCCACAAGAACGGTTTCCTGATTGGCTACAGTCACCCGAATGAAATGTTCTGGGAGATGGATGGACAGTGTGTCAACATCCTTGACAAGGATGGCGGGATAACATGCCGGTTGTCCTTGCAGCCCGCCAAGGATGGCGTGATCAGGCTCGGCGGTTATTTTCGCGATCCTGCATCAGGATACGAGCAAACCAGCAATTTCCACATTCTCGAAGAGAATTCATCCGACAGCCATACCAAAATCCAGAGCTTCGATCTTTTCGATACGCTGGTTGCCCGCCGCTGCCATGATCCCCTGGAAATTTTCCATATCGTTGAGCGCAAGGCCGGTGTCGCGGGCTTTGCGGACAAACGCCACAGAGTGGAAATGAGCGTGTTCGGGCACCACCCATACGGGCTCGATGATATCTACACGATGATGGTCGCCGACGGTTTTCTCACGGAAAAGCAGGCGAATGTGCTCAAGTGGATGGAGCTTGAGGAGGAGTGGGATCACCTTTTCCCGATTGGTGATGTGGTGGCACGGGTCAATGCCGACGATATCGTCATTTCCGACATGTATCTGCCCTTTGCCTTTATCGAGCGCGTCCTCAAGGAAAAATGTGGCCTTGATAACAAGCTTTATCTCAGCAATTACGGCAAGCACCACAAGCTGATCTGGCCCGAAATTCTCGAGACTTATGATCTGCGCAGCCATTTCGGTGACAACATACAGGCCGATATCATCAGCCCCTCGAGCTTTGGTATCGGCGTGAATTTCGTGACCATCTCCAAATGGGACCGGACCGAGGAAATTCTCCATGCTATCGGTCTGGGGCCATATGCGCATGCCGTGCGTGAAACGCGCCTGCATGCGTTTCACCCCAACATCCATATTCGCCATGCGTTGAATGCTCAGGCCTCGGTCAATATCCCGCTGATGATCCTCGGCACGTTCTGGATCAGGCTGCTGGTCGAGCAGCAGGGAGCCGACAAGATCTTGATGGCCGCCCGCGACTGTAACCTCTGGCACGAGATGGTGTCTTCACGCCATTTTGCCAAAGCCGGAATCCCACACTCGGAATACGTCCGCATTTCCAGATCGGTCTGCTACATCGAATCCGCTGAATACGAGGCCTATTTTCAGGGCAAGCTGGGACGTCAAAATCTGCTCGTCGATTTCGTTGGGACTGGCAGGTCTTTGGGAACAATCGTCCAGCGGATGGGGCGCGGGAACGCCATCACGCCTTGCGTTCTGATGGGCGAACCCAAACTTGCCAACGCCAGTGAATACCGTCCTGAGACGCTTGTCCTCAAGGACTTCCACGAATACCGGATTTTCTTCGAAGCCCTGAACGCGTCTCTCGATGGATCGGCCGTCCTGACCGTTCTCGATAATCATCGCCTCAAGGTTTTGCAGCAGGACAACGAATTCAGTGACCTTGCACGGATGATCATCTCTGCCATGCGCGAGACGTTCGGTCACGTCATGGCGGGGCTCGATCGGTTCGATCCGCCCACGACCATGCCGACGCTGGACAACCTGAAAATTGCGGCAGATGCAATCGCAGAGCTTATTCCTGCCTGGGGTCCAAAGCTCGCCGCCTTGCAGCGAGAACAAAAAAACAACCTGTCGCTCGGCAATCCGTTACATGCCGTGAAAATCGCTTAACCCTTTGATCGCCGGATTACAACCGAGAACGTAGGAAAATCATGCCATCCAGAACCATTCATAACCTGCTGACCGAAGACATGCGCAAGAGAGTTGCGTGGGAAGGCACCAAAGTTCCGCCATTCCCGAGCGTCGATAATACCGTCTCCGGCCAGGTGTGGGCGACGATTCCAGGGGGGCACAAATGGCTTGGCTATTTTCAGACCTATGACCGCGAGTTTGGACGATATCACGGCAAGCAACCCCGTGTTCTTGAAATTGGCGTTTACAAAGGCGCGTCTTTGCAGTTGTGGAGACGTTTCTTCGGAGACGGAGCGGTCATTGTCGGAATCGACATTGACGAAGGCTGCGCACGCTTCAACGCGCCTGAACACGACATCCATGTCGAAATCGGCGATCAGAGCGATCCAAGCTTCTTGCAATCGGTTGTCGACAAATATGGTCCGTTCGACATCATCATCGATGACGGTAGCCATATTGCCTCGCATCAGATCGCGTCCTTCAACGGGCTTTTCACCAATGGGCTCAAGGACACCGGTATTTACTTCGTTGAAGATCTGGAGTGCATGTATTGGGGGCATACCGATGCTTTCCGCGACGCGCCGGTGACGACTGTCGAATTCTTCAAGATGCTGATCGACATTCAAAACAGCATTTTCGAAGATTATAATTACAACGACTTTGCCGTTCACTTGCCAGGGTCGAGACATCAGTACGAAGTGATCGCGCTGGCAAAATCCATCGCGAGCATCAAGTTCGCGCGTGGATTGGTCCTTGTCGAGAAGGCTCCCCAAATTCCACCGCTGACACTTCATTTATAATCTGACCGTTATTGCGATATCTGGCAATGGCGCTCCTGCGCCAACGGTCCTCTGCGGCGCTTGCGACACACCACGGCGAAAAGCGTCACCGATGGTGCCGTGGCCGCTGGCCTATGGTCGGCAGTTCTGTAATAAGGGAGACAGTTGGTAACGAAGGCGATCGATCGTCACTTGTGACGAGAGAGCCTTCGCCTTGTCCCTGGAGTATCTGAATGGCCGCAAGGCTCGTAGCGCTTGTCACCTTGCTTGCTTTTCTTGTCAGTTGCGGCGGGCGCCCCATTGGGGTGATGAACCCGACAGGGCAAAGGGTGCAGGGTACCTCTGCGGTCAATCTTCTGGTTGCCACCACGCGCGCGCCATCCGATGACAAGGCCATTCTGTTCGGGGGAGAGCGCGGGACCGGGCTGAAGGTCGATGCGATCTCCGTTTCCATTCCGCCGGAGGCCAACCGCAAGGTCGGTCAGGTGCAATGGCCGAAGAAGCTGCCCGCAGACCCGCTGAAGAGCTTCACCACCGTTTCCGTCGATCCGCTGAGGACCGACCAGGACGCTCAACACTGGATCAAGCGCAACAGCCTGAAAAACAAGCGCGTTCTCGTCTTCGTACACGGCTTCAACAACCGCTATGAGGAATCGGTCTACCGCTTCGCGCAGATCGTTCATGACTCGAAATCCGATGTGCTGCCGGTCGTTTTCACATGGCCATCGCGCGCCAGCGTGTTCGATTATAATTACGACAAGGAAAGCACCAACTATTCCCGCGATGCGCTGGAAGAAATGCTGACGCGCCTCGCCAAGGATGGTTCGGTCAGTGACGTCACCATCATGGCGCATTCCATGGGCACCTGGCTTGCGGTGGAAGCGCTGCGGCAAATGGCGATCCGCAATGGTCGCGTCTATCCCAAGATCAACAACGTCATTCTGGCGGCACCCGATCTCGATGTGGATGTCTTTGCCCGCCAATATGAGAGCCTCGGCAAGGAAAAGCCGAAATTCACGCTGTTCGTGTCGCAGGATGACAGGGCGCTCAGCCTTTCCCGGCGCATTTCCGGCAATGTTGATCGCCTCGGCCAGATCGATCCCGCCGCAGAACCCTATCGGAGTCAATTGGAGAGTGCTGGCATTACCGTGCTCGATCTCACCAAGCTGAAATCCGGTGATAGCCTGAACCACGGAAAGTTTGCTGAAAGCCCCGAGGTCGTGCGTCTCATCGGCGGGCGGCTGATCGACGGGCAGACGGTGACGGATTCCGATGTCGGTCTCGGCGAGGCCATCGGTGCCGTGGGCATCGGTGCCGCACAAACGGTTGGAACGGCGGCCAGTGTCGTTGTCAGCGCGCCGATTGCGGTGTTTGATCCCCGCACGCGCGAAAATTACGGCCGTCAGGTCGAGCGCCTCGGTCGCTCGGTTGGTAACACCGTCGGTTCGGTGGGGGATACCGCGACGAGCGTGGTCGATCCGCAAGATCTGAGTTCCGGATCACGCGGCGATCTGGACTGCGCCGCCTCTCAAAATCGCGGCAAGTCCGAATGCCGTGATCGCTAGCGCATAATATACAAACAGTATTTTATGCGCTAAGACCTGTCGACGATAATCCATTTTCGGAGTGGTTCCCATGCGCTTCAAACGCACCCTTCAACTCCTCGATGTCCATTGCGAGGGTGAAATCGGGCGTGTCGCCACCGGTGGCGTTCCGAAAATTCCGGGCAACACGGTGGCCGAACAGCTGCATTGGCTGAACACCGACCCGAAAGGGGAGGAGCTTCGGCGCTTTCTGACGCTGGAGCCACGCGGCGCGCCCATCGGTTCCGTCAACCTGCTGCTGCCGCCCAAGCACCCGGATGCAGATGCTGCCTTCGTCATTCTCCAGCCGGATCAGGCACATGCAAGCTCCGGCTCCAACTCCATCTGTGCCACGACAGCGCTGCTGGAAAGCGGCATGGTGGAGATGCAGGAGCCGGAAACGATCGTTACGCTGGAAACGGCCGCCGGTCTGGTCAAGGCCACCGCCACCTGCCGCGACGGTCGTTGCGAGACGGTGAAACTGACCATGGTGCCGTCCTTCGTGCACCAGCTGGATGTCGAGATCGATACGCCGGACTGGGGCCGCATCCGCATGGATATCGCCTATGGCGGTATTTTTTACGCGCTGGTGGATGTGCAGCAGATCGGCCTCACCATAGACAAGGCCAATGCCGCGAAACTGGTGGCTGCGGGCATGGTGCTGAAGGATATCGTCAACCGTGAAATCCCGGTTGCGCACCCTGAAATCCCGGCCATCTCTGGCGTGGCCTATGTGATGTTCCGCGATACCGAGGCCGATGGCACCATCCGCACCTGCACCACCATGTGGCCGGGCCGGGCGGATCGCTCTCCCTGCGGCACGGGAAATTCCGCCAATCTCGCCACGCTACATGCTCGCGGTAGGGTGAAGGTCGGCGATACCTATACGTCGCGCTCCATCATCGGCACGCAGTTTGAGGTCGGGCTTTCCGCCACAACCGAAGTTGCCGGCAGGTCAGCGGTTATTCCCACCATTACCGGGCGCGGCTTCACCTTCGGCATGCACCAGGTCTGGCTCGATCCGAATGATCCGCTGGCGCAGGGATTTGCCATGACGGACGTGTGGGGGCCGCAGGCGGGCGCGATCTAAGCCATGTTTGCTTTGAAAAAGTCTGCTCTGGACGTTGTTTTCTTCCATGGAATGGTGCTAAACGGGCGCAATTCCAGCATGATCCAGAGGTCTTACGATGAAGTCGATCACCCTTCGCCGCCCTGATGACTGGCACCTGCATTTGCGCGATGGTGCGATGCTGGAAGGGGTAATTGGCGACACCAGCCGCCATTTCGGGCGCGCCATCATCATGCCGAACCTCGTGCCACCGGTGGTGACCACGGCAGACGCCATCGCCTACAGGGAGCGCATCGTCAAGGCCATTCCACCAGGTGATCGTTTCGAGCCGCTGATGACGCTGTACCTCACAGAACACACCAGCCCCGACGATGTCGAAGAGGGCAAGAACAGCGGCCTCATCCATGCTGTCAAGCTTTATCCCGCTGGTGCCACCACCAATTCCCACGGTGGCGTCAGGGATATGGACAAGGCCATGCCGGTTCTGGAGCGCATGGCCAAGATCGGCCTGCCGCTCTGCGTCCACGGTGAAGTGACGACCCCGGAGGTCGATATTTTCGACCGTGAAGCGGTCTTCATCGAGACGGTTCTGGAGCCGCTGCGAAAGCGCCTGCCCGAGTTGAAAATCACCATGGAGCATGTGACCACGCAAGACGGCGTGGATTACATCAAGGCATCCAAGGCCAATCTCGCCGGTTCCATCACCACCCATCACCTCATCATCAACCGCAACGCCATTCTGGTCGGCGGCATCAAGCCGCATTATTATTGCCTGCCGGTGGCCAAGCGCGAAGAACATCGCCTCGCCCTGCGGGCTGCCGCCACCTCCGGCGACAAGCGCTTCTTCCTCGGCACGGATTCCGCCCCGCATGTGGACCCGTTGAAGGAATGCGCCTGCGGTTGCGCCGGCGTTTACACCTCCGTCAACACCATGAGCTGCCTTGCCCACGTGTTTGAGCAGGACAACGCGCTCGACAGACTGGAAGCCTTCACCTCGCTCAACGGTCCGGCCTGGTATGGTCTGGCGCCCAACGAAGAGACCATCACGCTGGTGAAGCGCGATGAGCCCGTGAGTTTCCCGGCCAAGATCGAAACCGGTGACGGTACCGTGACGGTGTTTGACCCGATGTTCCCGCTCCACTGGGACGTCGCCTGATTTTTTCAATCGCTGCCGGTTTATCCGGCAGTTTTTCTATGTGCTCGATGACGATAAAGGAAACCGCCCGATGTCCCAGTTCACATTCACGGATCGCGCCCTTGTGGCACAGCTTGTTGCGAAAATGTTGTGGGAAATCAAGGCGGTCCATTTCAATTCGGAAAATCCCTACACCTTCGCTTCCGGTATGAAGAGCCCTGTCTACATCGACATGCGCAAGCTGATTTCGTACCCGCGCATCCGCTCCGCCGTCATGGACTTTGCAGCTGCCAAGATCGTCGCTGATGCGGGCTTTGAAACGTTCGATTGCGTGGCAGGTGGCGAGACGGCGGGCATTCCCTTCGCAGCCTTTCTGGCCGAACGATTGGGCCTGCCGATGATCTATTGCCGCAAGAAGCCCAAGGGCCACGGCCGCAATGCGCAGATCGAAGGCCATATGCCAGAAGGTGCCCGCGTGCTGGTCATCGAGGATCTGACCACCGCTGGCGGCTCCATGTTCACCTTCATCGACGCCATCCGCGCAGCCGGTGGCATCGTCGATCACGGCATTGCGCTGTTTTATTATGGCATCTTCCCCGAAGCCGAAGCACGCTTTGCCAACGGAAACGTAAAACTGCATTACCTCAGCACGTGGCGCAATGTTCTGGACGCAGCCCGCACCGAAAAGCTGTTCGATGACAAGACCCTGTCGGAAGTGGAAGCCTTCCTCGACAACCCGTTGCCATGGTCGGCCGCACGCGGTGGCGTCAGCGAATTGCCGCAATCGTAATCTTGGTTGGGGCCGAATTTCGATCGTGCAACGACTGGCCAATTCGGGTGAAGTTGTTTAAATCGATTTAGTTTTTGATACGGAGAAGAGCCGGATGATCCTGTGTTGTGGTGAAGCCCTGATCGACATGCTGCCGCGTGAGACCACGAAAGGCGAGCCGGGTTTCGCGCCCTATGCAGGCGGCGCGGTTTTCAACACAGCGATTGCGCTGGGTCGTCTCGGCGTTCCCTCCGCCTTCTTCTCCGGCATTGCCGATGACATGATGGGCGACATCCTCAAGGACACGCTGAAAGCCAGCAATGTCGATTACAGCCTCTGCGCGTTCTCGCATCGCCCCTCGACGATCGCCTTCGTGAAACTGGTGGATGGACACGCGACCTATGCCTTTTACGACGAAGGCACGGCGCTGCGCATGCTGTCGGAAAGCGATCTTCCCAATATCGGTGCCGATTGCGAGGCCATGCATTTCGGCGCGATCAGCCTTATCCCCGAACCCTGCGGCTCAACCTATGAAGCACTGTTGATGCGCGAACACGAAACGCGCGTCATCTCGCTGGATCCCAACATCCGCCCCGGCTTCATCAAGGACAAGCAGAAACACCTGGACCGCATCAACCGCATGGCCGCCAAGTCGGATATCGTCAAGTTCTCGGATGAAGATCTGGCCTGGTTCGGTCTGGAAGGCGATGAAGACACGCTGGCCCGCCACTGGCTACACCACGGCGCCAAGCTCGTGGTGGTCACCCGCGGCGCAGAAGGCGCGGTCGGCTACACCGCCAACCTGCGCGTGGAAGTACCGAGCGAACGGGTCGATGTTGTCGATACAGTCGGCGCCGGCGATACGTTCGACGCAGGAATTCTCGCCTCGTTGAAACTTCAGGGCCTGCTCACCAAGCCGCAGGTCGCGGCGTTAACCGAAGAGCAGATCGCCAAGGCGCTGGCGCTGGGTGCCAAAGCTGCGGCTGTGACGGTCTCACGCGCAGGGGCGAACCCGCCTTGGGCGAAGGAGATTGGGCTTTAGGCAGATGTTTCGCCGGTTCTGGCCCAGCGCTTCCCCGCTCTGCCTTTCTTCGGCCAAAACATTCCCTCTATAAGCGGCTATGGAATTTCTCGAGGCCTACATCCCTGAAGACGTCGGCTCCATGCTGGTTATGGCCGTTTTTGCGGTCATCGCCATATGGCTGGTGACGTTCGTTGTACGCAAACTGATCGGAGTTGCGCTACTCGCCGCCATCGTCATCGGCGGCCTGATGGTCTGGCAGAACCCCGCAGTGCTGGGAACCGCGCAAGACACCGCCATGCGCTATTATGACCAGTGGCATGATGGCGGAAAATCCGACGACGGTCAGCGGCGGTGGTAGCATCTGTGGGCCACAATCTAGAAACTGCCCTTGAACCGGGCCATGTCGCCACTCGTCAAAGCTTCAAGATTGGCTTCTATCTTGTCGAGAGGCCAGTCCCACCAGGCAAGGCGTAGGAGCTCTTCGATCACGTCTTGCGAATACCGCATGCGGATAATCCCTGCGGGGTTGCCCCCGACAACCGCATAGGGCGGTACGTCGCGGGTAACCACGGACGCGGCGGCAATGATGGCACCACTACCGATGTGAACTCCAGGCATTATGGCAGCGTTCTGGCCAATCCACACATCATGTCCCACGATTGTGTCTTTGAAGGGCAGGTCCTTGTAGCCGAACGTTTCTTGCTTGAATATCCGAAACGGGTATGTCGTAAACCCCGTCATAGGATGGTTGGCAGAACTTGTGATGAAGTAACAACCTCTCGCAATCTGGGCAAATTTGCCGATGACAAGCCGCTCGCCAGCTTGCGGACCGAGGAAAGTTGCGAGGATCGCGGCTGTGTCTTCAAGCTTGCCAGAATGCGTGTAGTAGCTGAAATCACCAATTTCCATGCGCGGATGATCGACGACGTTATTAAGATGGATTGTCTCTTTGAACACGGTTCCGTCTGGCAGCGTTATTGGATAGACGGCCTTTGCGTTGAGAAGAGCCATATGAACCTCCCTACGGAATACACGGCCCTCAGGCTATTGGGTCGGAGCCGCAGAATCCACCCACAGCTTAATATGTCTCTGATGAATTATATTGATGGGCCGAACATTCGGCCACAGGCATGGAAAACTAAGAATTCCGCCTCCCACGCAATCTCATTCGTTGATATCGCTTCAAATACGCTGAAAATGGGATCATCCCTCCTCTTTATGCGTTAAGCCGCTGCTGCGGTCGTCGCGCTATTATGGAATTTCAATATGTCTTCTTCTTCCCCAACGGCCAAAAGGCCGTTTTATACGTCTTTCGGCTTCCAAGTCTTCGCTGCCATGGTCGTTGGCCTCATACTGGGCTACATCGCCCGGCAGATGGGAGCGACCGAGGCCGGGCCGAACTGGCTGGTGCAAACGTTGGCCACCATCGGCACAATTTTCGTACAGTTGTTGCGGGCGCTGGTGCCGCTTTTGATCTTTACGGCTATCGTTGCCAGCATCGCCAATCTGCGCGAGTTGAACAATGCGGCGCGGTTGGTGTGGCAGACGCTCCTGTGGTTTGCCATCACGGCGCTGATTGCCGTTCTGATCGGCATTACGCTGGGTCTTCTCATCCAGCCGGGCATCAATTCAGGCGTTGCGGCGACGGCTGCTGCGGCGCCCTCCAGCACCGGCTCGTGGCTCGATTTTCTCAAAGGATTGATCCCCGCCAACCTGCTGGGTCTTCAGGCATCCACCAAGATCAGCGATACGAGTGCAACGACCTCGCTCAACTTCAATGTGTTGCAAATATTGGTGATTTCCATTGCCGTCGGCATTGCAGCCTTGCAGGTGGGTGAAAAGGCGGAGTCGTTTCTGGCGTTCAATCGCTCGCTTCTGGCCATTACCCGGAAAATTCTGTGGTGGGTCATCCGTCTCACACCGATCGGTACCATTGGTCTTCTGGGCAATGCCGTTGCCGTCTATGGCTGGGAGGCGCTGGCCTCGCTCGGCTGGTATTCGGCAGCGATTTATATCGGTCTCGCGCTGGTTCTATTTGTGGTCTACCCGATTATTCTGACCGCAAACGGGCTGAACCCTGTCCGCTTCTTTTCAGGCGCCTGGCCTGCGATACAGCTGGCTTTCGTGTCCCGTTCGTCCATCGGTACTTTGCCAGTTACGGAACAGGTAACAGAGCGCAATCTGGGCGTGCCGCGTGAATATGCAGCCTTTGCCGTGCCGCTGGGCGCGACGACCAAGATGGACGGGTGTGCGGCGATCTACCCTGCGATTTCGGCTATCTTCGTCGCGCAGTTCTACGGCGTGCCGCTCGGCATTCAGGAGTATGTGCTGATCGCCTTCGTCTCCGTGCTGGGTTCGGCGGCAACCGCTGGCCTGACCGGCGCAACGGTCATGCTGACGCTGACGCTCTCCACGCTCGGTCTTCCTCTTCAAGGTGTTGGCCTGTTGCTGGCGGTGGATCCGATTCTCGATATGGGCCGCACGGCGGTCAACGTGGCAGGACAAGCATTGATCCCGACCATCGTGGCGAAACGTCAGGGCATTCTGGATCAGGCCGCTTATGACCGTGAGGATGGAATTGACGCGCTCGACCCGACCATGGTGCCTGCGGAATAGAGTCTGGATCATCGCTGAAAACAACAAAACCCGCTGGGCGACCAGCGGGTTTTCGCTATGTGAGGCCGCTTGACGTGCTTACTTTGTCAGGCCGGACAGCGCTTTGACGAGGCCCTGTGTCGAGCTGTCGTGGCCATCGGTGCTTTCCTTGCCTTCCACCACTGGCAGCAGACCCGTCGCGAGTTCCTTGCCCAGTTCCACGCCCCACTGGTCGAAGGAATTGATGCGGAAGAGGACACCTTCCACAAAGACGCGGTGTTCGTAAAGCGCGATGAGGCGACCGAGCGCGAAGGGTGTCAGCTTGTCGTAGACGAAGGTGATCGACGGGCGGTTGCCGGTGAAGACGCGGTGCGGGGCGATGAAGTCGGCTTTCCTGTCGTCCATGCCCTTCGAGGTCAGTTGCTCCTTGGCCTCGGCAAGTGTGCGGCCCTTCATCAGCGCTTCCGATTGCGCAAGGCAATTGGCGATGAGCAACTGGTGCTGGTGGCGCAGGTTCGGCTCGAAGCCGTTGGCGGCAATCATGAACTCGGCAGGAATGACGCTCGTGCCCTGATGGATCAGCTGGTAAAAAGCATGCTGACCGTTGGTGCCGGGCTCGCCCCAGACCACCGGGCCGGACTGGCCTTCGACAGGGGTGCCGTCGATGGTAACGCCCTTGCCGTTGGATTCCATATCCAGTTGTTGCAGATAGGCCGGGAAGCGAGACAGGCGCTGGTCGTAGGGCAGGATGGCGCGTGTCGGGTAATCCAGCACATTGCGGTGATAAAAGCCGATAAGCCCGAGCAGCATCGGCAGGTTCTGGCGCACGGGCGCCTCGCGGAAATGCGTATCCATGGCATGGGCGCCATCGAGGAATTTTCCGAAATTCTCTGGACCAACAGCGATCATGAGCGGCAGACCAATGGCCGACCAGATGGAATAACGACCGCCAACCCAATCCCAGAAGCCGAAGACCCGGTCGCTGTCGATACCGAATTTGGCAACCTTGTCCAATGCGGTGGAGACGGCGCAGAAATGATGCTTCACAGCGTCTTCGCCCAACGCATCGGCAATGAACGCGCGGGCCGTCGCGGCATTGGTCATCGTCTCGATGGTCGTGAAGGTCTTGGATGCGATGATGAAGAGCGTGGTTTCCGGCTCGATCTGCTTCAGCGTATCGGCAATGTGCGCGCCATCGATGTTGGAGACGAAATGGGCGCGGGGGCCGTCATGGAACGGAGCCAGTGCCAGGGTGGCCATAACAGGACCAAGATCCGAGCCGCCAATGCCGATATTGACGACATCGGTGATTTTTTTGCCCGTTGCACCCTTGAGCGTGCCGGAGCGGATGGCATCGGCAAATTTGCCCATGGCAGCGAGAACGCCGTTCACATCCGGCATCACATCCTTGCCGTCGACCATGACAGGTGCGTTGGAGCGGTTGCGTAGTGCAGTGTGCAGCACGGCGCGTCCCTCGGTGAAGTTGATCTCTTTGCCGGAGAACATTTCATCGCGCTTCTTCTGGACGCCGCCCTCGACGGCAAGCTTTTCGAGAAGCGCGAGAACCTCGTCATTCACCGCGCATTTGGAAAAATCCATCAACAGGTCATCGAAGCGGACGCTGAACTGCTCGAAACGGTTGGCGTTGGCGGCAAATGCGGCGCGAAGATCGGTGGCCGCAGTTTTGGCGGCGGTGGATTTCAGGTTTTCGACGATGGCCTGCATGGAATGCTCCTCATGCTCCGGGAAAGGATGAGGAAGCTATTCTTTTTCATCGGGCTAAATCAAGGCGAGATCGGCTAAATCGATTGAAATATCGTGAAGTGCACCAATCAGTTAGCCAGCTTTCGAAGTTCACGCCGCAGGATCTTGCCGACATTGGTCTTTGGCAGTTCCGTCAGGAACTCGATATGCTTGGGCCGCTTGTAGTTGGTCAGGCTTTTTGCGCAGAATGCCTTCAGATCGTCAGCGGTGAGGCTGGCATCCTTTTTAACAACGTAAAGCTTTACCGCTTCGCCGGAATGTTCGTCGTTAATCCCCACGGCGGCACATTCCTGTACACCGGGATGGGCCGCGGCCACCTCTTCGATCTCGTTCGGATAGACATTGAACCCGGACACGAGGATCATATCCTTCTTGCGATCGACGATCTTCGTATAGCCACGGTTGTCCAGAAACCCAATGTCGCCGGATCGGAAGAAGCCGTCCGGTGTCATGACCTTTGCGGTTTCATCGTCGCGCTGCCAGTAACCAGCCATGACCTGAGGGCCGCGGATGCAAATCTCGCCCACCTCACCAAGCGGCAGACTGTTGCCGTCATCGTCGCGAATGTCGATATCGGTCGAAGGCATGGGAAGCCCGATCGTGCCGCTGAAATCCGGCACCCCGAGCGGGTTGACCGTGGCAACTGGCGACGTTTCGGACAGACCGTAACCTTCGCAGATATGGGTGCCTGTCACAGAGGCCCAACGTTCCGCAATCGGTCGCTGTACTGCCATTCCGCCGCCCATGACAAGAACCAGCGACGAGAGATCGAGCTTGCGAAATTCCTCATTGTTCAGGAGCGCATTGAACAGCGTGTTGATACCGGGGAAGATGTGAGGCTTGTAACCTGCCAGCTCCTTGACGAAGCCGGGAATGTCGCGTGGATTGGCGATCAGCAGATTGTGACCACCCAGCGCAATGCCCATCAGCGAATTCACCGTCAAAGCAAAAATGTGGTAAAGGGGCAGGGCACACACGAAGTTCAAGACCTCTGGTCGGGTCCTGTTGACGAAGCCGGGTTCCATCCACAGCGCGATCTGGCTTTTGTTGGCCAGAAGATTGGCGTTGGTGAGCACAGCACCCTTGGAAACACCCGTCGTACCACCGGTATATTGCAGGAAGGCCACGTCGTTGAGGCCGATATCGGTCGGTTTCAATTCCATCTGGCGCGATTGCGCGAGCATAGCCTTGTAGGTGACGGCCTGCGGCAGCGCATAGGCCGGAACCATCTTCTTGACCTTGCGCACGACGAGATTGACGATGTGGCCCTTGAGGCCCAGCAGATCGCCCATGGACGCCACGACGACATGCTTCACATCCGTCTTCGGCAACGCCTGTTGGGCGACATGGGCGAAGTTTTCGAGCACGAACAGCGCTTTGGCGCCGGAATCTTTCAGCTGGTGTTCCAACTCGCGGGGCGTATAGAGAGGGTTGACGTTCACCACGACCAATCCTGCGCGCAGAATAGCGTAGGTCGCAACCGGGTTCTGGAGAATGTTGGGCATCATGACCGCAACGCGGTCACCCTTTTGCAAGCCCAACTGTTGCAACCAAGCACCGACGCGGCGGGTCTGTTCTTCCAGCTGGCGATAGGTCAGGGACTTGCCCATGGAGGAAAATGCCTTGCGATCGGCATAGCGTTCGCAGCTTTTTTCCAGCAGCTCTGCAAGGGAGGAATTACCAAGGTCGGGAATCTCCGCAGGCACGCCTTGCGGATAGGATGCAAGCCAGGGTCGCGGCAGACTATCCGTTTCCTGGCGGCTAAAACTCACGTCGCTCATATCCGTCCTCCCATGCTGGCATTTGCAATCACTGCAACGTGCGGTCATCCCTGCCAGCTCCTCGGCGTGATGATGCACCTATGATTGCAACTGTAGATGAAGCCTCCAAAACCATCCACTCACATCAGCGTATTTAACTCTAACGTAAACGTCAACTATCGCGCCGGCCAAATCCGGGATGCCTGCTGGGGACATCATGTTTGGTTTTTGACTTTAATCCTGATTTGAGCGATCAACAAAACCGCATCAGAAAAACACGGAACCCTGACATGCCAGAGACCGCCGCTCTCCACCTCAGCACCATCGGAAAGCGCTTTGGCGATGTGGATGTGCTCGAGGGTATCGACCTGACGGTCATGCGCGGCGAGATCATCTGCCTTGTTGGTCGTTCAGGCTGCGGAAAGTCCACCCTGTTGCGCATGATTGCAGGTGTCGAAACGCCCGATGCCGGTTGTATCATGATGAACGGGCGCGAAATTGCCGGGCCGACGACCTTCATGGAGCCTGAAAAGCGGCGTATCGGTTTTGTGTTTCAGGACTATGCGCTGTTTCCGCATTTGACGGTCGAGCAGAATGTTCTTTTCGGCCTGAAAGGGCAGCCCAAACATCAGGCGCGGGCGCGTGCTATCGAGATGATCGAGCATGTCCGACTGGCGGATCTGGCCAGGCGCTATCCGCATACGCTTTCCGGCGGTGAGCAGCAACGTGTGGCGCTGGCGCGTGCCTTGGCACCCAAGCCTGACATTCTGCTGATGGACGAGCCTTTCTCCAATTTGGATCGCGGGCTTCGTGACAGCGTGCGCGAAGAAACGCTGAGCCTCCTGCGAGACCTGAAAACGACCGCCATCATGGTCACGCACGACCCCGAAGAGGCTTTGTCTGCGGGCGATCGCGTGGTGCTGATGGAGGAAGGCCGTATCGTGCAGACGGGCACCGGCTACGAGTTGCACGACAATCCCGTCAGCCGTTATGCCGCAGATTTCTTCTGCTCCTTCAACAAGGTGGAAGGCACCGTCAGAAACGGACACCTGGAAACACCGATCGGACGCTTTGCCCATAAGGGCGATCTGCGTGAAGGGGAGAAGGCCCTCGCCTATATTCGTCCCGCCGCGATCACCATATCTCCGTTCAAGACCAGCGCGGCAATTTGCGGGCGCATCACCGACCGTGTGTTCATGGGCGAGATCGAACAGGTTTCGGTGAGCGTGGAAGGCCTCCTGAAGGACGTGCGGGTCCGCAGCATGCGCCGGATGCCTCTCGATGTCGAGGAGGTCAATCTTTTGGTAGAGCAGGAGGCCGTCCTGACCTTTACCTCAGATTGAACATCTGAATTCAGACCCGGAAAAAGCCCTTATATTCAACTCAAAGTGAGAGAAACGCGCTGAAATCCGGGTGCGCATAACTTGATTTATCCGATCAGGTATGGTGCATGCAGTTCCGACATCATTTTCACGTCACAGGGACATAGGCATGACATCACTGACCGTCACCAAAATTGCACTTCTGGCTAGCACCATGGCCTTTTCGGCCGGAGCGGTACATGCTGCGGAACTGAACATCTATACGACCCGCGAGCCGGCCCTGATGCAGCCGCTGCTGGATGCCTTCACCAAGGAGAGCGGCGTCAAAGTTAACTCCGTATTCCTCAAGGACGGTCTGGCAGAGCGCGTCTTGAGCGAAGGTGCGAGCTCGCCCGCTGACGTTTTGATGACGGTCGATGCTGGAAATCTGGTCGATCTGGTTGAAAAGGGTGTGACGCAGCCTGTCGAATCCGAGGTTCTCACCAAGGCCATTCCAGCCGAACTGCGCGATGCCAAGGGCAACTGGTTTGCACTGTCCATGCGTGCTCGTGTTCTTTACGCAGCCAAAGACGTCGATGTCGCGACGTTCAACTACGAAGACCTCGCTGACCCGAAATGGAAGGGCAAGGTGTGCATTCGCGCAGGCCAGCACCCTTACAACACCGCACTTTTTGCAGATTACATTGCTCACCACGGTGCTGAAGCCACCGAAAAGTGGCTGGCAGGCGTGAAAGACAATCTGGCCCGCAAGGCTGGCGGCGGTGACCGTGATGTCGCCAAGGATATTCTCGGCGGTATTTGCGAGATCGGCATTGCCAATTCCTATTATGTCGGCCTGATGCGCTCCGGCAAGGGTGGCGAAGAGCAGGTCAAGTGGGGCGAGGCCATCAAGGTCGTCCTGCCAACGTTCAAGGATGGCGGCACGCAGGTGAACGTATCAGGTGCAGCCGTCGCCAAAAACGCGCCGAACAAGGCCGAGGCCGTCAAGCTTCTGGAATATCTGGTTTCCGATGAAGCCCAGAAGATCTATGCGGAAGCCAATTACGAATACCCGGTTAAAAAGGGCGCGGCGCTCGACAAGATCGTTGCCTCTTTCGGTGACCTGAAAGTCGATACCAAGCCGCTGACGGAAATCGTATCTCATCGCAAGCAAGCCAGCCAACTGGTCGACAAGGTCGGTTTCGACAATTAAGGGCTAGGGGACATAGCGCCTTGAACGGGCGTTGATGTCCAGGCCACAGCAGCGACTTTGGTCTCTTTGATCTCAGGCGCCCGTGTCACGCGGGCGCCTTGCCTGTTTCAAGCAACCCGTGTTTTCGCACGGTCAATTCCCCAAGATCAGTATGCACGCCAGCACCACCAAAGCCATTTCGTCCAGACCCAGACTGCGGATAAACTCTGCATTCTGGTGGCTGTTGACGTCCTGCGTCATCGCCGCGCTGGCCATGCAGCCTTTGCTGGCGCTGCTATCGGAAGCGATCAAGGGATCGAACGGTCTTTGGGCGCATCTGCGCGATACAGTGCTGACCACGGCCCTTCCCGAAACGTTGATCCTTTTGCTCGGTGTCGGCGTTCTGGCAGGGGTTATCGGCACAACCAGTGCCTGGCTTGTCAGCGCCTATGATTTTCGCGGGCGAAAGCTCCTGGAGTGGGCGTTGTTGTTGCCGCTGGCCATGCCGACCTATATCGTCGCCTACGCCTATCTGGATATTTTGCATCCGCTGGGGCCGGTGCAGGGAGCGATGCGCTGGATCCTGGGATATTCCAGTCCGCGCGAATTTCGGTTGCCCGATATCCGCTCGATGACCGGTTGCATCATCCTGCTCGGCTTCGTGTTGTATCCCTATGTTTACATTCCGGTCAGGGCGATGTTTCTGACGCAGGCTGGAAACCTCCTCGATGCTGCGCGTATGCTCGGCACGTCGAGGCGGGCGCTGTTTCTCAAGGTCGCGGTGCCGCTTGCCCGCCCTGCCATCGCGGTCGGCGTCAGCCTCGCGCTGATGGAGGCGCTCAACGATATCGGCGCCTCGGAGTTTTTAGGCGTGCGAACGCTGACCGTGTCCATCTATACCACCTGGGTCACCAAATCCGATTTGCCGGGGGCAGCGCAGATTGCGCTGTGCATGTTGCTTCTGGTCGTCGCGCTGGTTGCCATGGAACGATGGGCGCGGCGCCGGCAGCGTTACTCCAGCTCGGCACAAAAAAGCACCGCCCTGACCCCCGCGCGTCTTCAAGGGGCGCGCGCTGCTGCTGCATTTTTGCTTGGTGGTCTGCCGATCCTGGTCGGCTTCATTGCCCCGGCGATCTATCTGGTCACGGAAGCATGGAAGCGATTTCAGTTCAGCGGGCTATCGCAGCGGTTTGCGGATGAGGCGATGAACACGGTGCTGTTTGCAGGTGTCGCGACCATGGCAACGATCGTGGCAGGGCTGGTGGTCGCCTACGCCATGCGGCTTGTCCCGGGTCAGGTCTCGCGCTGGTCTTTCAGCCTGGCAACCGTCGGCTATGCAGCACCGGGAACCGTGATCGCCATCGGCGTGCTGATCGCCCTTGGCGGGTTCGATCGATTTGTCGATGCGACGATGCGGCAATGGTTCGGAGTGTCCACCGGCCTTTTGCTGATCGGCAGCGGCTCTGCCCTGATCTTTGCCTATATGGCACGTTTCCTGACCATTGCAGGGGGCGGGATCGATGCGGGGTTGAGCCGCATCCCCCTATCTCTCGATCAGGCCTCCCGCACGCTAGGCCGCACCTCGACTGCAACCTTCCGCAGCATCCACCTGCCACTTTCCAAGGCAGCGATAGCCGCAGCCGCCCTTCTCGTTTTCGTGGATTGCGTGAAAGAATTGCCCGCGACGCTGCTGCTGCGCCCGCTCAACTTCGAGACATTCGCCACGCATCTGTATGGTGAGGCGGCACGCGGCACCTATGAGGAGGCGTCGATCGCCGCGTTGGCCATCGTCATCGTGGGTATTTTGCCGGTCATGCTGCTGGCGCGAGTCGGACGTATCAGGGCTTGACCGCGACGCCGTGAGGGACTTTCCATTTGTCAAAGCTCGCTTCCCGCAGTAATCATGATAAATCAAATCATGTTTATGCAAAGGAGCTAGCATGCTGGTAGCGCAATCTGAATTGGCAACGGAAAATGGCAGTCAATATCTCGTCCAGCTTTTCAAACACTTTGCCCACAAGATCGAGGTCAGCTACTCCGAAACCCACGGGGACTGCGAATTCGATTTCGGCAAGGCCAGCCTCGATGCGCATAGCGATCGTCTGACGATCGCCATCACGGCACCGGACGAAGAAAAGCTGGAGCGAGCAAAATCGGTGGTCGAAAGCCATCTGCTGCGCTTTGCATTTCGCGAGGAGGTGGACAAGCTCGATTGGCATTAAGGGGACAAAAGGCGGAACGATTTCGCGGCCTGAGGATTTACAAGTCATAACGAATATAACGCAAAGGAGGAAACGTTATGGTACATCACACCCCTCAGCCCGGTCAGGATCCTTACGTCAAGGATACCCCAAGTTTTATTGCCAGCGACAAGGTCGAAGGCACGAGCGTCTACGGTGCAGACAGCAAGAAAATCGGCTCGATTCAGCGCGTCATTCTGGAAAAGCGCGGGGGCCGTGTCGCCTACGCCGTTCTGAGCTTTGGCGGCTTTCTCGGCATCGGAGACGACTACTATCCACTGCCGTGGGAAAAGCTGCATTACGACGAAGAGCTTGATGGCTATCGCATCGATCTTACGAAAGAGCAGATCGAGAATGGTCCCAAATTCGCAAACCGCGATGATGACAGCCTTTTCGGCAACGACGATCGTAAGGTCTACGATTACTACGGCGTCCCGCCATACTGGATGTAGCATCAACGAAAAATGGCCCCGACTGGGGCCATTTCAGACTGCTGACAAACCCCTGGTCACATCGGGGGGGTTATGATTCATTGGGACATGTTGAAGAAACCTGCTCCCGAACAGACGGCTCTCGAGATG